>JBEAUF010000245.1:0-5060 GCA_041161565.1 Planctomycetota bacterium | reverse complement strand
TCACTTCTCACTTCTCACTTCTCACTTCTCACTTCTCACTTCTCACTTCTCACTTCTCACTTCTCACTTCAACGCTCCCTTCTCCTCTCTAATTTCTACGCTCTCCCCTCTCGCGCAGCGTCCCGCGGGCTGCCGCCCTGCGGCTCAGTGCGGTTCCCCACGTCTGACTCCTCATACCCCCGAAAAGGCAACGCCATCCCGCATGGGGGCCGCGCGAATCCCCTGTTTTCAGCACGTACGGGAATGCAGCGGAAGTTGAAGAACGATGTATATCGTCGGAGCGGATGGTGGGCTGCGTTGGGCGACGTAGCCGAGTGGTTGACGTGAGAAGTTAGAAATTAGAAGTGAGAAGTTCCGGTGGGAATCGTGACCGTGGAAGTGCGGGCAGGATCAACTTCTCAATCGTTCCTTGTCCCTTGTCCCTTGTCCCTCGCCATTCGTTCCTCGCCACTCACCCCTCCCAACCCTCCACCGCGTCGCCCCGAACGTCCTTTCACCATCAGCCCCGATCGCGCGTGGCGCGGTTCACCTGGTGCGGTCCACTGGTGCTCTGTCGCCCTTTTGGGCGGAGCCAGCGAAGGGTATTTGCCGCGGTGGCGGCTGATTTTCACGTGGCCCGTGGAGGACCTTACACGTTGTCGGTTGCCGTTACGGGGACCAGCGTTGTGAGTTCCTTCGGCATTGCGAAGTGGACATGTTCCTCGCGGAGAGTGACTTGTTCAATTTCGGCGGAGAATTCGCGTTCGAGCCAGGTGAGACATTCCTGAACGACGACCTCGGGGGCGCTGGCACCGGCGGTGATCAGTACGGTGTTGGAGGGCTGGAACCAGGCTTGCTGGAGTTCGTGGGGGCCGTCGATGAGGTGGGCGGGGATGCCGTTGGCGACGCCGATTTCCATGAGTCGCCGGCTGTTGGAGCTGTTCTGGCTGCCGAGCACGATGAGCACATCAGCGCGGGGGACGAGCAGTTTGACGGCTTCCTGGCGGTTGGTGGTGGCGTAGCAGATATCCTCCTTTTTGGGGCAGTCGATCTGCGGATATCGAGCCCGGAGGGCGGCGATCACGGCGGCCGCTTCGTCGACGCTGAGGGTTGTCTGGGTGAGGTAGGCGAGTCGATCTGAGGGAGAGAAGGGCAACCGCTCCACATCAGCCGGGGATTCCACGAGGGTGATGCTTTGGGGGGCTTCGCCCATGGTGCCGATGACTTCGTCGTGTCCTTCGTGTCCGATGAGCAGGATATGGTAGCCCGCGTTGGCGTAGCGGATGGCTTCGAGGTGGACTTTGGTGACAAGGGGGCAGGTGGCATCGACGGTTTGGAGTTTTCGTTCGCGTGCGATGCGTCGGATTTCCGGGCTGACACCGTGGGCGCTGAAGAGCAGGATGGAGCCGTGGGGGACTTCTTCGAGTGAATCGACGAATTTCACTCCCTGGCGGGTGAAGCGGTCAACGACGTATTTGTTGTGTACGATTTCGTGATAGACGTAGATTCCGGGCCCGACGCGGCGGATGGCTTCGTCCAGACATTCAATTGCCATATTAACGCCGGCGCAGAAGCCGCGAGGATTGGCCAGCAGGATCTTCATGGGGTTGTCCTTGAGCGATTGCGTCAGTGGTCCCGACCGGAGGCCAGGCGATTTCTTTCGAGGAGTTCAGCGATCTGTTCGATGACTCCGGTGAGGAAGCGATCAAGGTGGCTGCCCGCGGTGGCTCCGCGGTTGCGCCATTCGCGGAGCTCTTTTGCGGCCTGGAGACCACGAAAGAGACTGCCGAGTGCACCGCCCCAGGCCTGGCTGTCAGAGCGCAGCAGCATATTGGCGGCGACTTCGGGGATGTCGTCGTCGAGCTCGTCAATGATGGCGCGAATGGCGAGGAAGCGGACGTTGCGTTCGTAGCAGATCTGTGCGGCAGCGAGGCTTGTGGTATCTGCGGCCAGGGCCTGAGATGATTCAGAGAGGCTGCGTTTGGCGACGGCTGTGACGGGATGCTGATCCGCCACCACCAACCGTCCCACATGGACTCGTTTTTGCGCTTTGAGCGAGCAGCGAACGGGCATGGTGTTGCCGTGGGTATCGACAATCTCGTCGGCCAGCACGAGATCACCGGGGTGGACATCGGCGGAGAGCGAGGAACTGAAGCCGACGGAAATGATCCACGGGACGTGATGCGTATCGACAAGCCATTCTGCGGCGGCACGATGCCTGGGGTAGCTGGTGCCGGCTTCGGCGACCACGATGCGGTTGGTTTCCCCGAGGAAACCTCCGAGAAACCGGGATCGGTTATGGAGGTAATTTTTTTGACGATCGAGGCGTTTCAGGAAGGTGCGAAGTTCACCGCGATGAATGCAGCACAGTCCCACGTGGGCCGAAGCTTTGTCGGCCGTCGGGGCGGGTGCTGCTGTGGAAGCTGCGGCGGGATTTTTTTCCGGACTGGAACTCACGATGCCGCCTCGAAATCCTTAAGGAACTGTACGAGTGCACGAACGCCGTCTGCCGGGAATGCATTGTAGATGCTGGCCCGCATACCGCCAACACTGCGGTGCCCCTTGAGACCGCTGAAACCGGCCGCCTCCGCCTTTTTCACAAACGCGTTGTCACGTTCTTCGTTGCCGGTGACGAAGGTGACGTTCATCAGCGAGCGACTGTCGGGGCGGGCCGTGGGGCGGAACAGGGTGCTGCTGTCGAGGTAGTCATAAAGCAGTCCTGCCTTGTCCCGATTGTGGGCTTCCATGGCCGCCAGCCCACCCTGACTGCGGATCCAGCGGAACACGAGCAGCATCAGGTAGATGCCGAAAGTGGGCGGAGTGTTGTACATGGACTCGTTTTCCGCGTGCGTACGGTACTGCAGCATGGTGGGCAGACTGTGGTTACCGGCTTCAACGAGGTCCTTGCGGATAATGACCAGAGTTACTCCGCTGGGGCCGAGGTTCTTTTGCGCACCGGCATAGATCAGTCCGTAGCGGCGGATATCCAGAGGACGGCTGAAAATGTCGCTGCTGGCGTCACAAACGAGAAATGCATCGCCGGGAAGTCCGGTGGGTTCTGTGCGAAACTGGGTCCCGAAGATGGTGTTGTTCGAGGTGAAATGTACGTAGACCGGTTTTTCGCTGTAGCGGCATGCTGAGGGTATATAGGAGTAATTGGCGTCCTTGCTGCTGCAGGCCGTATGCACGCCGCCGCTGTAACGGGCTTCCTTCAGGGCCTTTTCGGACCACATGCCGGTGACCAGATAATCAGCGGTGCGGTCGGGGCTGAGGAAGTTCATGGGGACCATCGAAAACTGCAGCGATGCACCACCCTGCAGGAAGAGCACCGCGTAGTCGTCGGGAATTCCGGCCAGTTCGCGGCAGAGCGATTCAGCTTCGGCCGCGATCGCCATAAAGGGCTTGCCGCGGTGGGAATGTTCGCAAATACCGATCCCAGTGTTTCCCAGAGACAACAGATTTTCGCGAGCTTCCTCCAGAACGCACTCAGGGAGTACGGCAGGTCCGGCAGAGAAATTCCAGATGCGGCTGGTCATCGATCTTCCAGGAAATCAAACGTGGAAAAGGAACCGGGGTAATACGAGGCTCGAATTTTACGGTCCGTTGGCGGGCTTCACAATTCTGAGCGCTGCGGGGCCCGTTGGCGGGAATCGTCAATACCACCGTTTTCTCCCAAAAATCCTTGACCTTTTTCCTGATCCCACCCCGTTTTTTCTCGGAATTTGTGAATTCCCGACAGATAATGCGAGGAATGCCTGCGGCGAAGGCTTTGCGGATTTGCAAGCCGGAACCAGCCATGGCAGGCGGCGTCAGAATTTTCCGACAAATCCGGCGGTCATCACCTCTCCACCGCCAGGGCTGTTTGAATTTCGGCCGAAATCCAGACCGAATACCCGTTCCCCGGCTCCGTTCCGCTCTTTCGGCTGCAGCATTCCACTTCAGCCGCCGCGGTGGCCCTCGCGGCACCGTGTTCCGGCCCATGCGGAAAGCACACCCATGAATAAATACGTTCGCGGCATCCTCTACTTCCTCGTGCTCGTTGGACTCGGTGGCGAATTTTACTTTGCTGCCCGAGTGCTCACGCGACGCTTCAACATTGAAACCACGCTGGCAAAAGCCATCGCGGACAGCACGCAGGCCGTAACCGCCGAAGAAAAAGCCCGGCTCGATCTGCTTTCCGCCCGCGCCGTGCTCGCTTCCGTCAAAAACGGCTGGAGCTACGAGTGGGAATTTCTGCCTGGTGGAAATGCCGGAGGTATCCAGCCCGTTGCTCCCGGACGACTCAACGTCAGCGGCCTCGGTCGCAACAACGGTCTCAACCCCGTCGCCGGTGCCGCCGGTGCTCCGGAAGTCGCTCCCACCGTCCACGTTTACGCCCTCACCCCACAAAATTCCTCCGTTTATATCGGCGAATTCGTCGCCCGCGTCGACCAGCTCCAGGCCACCACCTGTGTGCTCGAACCCACCTGGCGCCCACGCCCGCAGGAACTGGCCGCATGGAACTTTGCCAACGGCGTTCGCTTCCGCCGCGAAGTTCCCCCGGGGCCCCGCAACGCCTTCGCCGGTCTGAACCAAACTATCCTGCGATCGCTGGAAAAGGAAAGCCTCACCGACATCCACATCCAGCAACAAACACAGCTCAACGCTGACGCCTCCGCAGGGCTTGATAAACGCAAAAAAGAACTCATCGGCGATCCGGATGGCCCCGCCGTTCCCGATCATCCTGAATACACCGTGGGGCTCGTCACTGCACTCCGCGACGCCGAAGAAGAACGCAATGCCGTGCAGGCCGCCGTCGATTACCTCCGCCGCGCCCTGCTCGGCGCATCACAGAAAAGACAGTCACTGCTCGATTCCATCCGCCAGATTCCCCCGGCACTCACCAGGTCCGGCAACGAAATTTCAGCCCAGGACTAACGGCCACAGACCCGCGCTAACAAAGCCGCACAGACACCGCTCCGGCGATCTGATCGCTGCCAGCAGCTTTGACCACGACGGTTTAACAGCAGCCCTGTCCATTGGGATGGATTTGTCGCCGGTGCGTGAATCGCACCGAGCAAGTGTGGTGGCCGATCCCTGAT
>JBEAUF010000218.1:0-7737 GCA_041161565.1 Planctomycetota bacterium | reverse complement strand
TGTGGAACCTCCTTTGATGGTTGAAGGAAGTGGATTTGTGTGAGTCGCGGCGCCGCGACAAAGAATCCATTCCGGCTGTGGTCATCGAGTCAGTTGCGGGTGTGAGGAAGTGCGATCCATATCAAGAGGAACGATACGTAGCGTAGGCAATCGGCCCAGTTTCGGGTTGCTGCACACCTCCGCAGACTTGATCAGCGTTGCCACGTTTTGGATGCCTCCGAGAATATCGACGACTCCGGACGATGCATCAAAAATCCGGCCGAATTTGAATCTTTCGAGTTCAACAGCCCAGCCGTTCGCAGGAGGTCGCTGCCGGTGCAATCCCGAGCTGGCATGACGGTTACTCTCACATAGCCTTGCTGCCCGCTCTCTGCGTCCGTGGCCCGGCGGGCCACGTCCGTCAAACTTTAGCAACAACGCCACGACTGGGAAGACAGCGGCTCCGTGCCCCCCGATGGCCGCTCTTTGCAGGTCTTGACTGCAGCCCAATCACACCGTGGCAGGCACGGTCGTGTCCTTCCATCTGCAATCACGGAAGACGTTGATGACGCCGTCGAAACCTCCCGATCGGACAAAGTGAGTTGACCAAAGGCCCGGGCGGAAGAAAACGGCGAAGGAAATTCAGTTGAGTGGGATTTTCCGAAGGAAACGAAGCTGGGGAAGTAGACTATGCCACCCGCTTGGTGCGCGCAGTCAAACCGGTGGAACTGCGGGGCTTGAAAACGCTGTTCCCAGGCGTTCGGGCAGTGGGGCCTGACGATAGTGGGGGGCTAAGACATCCCAGATTGTTCATTTTACCATCGCTTCCCCATCCCAGCTTCGGCCTCTTGGCACCCCCATTTGGCAGAAAGCAGCACCCGGCACGGCGAATCCTATCGCGTGCGAATTTGCCGAATTCCCCTCAGAATCCTTAGAATGGCGTAACGCGGATGCGTAGAGGCAAGCAGAGGAGCGAAATGAGCAGAGCGGACAACGTTGAAATCATGAAGCGTTTGCGGGACAACGACAACACTGCTCTGCAGGTCGTGTTCAGTGACGTCGTACCAAAGCTTTGGCCGTTACTGCAACAAAAGTTCAGGGAGTCACTGACTCGTGAAGACATTGAAGATATCGTCGCTGCGTCACTTTCCAAACTTTGGCAACACCGCCACAGGCTCGATGTGCAGAATGGAGATTTGAATGGCTGGCTGTTCGTTATCATGCGTAATACGGCATTGGACGTCCTCAGAAAACGGCGAGTGAAAACGGTGGAGACGTTGACGGTTGACCCAATTGGTGAATCGATCCCCTGCAGTGATTCGGAGAAGTTCGATGTGCTGAAGAAAGCGATTCATGTTCTCAGTCCGCGTGAGCAGCAGGTGCTGCTGCCACTCTTCGACCGTTCCGGTACAACCGTATTACATCTGGCCGAGTCACTTGGGTTAAGCCCAGGTGCTGTTCGACAACTGCGGTTCAGAGCGCTGCGAAAGCTGGAAGCCGAACTTGCAGCTGCCGGCTTCGCTGTAAGTCGTGAACGACGGCCTCTTGGATTCACCTCCACCAGGATTGATGGGTATGAGTCAATTTATCGATGATGTGTCTGCGTGGCATCAGTTGATGTGCATGAAGACGTGTGATGCATTGCAGGGAAATGAACTGCGGCAGATACGCGAGGATCGGGTGCTTGCGCTGACTGCCAGATACATTCGCGGGCTGCAGACGATTCAGCAGCAGCATGATGAGATTTCGTGCACTCTGGCATCGCGGGTGCGGACACAGTTATGTGGGGATCTGATTGATGATCAAACGCTGGAGCATGTTTGCAACAGGTTTCTTGCTGGAGTCGGAATGACACTGCGTCGGGAAATTCCTTCAGACATACAACGATCAAAGCGAGCAAAAATACGGAAACTCACATTGGACTGGACAAGTAGTGAGCCCGAAGCCTCCTGGGAGGGCAGCGGGAATACTTTTTCTCTGCGAGAGCTGTTGCTGTTTTGTGCAGCTCACACCGGTGGAGCAGACGAGACGGTCGCTCAGGTGATTGCAAATCAACTGCTGGATGACCTGCGTAGGGGATCAGCAGCGATTCCCCGACTCAACCTCGTTTCCCACGATCACCGTCAATCGTTGCTGGAATGGACGACCGCTGTTGTTGCCCTGGACGGTGGCACCACACCTGTCACCGTGGAGGGCTCAGACGTGCTTGAGCCCACAGATGCTCTGGCCATAGTCATTGAAGATACGGGAAGACAGTTTGAACACGAGATCCACCAGTCTTCCCTTCGGGGCGAGACGCCAGCAAATTCTCTGACAGTCGAGGTGACGCTTGCTATTGACGAAGCCGATGAGCCGGAACCAGACAGTGCGGACGCACGGACACTGACGGAACTTGTGAGACGAGCAGTTGAGCAGAATGGTGAGAATGAAGATAAAATGATTGAACTGATCGCCAGATCATCAATTCTGGGTGTCAGCGCAGCGATTCTTGGAAAAGAGCCGCCAGCTATCATAAAGCAGCGCATCGCTGTCGTGAAGCACGCAGCGCGGCTCCGGAGAGCGCGTCGGCGCCCAGTAACGGCGGCGGATTAAGTGTTGGCAGGAAATCAGGGATGCAGAAGACTTGGTTCGTCAATCATTTACGCTGACTCCCCCTATGCTGGGTACAGCGTCCCGATACCAGATCTCTCGAACTGGTTTTCCGGAAGCAGTTTCAGTTTGGCTGGGGCGCCCAGCAGTTTGGAAGCTGCTTCCCGCATACAGCAGCAGAGTACCTTCCCAAACGATTTTGTCACCTTCAATACCGACGCGGTGCCACCACAGTCCTGGACTCTGATGGTTCACGTGGAGTTTACCGGGAGCCTGAAGTGTTGTGGGGCACCTGACTTCTCGCACGGGCCTGCTTTGCTTAAGTCCAGGCAGTGACTCGTGCAACTGCGTCAAAGTGCGATGTGTGTGGCCTGTCATCACGATTGGGATATCCCGCTCGGCGGCTACACTATACAGCCATCTGACACAAAACGGGCAAAGTGGCCCCGCTGGGCCGTCCGCAGACCACGGATGATGACACAGAATCGCAGCGGTTCGATGGCTGCAGCCTTTGGCAAGTGGTTTGTCCAGCTCGCGCCTTACCAATGCTGCGAATTCCGTTCGATGTCTCTCGGAAAAGCCACCGTCAGCGAATGGAGCAAGATTGACTCCATCTTCATACATGGAACAGCTGTCGATACCAAAAATACATAGCTCCAGCCCTTCTGAACACCACGATTGACCGATGAATGGCGGACGACGCGGGAAGAAATCGTAAGTGCCGGGTGAATGCCCCAACACGAAAGGCCAGACCCAGCTGCCGTTTCCGTGGTCATGATTTCCAGGAACTGCAGCATAGAGATCTCGACCATCCCCATCGCCCGCTGGCTGTCGTAATCCGACGTATTGAGCCCGATGCTGGTGGACGACGGCGTGCTCTGAGTGCAGAAAGGTGTTCGCCAGTATGAACTCATCTTCGTGACCCTTTGATGTCAGATCCCCATTCATCAGCAGTATGAACTGATCATCATCGGAAACATCATCGAGAAGGTAAACATCGCCGTGCCAAAACTCGTGCAATGCTTCGCAGAGGCGGAAGTCATGGATATTCCGTCCCGAGCTCACCAAGGATTCCCGGGTGTTGCTGAGTATCCGCCCGAAATGCGGATCGCTGATTTGAAACAGGTTTAACATAACTGAAAGGTCCGTTCAGAGTTGCCTGTTGCTGAGTTTTCATCGGGGAGGTGAGTGCGGGGATAAGGAACAAGTGGGGAAGTCGGCGGTGATTTTCTGAATACAGGTCACTCGATCGTGGCATCTTCGACGGAACGCGGAAACGGCCAGATTCGGATGGCAAGCCGATGCAGTTCCCGCGAACGCTTCTCGATCGACTCTTCGCTCCAGGTTGCCAAGTTGGTAAAACTGGAGCGGTTCAGATTCATTTTGCTCTTCGCGAGGAGCTCTTTCTGTTTGTATTCCCAGCCACGTGCTGCGAGGCTGGGGTTCAGCTTTTTGGTCAGGAGTGTCAGGTTTCCGATGGTGTGAATCAGCCTGTCACGCCAGGCTTCCAGACTACCCACTTCGTCGTCAGGGTATTGATCTGTCGGCAAGGGCCAGTGTTTCTGCCATGCCTGCGGCATGATGTGCTCCACGGTAAAGCTCTTTGGATCTGTGTAGATGACAGGCTCCGTCTTTCCGTCTTCGAGACGACGTTCAAATGCCAGCAGCAGCATTCGCAGCTTTGCTCTGCTGAGTTCCTTGTAAACGCGACGATTTAGCATTGCGTCGCGGAGTTCTCGGTTATCGGGCCAACGAACACTGTCGCCATCCAGTTTCAGCAGAAATCTACGAACGGCTTCAGCGGAAATTCTTCCCTGGCGACGGCAGGAGCGGATGATGTCGGGAAACAGCTTGTTGTAGTTTTTCGTTGTGAGGCCGCAAATCATCCGCCGCACCAGAAATGACTCGATATCCCTGATAAGCTGTCGCAGCTCGGCACGCAGGTTGGGGGTGTTGAGATCGTGGAACGCTTCCAGCAGGAGTGGATAGGCCATGACGGTGTCAATCGCAGCCATTCGCGAAAAGAAACGGCCTTTGAAGGATTCAGGATTTGTTGTGTTGAACTGCTGATAGATGCGTGAATACCGCTGCAGCTCTGCAAGGCGAGTCGTTACGTGCCGCTCCGAATCCTCACCTGAACCCGCGCTGGCCGAGCTGCTGTGAAAATAATTTCTGTAGCAGTTGAAAATCTGTGTAACGGGGACATCTTCGAGCGTCCTCAGAGTCAGAAAATGTTGCAGGAACCAGTCGATGCGTGGGCGGCAGAGGCGTCCTTGCCGTATTTCCTGTCGCCAGAAGTCGGCCTCGAATCCCACCCAGAAAGCAGTGTTCAGTTCATCAGCATTCGCTCCAGCCACCTCCGCTTCTCGAAACAACAGATTCTTGATCAGATCAGCGGGCAGCAGCTGCGTTCCGTGGTTATTGAGAGTCTCGAAGATAATCTGTGGATCATCATCCGCTTCAAGATCGATCACCACGAGTTGCAACTGGTGACGGATCACTTTCCAAAGGGCTTCGTAGCGAGCCTCCAGCTCAGTCGTGGACAGGTCCTCTCCTGCCTCAGCCGGATTGTCTTCCTCAATCCACTCCATCAGGACATCGCGGAAATACCGATAGGCGTCCGCCATGCGCACTCCGCTCGCAATGTTTTCCGGGAGGCCCAGACGGGATACAAGGATTTCCTCGGATCCGGCCGTCATTGTTGCTTGGAAGACATCACGATCGCAATTCGTCGGCCAAACTTTGAAAATGTCGGTCGGCGTCTCACAAAACTCGACATCGTTCTGCGTCAACTTCTGAAAGCGACTTGCAAACTTCGGCAGTTCATAATAGTTCGCGAGATCGCGGAGAGTGGCCATGAAGATCTGCAGTGTCGTGAGACGCTGCTGACCGTCAATAACCTGACGGGATTCAATTGAGCCGGTCGCTCCGGTAATTTGATCCAGCACAACGGCACCGAGGAAATACGGGGCGACCTGTCCCTGCTGCTGGAAACGCTCTGCCAGCCTGCGGATCGCATCCCACAATGGGGCCCAATTCCTGTGCTGTTCCCAGACGTATGGGCGTTGAAACAGAGGCACACGATAGCGAATCGTCTGTTCGAAGATCCTCTGCAAATTCAGCGTGGTGGCCTTCATGTGTGTCCTGACAGAATCCTGTGATTGTCAACAGGAAGCGCACTGGTACTGCCACTTTCCCTCGGACCGCCCTGGGCAGACAAATACTCAGTTAGAGGGGAAATGTCACGCGAGAATCAGGATGGCAGACTGGGTTTGGGAGAAATGTTGAACTCGCAGGGTACGGTTGAGCGCCAGGTCCATTACCGTTCCGAGCTGCGACACCAGCCATGGTCTATTCCCATCCCCGGGCGACCAGTTCGGCCGGTGTCGCGTGTTCCTGATCTCTCCACTCAAATCTGCGACATGTCGTGGTACCGGATTCAGAACGCTCAAATAATGTGCCGCTGTGGGCGGCGAGCTGGTTGATGAGCTCTGGATGATGAGAAATGATCAGAATTTGACACGCGTGGTCTTCTGTGGCCTCCCGCAGTGAGTTCGCCAGGGCCACTCCAATCTTAAAATCCGCAGCCTGCATTGCGAACAACCACTCAGCGAAATTCGCCGGGGAACGCTCTGGGTGGCTGTCCGGCTTTTTGACCAGTCCGCCCATGACTTTTGGGTTGGGGCTGAACACCCGGATGCAAGAGACATGGTTGCGAAAGCAGGCCAGCCTGCGCGTCCCGGGGGGGGCAGGAAAAAACGAAATCGCCGATCTGGGTAACGGGAAGGGCCAGGTTGTGTCGCCTGAGCCATCATCTGCGTGGAGACGGACCTCTTTCCCGTCGAATTCGACGACTGGCTGACCGTTGAACGACAACGACTCACTGCGGATTCGATTTTTCAGGTCCCCGGCAGGCTGATGTTCAATCTGCACTTGTTAGTCATAACGCCCGCCGTCAGCGTCAAGACACAGCCGAAAGGATTGCACGGCATCGCGTTCAGCCCGCCATTTGCAAAGAGTGTCTGCGGGGAACAGTGCTGCGGTTGAATCCCCTGAGATCACATCACGAAGATGCTCCAGAACGTCAGACACGCTGGTTTTTCCGAAACCGTTCTGGCCCAGCAGGATGTTGAGACTGCCCGGGGACCAGTGGAATCCGGAGAAACAGCGGAAGTTGTCAATGGAGATCAAGGTGATCATGGTCGTTTTGCCCTGTAACTGGAGGGCTGAAATGTACGCGGACACAGCGGGAATTTCACGCCGGAATCGGCAAAGAGACGATGTTTGGCGGTTGTGTCGGGAACAACGGCTGCGCCGCCCGCATTTTCAGCGCTCTACCTGTCAGCACTGTGGTCCGCGTAAATCATGTACGTAGGTCCCCGGGCTGCGCCCGTCGCAGTTGCTGAGGAAAACGCAGGAAGCACAAAATCGCAGAAGACAGGAATCGCAGGAATCGCATCAGAGTAACAGAGGACAGCGTCCGAATCGCAGAGGAAGGACTCGGGAAAAAAACTACTTCAACACCAAACGAAATCCGACGTCTTCCGAACGGTCGTCCGGAAAGTATCCGCTGCGGAGCGCACAACGAACGCCGGCCGGTGCGCTGAAGCAGGAGCCGCCACGCAACACGCGAACAAGCCCGGAGTCTGGCCCGCGAGTATCCGTGAGCGGGGTGGATGGGTAATCACCACACCAGTCGCTGCAGCATTCCCAAACATTGCCGTGCATGTCGTGCAGGCCAAACGCGTTCGGCAGCTTCTGGGCTACTCGGTGCGCATATTGCTCATTGATGTTCAACGCGTTTCCATCAAACCACGCATACTTCTCCAGGTCCGCCTCGTCATCGCTGAAACTGAAGGCTGTTTTCGTGCCGCCACGGCAGGCGTATTCCCACTCGGCTTCCGTCGGCAGGCGATAGGTCTTACCTTCCATGTCACTCAGCTTTTTGCAGAACGCCACAGCGTCGTCCCAGCTGATGTACACCGCCGGGCAGTCGTCGCCTTCCTGGACGTAGCCCTTTCCTTTCCATGGTTCAGTTCCCATGACCTTTTTCCACTGTCCCTGAGTCACCTCGGTGCGTCCCATGTAAAACGGCTTGCTCAGGGTCACCTGATGCTGCGTTTCGTCGTCGTCACGGCCTTTTTCAGCGGCCGGTGATCCCATGGTGAA
>JBEAUF010000214.1:0-3143 GCA_041161565.1 Planctomycetota bacterium | reverse complement strand
TGCCGTTGCGCGACCCAAAAAGGCGGCACCACGGCCGCTGCCCAGACGATCGCTTTCGAACTACTCACCTGAGCACATCGGCCCGGAGACGCACCCACGGATTGCCCAGGCACTCGGCTGCGCCCCGGGGCGGGGGGATGGGATCGTCGGACGCTTACTGATCGAGCACATAACGACAACTCGGTCATTGTTCATGGACGATGCGAAGCAGTTTGTAACGCTCGTACTTGTGCTTTTCGTCGCCAGTGGACTTCTCGCAGCACACGGAACGTCTGAGGGCATAACACAAATGGAATCAATAATTCTCTTCCTTTCGGCGCTCGCCATCACTGCGTTGATTTTTCCCGTAACAGACGCATTGAAATCAAAAGCGACAGCCGGATACGAATTGTACATTGCATCTGCTATACATGCTGCGATTGTGCACTCGGCAGTTTCACTTGGTAACAGCCATCAGTGGTTCGCTCACGTTTATCGAAACATCGATGAAATTCAAGACGGAGATGCGAACGATATTGTCGGTTTTGAGCTCGAGCGACACTGGAAGCACGTAATCATTAATCGTTGGAAGGAGAGTTCAGGGCAAAAGTCCGGACAGAAAAACCTTCTGAAATCATTCAATGAGCTGTTGGGGTGGTCGAGGAAAGTTGCTGGCGCTGCGATCTGTCTTGGTTTTTGCCTCATGCTGATTCATAACCTAAGCGAACCAGCAAAGAATAAGTCAAAGGAGACGTCGCATCATCAGAAACAGGATTCTGCAAAGAAATGAGGGAGTCGACTGTGCCATCGCGTTTCAGTCGCCTTCAACAGCCATCCAGCCTTTCTGGTGGCCAAGGTTACGGATCTTCCCGCTCAGAACCGACTGTGCCAAAGCCCGCGACACGCAGGAACCTTTCAAGCCCATGTGCGCGGCGACCTCTTTGAAAAAGACCACACCGTTCCGCTGCTGAACAAACCGTGCAGCTTCCCGCCAGTTGCCCGGGCTGGGGATTTCGTCGTCGGTCAGATGGAGCACTCCGCTGATTCCGAATTCTTCCCGGAGTTCGATCACACCGTCCCAGAGCGTAATGCGGCAGTGCTTCAAGTATCGTCGCTCTCGCCTGAGCGTGATGCGTTTGACGGTCTGGCGTATCGCCTGCTGAAGTTTCTCCCGATCCCCTTCTCCAATGTGAATCAGCAGGTCGTCGAGACGACTGATGATTGCCAGGGCTTCGGTCGTTGGTGCCTGCTGCCCATGGGCTCGTCGCAGCTGCTCTTTGAGGTCCGACTCCCGTTCACGCCAAGTGGCCAGCAGCCGCGTGATGCCGGGGATATCGTTGCGATCGGCCAGTGCAAGGTTCTCAGTGGCCCGGTCAATCTTCGAACGGATCTCAGCAAGCTGCGATTCAATCCGATCTGTCTCTACGACCGCCTTTTTCGTTCGTCGACCAATCTCCTCGCGAATGGCTCGCTTGTTCCGCTCTTCAGACAGAAACGCTCGCAGCTTCTCGAGGACGGCCTGTTCGATCGTATCGGCACGAAACGTGGGACGATCGGAATCATCCGGAAACTCTTCGAACAACCGTGGTGAAGGTCCATAGTACCGACGAACCACTTTTCGGTTGCTGTGGCTCATCGTAAACCCCTGCAATCGATGGCCAGTCTCCGCGAGGTAGATGAGGCCTGTCAGCAGGTATTTACCAGGCCGCGAACTCGGACTGGTTGTCTGAACAGTCCGCAGGCGTCGCTGCACCTTCTCGAACAGTGCTCGTGGCACCAATGGTTCGTGTGCGTTCTGGCAGACCACACCACCCTCATCATGCAGGCTGCGAAAGCGACCTCGCCTTCGTCGTTTGCCGGAAGCGAGATCTCCCGCGTAGGCGACATTGCTAATCGTTCGCCGCACTGATGTTGCGTTGAATCGCTTTCCGAACATGGTTCGATATCCACGCCGATTGAGGTCCCGGGCGACTGCTCCGCACGATTCTCCGTTGGCCACCGCCTGAAACATGTGTCTTACTGCAGCCACCGCCTGCGTATCGCTGGCTGGGACCAGTCGTGATGACCAGTTTGTCGGCTTGCTGAACTTCTCATGGCAGGTGACCCGCCTGACGACCTTGCCGCTTTCGTCGAGAATCTCCCGGTCGTAACCAAAAAGCAATCCACCCTGCTTCTGGCCACGGCTGATAGCGAGGCGTTTTCCGCTGACCACGCGATCCGCCAGTTTGAGCGATTCTTCCCGGGCTCCATATTGGTCCACGATCGCTGTGATCACACCGCCAAGATTGTCGAATTTCAGTTCACCGCGCTGGCAGGTCACGATATCGGGTTGGTTGCCCGGCTCGGTAGGCAAGGCGGAGGGCTTTCAGTAATTCCCAAACCGCGATCTCGTGGAAGTCGAGACGATCGGATTTCCGGGATTCCAATGTTGGGATCTGCAGCGTTCGCTTGGCGATCGACGTTAGTTCGGCGTCGACGGCTATCTGGCGTTCGCATCGGGGCACGCCTTCAGCGTATTGCGGCAGGGCGTTGCCTGGGCAGGTCTCGATGGCCCGTTTCCACAGAGCCAGGGCCTGTGGCCAGGCTTCCGCCCGTTCCGCCGATTCGGCTTCTTCGGCATAGTCCAGGTGATCTGGTGTGGCCATCGTTACGCCTCCGATCCGGTGGCGACGAATTGGCCTCGATCGACCTTCTTGAACCGGGCGTCTTTCCCCTTCGCGTTGATCTCTCGCAGAATTGATGCGTAGAGGGTCGCGTGCGGGGTCTTGCCGCCCGGGCTGGTCCACAATCCCTGGGCGGACAGCGCCCCCTGATTCACCGCAGACCGCGCCTTCAAACTCTGATGCTGCAAAACCGGATGCAACATCACGCGCACCGTAACGATACCTGCCCGTCCTTCGGCAAGCAGTCCCCTCCATCGAGCACAGCATCTGCACGCTCGGTGATACGCGTTTGCGAACCGGCAGCGATCGTCAATTCGTGACCGATCCACGCACCGCTGCGCCGCGCAGACGGACTATCATCCGCGGAGTCCGGATTCGCTGGCGTCAGCCGCTGCGCAGATCGCGGAATCTCCGCGGCCTCCAACCCTCAAAACGCCGAGCCCCTGCGGCGGGTCTATCCATCTCTCTCGCCATTCTCGGATAGCTGCCGTTGCGCGACCC
>JBEAUF010000090.1:0-6600 GCA_041161565.1 Planctomycetota bacterium | reverse complement strand
GCCGAGCAGGCGATCCAGATCCTCCGGCTTCGAGCTGTCACCACACAGGAGACGGTGGTCGCCCAGAATCCACAGGTCGCCAGGCTGCGTGGTGGCTGCATCCGGAGGTGCCGGGATGTAGTCAGGATCCGTCAGGCCATCCCTGAGTTCCGGATTCATGATGCGGGCCAGTTCGTCCACATCGAAGCCCAAAAGCCTGATGTCGTAGTTCGCATCCTTCAACGCCGCCAGCTCCACGGGCAGCAGGTCAAAATCCCATTCCGCCAGTTCGGAACTTTTGTTATCAGCGATCCGGTACGCCCGGATCTGTTCGGCCGACAACCCACTGGCCACATGCACAGGCACCTCGGTCAGACGCAGCTTCTGTGCCGCCTTGAATCGGGTATGCCCCACGATGATCACACCGTTCTCGTCGACCACGATCGGCTGACGGAACCCGAACTCCCGGATGGAGGCAGCGACCGTATCGACTGCGTCATCGTTGCTCCGGGGATTGTGCTCGTACGGACGCAGCTGTGACAGCTGCCATTGCTCGACTTTCATGACTGAACCTTTCCTGAGAACGCAGGGAAATGGAAAGGGTTCGTTCAGTCGGTGGCTGTGTGGGTGAATGGATCGATCGGGGGTTGGTTGTTTGGGTCGGTTGTGTGGTTTGGCTGGATTGCGGATTTTCGCGGACCGGGAAAACAAACTCTGCCGACTGTCGCTACTGTTCCCCAGGGTAGGGGAAGAGAAGACTCCCGCGGGAGTACCTATTTGCTGCGTGGCTGGGATCTGTTTCGATCAATTGGCCTCTGCGACGCCTGGTTGGCCGAATCATGCGATCCGTCAATTTGCGTGTCCCGCGTCGGATTTCGACGCTGGGCAACGCCTGCGGGCCACTGGCGCAATCCTGCAGGGTATTGGGAGTGCAGCGACGACCGGCAGGGGAGCTTGACCAGGGTCCGGCGAAGGCGACATGTTGGTTCATTTTTCGAATCCCGCAATTCCGCAATCTTGCACAGGGGGTCTCTCACGTACGCGCACACGCGGGTACAGGCAAACGTATATGATGGATTGAGGAATTATTATTCTTATTATACAAACCCTTGAAACGAAAGGACTTACGTCAAAAACTTTTTCTGCGGTTTTCGTTGCGGGATCTCAATCCCGCAGTGAGGCTTTTGGACCGAGGCTGATCCATCAGTCTGCGGGATTTGAAAACGCTGCCAATCCCTCAGCGATTGATCAGCCAGTAGACAGTTCCAGGTTTGGTCTTTGAGTTGCTTGAGCCAAAGTCAGCCAGTTTCTGTTTTCGCAGCAGGGTAATCACATCTGCGTGGTCGCTGGGTTTCCACGGCAGACGTCGAGACAGCTCCCACTCCGGCATCGGTCGGTTTCCGTGTTTCTCGTGCCAGGCCCGCAGCACGCGCAGCATTTCCTTGGCCATGGCATCGAAATCGTTTCGGCTCACGTGGCGGCCAGCCATGCAGAGCATGCGGCGTGTCTGGTGCAGGACGAAGCTGACTGCCCACTGTGCGGCTTTCTCTCCAATCACCGGGTTGCTGCAGTTTTCGCTGATGGCGTAGAGCAGAGCGAGCTTACGGCTTTGCTCACTGACTCGCCCCCAGACGGTTGTGCCGACCGGGTCGTTGTTGGTCTCTGCTCGTGCGTATTCCTGTTCAGCCTCCATTCGAGCGTTCACGAGCACTTGTTTGGCTTCATCGGTCTGGTGAACGATTGCGGGAACCGGGTGCCAGTTTTCCAGATTTCCTGTTCCGGGCCTGTAGTCCATCCACCAGCGTGCTGTCTCAACAACCCGGTCCGGGATCTCAGCGATTGTTGGCTCCTGGCCTGTCCCTCGCTTGCCGCACTCCAGGATGATCATGCGGGCGAAAAATCCGTTGGTCAGCATCCGCTCCGACAACGCCTCGTAATAATGGTTTGGAATAGCCGTGCCAAAGATTGTCAGGCACGGCTGGTCGATGGCGCCTGGTGATTCCTTTCCAGCCTTGCGTCGCATGGGGAACACGCTGTTGGCACTGGAATAGAACGTCAGCAGCGTGGTCATGATGTTCTCGTGCCGGGCGTCGCGAGACTTGTTGATCGACTGAAGCATGCCGTCAATCTCGTCTGTCTGAAACAGCATGCTGGGTGAGATAAACAAGGCGTCCTGAATGCCTTCTCCGCTTGCAAATCGCTCTCCAAGGCAGTCGGACAGGCCGATCTTGTGCAGAATGCGGGTGTTGATCTTCCGGGGCCAGTCTTTTCCGGCCGCGGAGTGAGCCAGTCCCAGCAAATACAGGTTGGTGCGGTTGTCACCCGGATCGCGGACCTTGCGTCCGGCCAGAAACGCCTGCAGCGCCAGGGCACCACTGAAAGCCATCACCTGATTGGGATAGGGTGCCGTGGCGAGACAGTAGTCCATAACCTCAGAAATGAACCCCGGCACCCGCAGTAATTCGTCTGGCAAGGTTCCGGGGTCATCAGGTGACTTTGGGGCTTCAGGATCAGTGTCATCGTCAGCAGCGGAAGAGGGAGTTGTGAATCCGGGGGCAGGCGGTGGCATTCTGCCATCGCCGAATCCCTCACGGCTCAGCTGCCTTGCTGCTGCCTCGAAATCACCCGTGTGCTCCAGCAGAGCGTACACTGCGAATGGGGCGTAGGCTCGGTTTGAATCGAACGGTGCGGCGTTCGCACTGAAAACATACAACACTCGATCTTTGAGTGTTGCTGACCAGCCGGACGTTTTCCCGGGGCGTCGCCAGTATTCGTTGGTCCCGCTGCGGATCAGCGTCCAGCCGTGTTGCTGCAGAAGGAAACGCACATCGCCACGTTCATTGAAGTCGTCGCCGGGACGCAGCTGACCCGGCTCGCCGGTTGGTCCACCAGCGTCAACTACGGTCGGCATGTACTGATTCAGGCTCCACGCAACCTCCAGCAGGAACTCGCGTTCAGCGGCTGTCAGCAGGGGGACGTTGTCGAACGAGCCTTGCTCCAGCACGTAACCGGGCGTTGGTGCGCACAGAAACAGTCCACCTTCACCTCGAGTTTCGATCAGTGTGTCGACCTTCTCATCGCGTTTGACCTGCGACAGCTTCATGTTCCCGCAGACCGGTTCTGCGCAGCGATAAATCACGTGGCGGCCCCCGGACTGACTGCGCTCCATCACGAGGCGGTTCAGCAGTTCAGCGGGAATGTGACTGGCCCATTCATCGTACTGACTAGCGTTGCAGTCAAAATCCAGAACCTCCAGATTGCCGCTGACAGCTCCCGTAACAATACAGACCGCGTCGGAGCGACCATTCAGCCACTGCTGCAGCTGGAGTTCGGTTGGCGGATGTGACTGAAACGCCTTCCAGCCGGTCAGTATCGGTCGCTTTTCCCTCAGGCTGGCGGGCAGTACGCAGAGGCCGGCCTGCAGATAACTCAGAGCGCTGTCGATCACTGGCAGGTATCCTTTCTGGTGCAATCACCACTCTTCGCTGCAGCGGGCTTCGTTCATCAAAAGGGGACTTCGTCGTCGCTGGCACCGGAAGAGTGAAAATCAGCGTCATGCTCCGGCATGTCGCCCAGTTCATACTTGACAATGCGACCGAAACGTTCACCCGGAACACTTCGCACGGTCACTGAGTGGGTCGCACGCAACGCGCCGGCCAGCGCCAGCGTAACAGCCTGCTGAACTGTGTCCGGCACGGGATCAGGTGATCTCTGCTGCCACCACGTTTCGGCCTTCTGCCGAGGAAAGTCCTTGTGCTCAAAGCAGACGAATTCCGATTGCCAGTGGTTCAGGCCCAGCTGGTAATCAACCCGCATGGTGGGTATCGCATTCGGGCCACCGTCTTTCTTCCTGTGGATTCGATAATAGACGTCGAGCACTTCGTATCGCTGCACATCAGCCTGTCCTGTGAGAATTCCGGCATTGGTGGCTTCAGCGTCATGTTTTTTACGCTCCGGTGGCGGGAAGGTGTAACCGCAGAGTGGGCATGCCGTGTAGCCCGTGGCGATGACAGCCTGGCATCCCGGGCATTCTTTTGCGGGCGGCTTGCCACTCCCGGAATCACGAGCTTCCACGTTGATGGCATCGACTGGTCCATGCCGCAGGACGTTGCCGCCGAAATCAAGAATCAAACAGTCCTGCTTGCCGGGTGCAAGACGAAAACCTCGCCCCACCATCTGGTAATACAGTCCGGGTGACATCGTGGGCCGCAGCAGGACAACGCAGTCAACACCGGGAGCATCGAAGCCGGTTGTCAGGACGTTCACGTTGCACAGGAAACGCAGTTCCTTCGACTTGAATCGCTTCAGAAGCTGGTCGCGCTCGGGAACAGGTGTATTCCCTGTGACGAACCCACATTCCACACCGAATCTGGCATGCAGCGTGTCCACCACGTGACGACCATGCTGGATACCAGTTGCGAAAATCAGGATTGAAGTGCGATCAGCAGCGAGCTGAATTGTCTCGGCGCACGCTGCTTCCACCAGTTGCGGCTCATCCATCAGGGACTCAAGCAACCCCGGCACGAATTCACCGCCACGCACCTGCACGCTGCTGGTGTCAACCTTCCTGCGTCCGGCTTTTGTGATCAGCGGTGACAGATATCCCTGCACGATCAGTTCCCGAACACCCACCTCGTAACACACGTGATTCAGAAAATGGTCGGGTGTGCAGATCAGCCCGGACTTCAGGCGAAATGGTGTCGCCGTGAAACCGACAACCCGCTGGTGCGGACAGACTGTGCGAGAGTCTTTCAGAAACTGGCGGTACATGCCCTCGCCGTCAACAGCGATCATGTGCGCCTCGTCGACCAGCACAAGATCAATGGGTCCCAGCTCGCAGGCCCGCTTGTAGATTGACTGGATCCCGGCCACGGTCACGGACGCGTCGGTGTCGCGTTTTTTCATGCTTGCTGAGAAAATGCCAAACGGGATTTCCGGACAGACCAGTCGCAGCTTTTCCGCCGACTGCTCAAGCAGTTCTTTGACGTGCGCCAGAATCAACACGCGTCCCTGCCAGTTTTTGACAGCATCCCGACAGATCGTGGCCATCACGGGGGTCTTACCCGATCCCGTTGGCAACACCACACAAGGATTGTCATCCCGCGTTCTCAGGTGTTCATAGACCGAGGCAATAGCCTCCTGCTGATAGGGCCGCAGTGTCAGCATCGGGATGGTTCCAGTGAGGGATCCGAGTCGGTCGCGGGGTTAATTTTTGTGACCGGAGTGATGGTCACCTGCAGCTGTCCGCCATCGCGAGGCTCGAGGCGATCAGTCAGCAGTGATACGATCTGAAAGTCGTCGTGGTACAGTCCGGCATGCTGCAGAGCATCCAGAACCGGCTTCTGGATGTTGTCCACATCCCGACGACGACGATCAGGCGGGTAGAACTGCAGGTGAACCTTGAGCCACCCTTCCAGTGGTTTGCGTTGCTGCAGCGCCAGCAGCGAGCACACCCGTTCACGAAATGCTCGCCCCTGGCGACTGATCAGCGTTCGTGCTCCCACCCGCCGCCAGTAATGATTGACTGACGGCGGGTATGGGAGGGCAAACTGCAGCGTCATGCCTTCTTCCATGGTGGCACCGACGTTCCGGAGCTGCCTGGTGATGGCGGGTTGGAGGATTTCTTCCTCGCATACCCAGCGATCTCGTTGGTGATGTCACCAGTATCCTGACGCTTCCGACACTTGACCGTGATCATCAGCGGCAGGTTGTGCAACTCCACTGAATCGCTGGGCGATGTGACTCCAACGGCGTGACAGATCGCTGAAAGTTCCGCACGAGCAATCTGGACGGCGGTCGCGTTCGGATTGTCGAGGTTCAGGCGAGCCCACAGGATCCGGCCTTTGTGCGTCCCTTCCTCAATTGTGAAGGTGAGCTGCAGGTAGTGTCCGGTGCCGGCCTTCGTCGGCTTTTCTTCCGACTCCGTGATCACAGCGAGGTAAGTACCGGCAGGGATTGGGTCAAATTTGGCAGCTGGTTCCACTTGATTTGCATCAAATCCGTTCAGGTTCGCCATGGTTCAGTTCTCCACATTCGTTTGGACAGGGTTGGTAAGGGCCGCCATGAAGGCCGGCCACGACAGAGGGATCTGTTCGGGGAGTGCAAAGCGATTCTTGGCCACGCACGAGGGGCCGCCGATGGTGCGGAGGATGCGTTCGCCGCCGTCTTTACCGATGCCGTGAGCGACCCCGCGTTTGCGGTTGAAACCGGCATCCTCCTGCTGCACGCGAATCTTGCGGGTTGCAAACAGAACGGCGTCCGCCCACTCGCAGACAAGACTGCAGGCGTGTTTGTGCAGCCTCGGGCTGTAACGGTCGTAGGAAGTGGCTTCCGGGTCTTCGAATTTCTCCACCCGCGCGTGGGCGATGCACACCACAACCATGCTGCGTTCGCACCGCAGGCGATTCAGGAGACCGAGCAGATGACGCCAGTGCGAGAGCGCATGCGTGTAGCCCTTTGAGTAACCGCCATCGACTTTTTCGATGCTGGCGACGTTGTATTGGCGACAGAGATCGTCCCAGATCAGTCGTTCGAGCCAGTCGAGACTGTCAACAACGATGGTCTGATATCCGTGCGGCTCTGTGAGCAGCGTGTTCAGGTAACCAACGGCTTCATCGAATG
>JBEAUF010000058.1:0-10694 GCA_041161565.1 Planctomycetota bacterium | reverse complement strand
GTTAACACGCGTAGTTTCGATCATCAAAGGCGTGCGGTCGATGTCAATCGGCCAGTGCGGCCAGTGCCATTGGCTTTCTGGCAAGACGCAGTGTCGGGAGGGCGAAGCTCCTGCTGAGCCGTACCCCTGCCGCGAGCGTTTCTTCGATCCCTGCTGCGCCGCAAAAACGCTGGCAAACGCTCACAGCGCGGACCAGCGTTCAGCGGCTCGGCTGGAGCCTCGCCCGCCCACGTCTTCACCCGTCTTTTCACAGAATTTCAGAGAATCCCAATGCCATCGGCCAGTGCGGCCCCAGTGAGCTCCAACTGCGATGACCGCCACGCACACGAGCCGTTACCGTGGAATTGTTCAGGGTGGAATCTCAGAACACGGCCTCACGTGTCTTGATCACCCTTTCGCCCTGCCAAAAGCGATCAGGTCCGCGTCACCACACTCAACCTCCTTTGTCAGCCAGGCCAACTCCGTCCGGCGCGACCACCGCCACCTCGGCATTCAACAGAATCAACATCTGCTTTCTTTCCATCAGCCCCAAAGTACAATCCCGACACTCATGTCATCGATCAGGCCCCCGTGGTTTCACAGGAACCCGCTCATCGTGCAGTCATCAGCCCCCAGGTCACACGTCCTCGTTCTGCTGCTGCTCATCACTGCTGTGGCAATTCCGGTCCGACACGCTGCCGCCCAGGCTCCTCGAACCGCCGCATTACCCCCGCCACTCGAACCTGGGCCGGATGACAAACAAATTTTTCCTGAACCGTCGGCCGACATCACGGCCACGCGATCCGAGATCCGGCACGGCCGACTCGAGATGATCGAATATCAGTCAAAAACCGTCGGCACAGTCCGCAAGCTGAATGTCTACACGCCGCCGCTTTACACACCGAACCAGAAATACCCCGTGCTGTACCTGCTGCATGGGATTGGCGGAGATGAGACGGAATGGCAGAGGTTCGCAGATCCCGCAAACCTGCTGGACAACCTCATCGCCGACGGTCACGCGGTGCCGATGATTGTCGTCATGCCCAATGGCAGAGCACAGAAAAACGACAGGCCGGAAGGCAACGTCTTCGCCTCTGCTCCCGCCTTCGCCGTCTTTGAACAGGACCTCCTCGATGATGTGATTCCCGCCATCGAATCGAAATACTCAGTGCTGACCGATCGCGACAACCGAGCTCTTGCGGGACTCTCCATGGGCGGTGGACAGGCCCTGAATTTTGGATTCGCGAACCCCGAAAAATTCGGCTGGATCGCCGGCTTCTCCGCCGCACCAAATACCTACCCACCTGAACGTCTGATCCCGTCCCCCGAGCAGGCTCGAAGCCAATTCAACCTGATCTGGCTTTCCTGTGGCTCAAAAGATCAGCTGCTCGGTATCAGCCAAAGAACTCAGCGGTTTCTAAGCGCCCAGCAGATTCCGCACCTCTGGAATGTCGACCAGCACGGACATGATCCCAGCCACTGGAAGCACAACCTGTACAATTTCTGCAGGCTGGTCTTCAACAAGTCTGCTGCCGCTGACGCCCTGGCTGGCACTCCACCCTCCACAATCGTGGATGTCACCTGCGAAGGCACTTATCCCAAACACCTGCAGGGCGTATGCACCGATCGCGATTCTCTGTTCTGGTCATTCACAACAACGCTGGTTAAAACCAATCTACAGGGAAAACTGCTGAAGTCCGTGCCAGTGGCTGATCATCACGGAGATCTGTGCCTGCACCACGGTAAGGTGTTCGTTGCCGTCAATCTGGGGAAATTCAATGATGCCGCCGGAAACGCAGATTCGTGGATCTTCGTCTATAACAGCCAAACCCTCGAAGAAGTCGCCAGACATCACATTCCTGAGGTCATCCATGGTGCCGGGGGTATCGGTTTCCGCGACAATCGCTTCTGGGTGGTTGGTGGCCTGCCTGAAAATGTGCCTGAGAATTACGTCTATGAGTACGATTCCGCGTTTGTGTTTCAAAAGCGTCATGTCATCGCCAGTGGTCACACTCACCTTGGAATTCAAACAGCCACCTTCGCCCATGATCGCTGGTGGTTCGGCTGCTACGGTACCCCCCAAATCCTGCTTGTCACTGACGCCAGCTTCAAACTTCTGGGACGATATGAGTTCGACTGCTCCCTCGGTATCGAAGCGTTCTCCGAAGGCAGGCTGCTTTCTGCCAGCGGAAAATGTATGCCTCGCGGGCAATGCAGCGGTCGCATCCGCACCGTTACTCCGGACTCCCGCACCGGACTCCGCCTTTCAGAAACTGATGCCCCCAATCATTAACTCCTCACATCCGCCGGAACTCCCACGCCAGGCAGTCAGACAGACTCGCTGCACACTCCTGCTGCTTTGCATGCTCACTGCCGTCATCGCTGCGATTTCGCCGGACCTCAATGCCCAGCAGCCACCCAATGCCCGCACTTCACCAACAGCATCCCGGCCAAATATTGTGCTGCTGCTGGCGGATGATTTCGGGTACGGTGATGCCTCCTGCTACAACCCGGCAGCCCGTGTCCGGACACCACACATTGACCAGCTGGCCCTTGCCGGCCTGCAGTTCACCGACGCCCACAGTCCGGCCACCGTCTGCACGCCCTCCCGCTATGGCCTGCTCACAGGACAAATGCCCTTTCGCATCCCGCGCGGCGGCATCGTCTTTACCGGCACCGGAGGCCCTTCACTGATTGCCCCGGGTCGGCTCACGCTGGCACGAATGCTGCAGCAGCAGGGGTACGCCACATGGGCTGTCGGCAAATGGCATCTGGGACTGACATTCCGGAATACCGCAGGCCAGCCGCTGCACGATGGTCGCCCCGAAACTGTTGCCAGCATCGATTTTTCACGCCCGGTTGAAGGTGGCCCGCTGGAACATGGCTTCGACCACTTCTTCGGCACGGCCTGCTGCCCAACAACGGACTGGCTGTATGCGTTCATTCACGGAAATCGCATTCCGGTGCCTCCCACAACATCACTCGATAAGTCCACACTGCCAAGGCACCCCTGGTCCCACGACTGCCGGGCCGGCCTGATCGCCCCGGATTTTCCGATGGAATCCATCGATCAGGTCTTTCTTCAGCACAGCAGACGAATCCTCGAAGAGCATCTGCGGGAACGCCCGGGACAGCCTTTTTTCCTGTATCACGCCACACAGGCCGTGCATCTGCCTTCGTTTCCCAGCAGTCGATTTCAGGGGCGATCCCAGTGCGGTCCCCACGGCGACTTCCTGATGGAACTGGACGACATCGTCGGGCAACTGACAGAGCTACTGCAACAGCATGGTGCGCTCGATAACACGCTGTTTATCTTCACCAGCGACAATGGGCCGGAAACAAGCACCGTTGTCAACATGCGAACGGAATACAATCACGATGGCGCATCGCCGTGGCGCGGGCTGAAACGAGACAACTGGGAAGGCGGGCACCGCGTCCCACTGCTGCTGCGCTGGCCCGCAGTCATCAGGCCCCGCACCAGCTGTGCTCAGCCCGTATGCCTCACAGATCTCATGGCAACCATCGCACAAATCCTTGACGTTGAACTTCCCACAGATGCTGCTGAAGACAGTTTCAGCCTGCTGCCGGCGCTGAAGGAGCCAACTGAGGTATCGCTGCGCCCATGGCTGGTCACTCAGGCCTTCCGCGGTCGCCAAACCCTCGCCATCCGCCGTGGCCAGTGGAAGTATCTCGACCATGCCGGCTCCGGCGGGAATAACTACGACAGTGAACTGCTCCGCAAATATCTCCCCGCCACCAACGACCCAGCCGCTGCCCAGCTTTACAATCTCCAGGATGATCCACGCGAAACCACCAACCTGATCAATCAACAACCAGCCCTCGCCAGCGAACTGCAGCTGCTCCTTCAGAAAACAATCGACTCCGGCCGCAGCCGCACTCCGGACTCCACACCACCCGTGACGCCCAAACCAGAAAAATAATTTCGAAAAATTTGCCTCGCACTGCTGCGTGCCGACCTGCCCCCCCCGGGCTAAGACAAGAACTGACGCTACGCCCTGATAAGCCGCAGAACGGCAGCCAAATGGCCCCGACTTTCTGGTATCCGAGGCTTCGGGAAGGCAAAGCTCCTGCTGAGCCACACCCACTGCGCAAGCACTGGACCAGCCATCCGTCGCCATGCGAAAACTCATGTCAACCAGCACGACGCGGATCAGCGCTCGACAACTCCGTCGGTGCCTCGCCCTGGGATGGCGAAAACAACAAAATCCCAGGGATAATTAAACCAGAGATTCCTGCCCCCTGCCTTGTCAACACAATCACCGCATCCCCTGTGTTTCTCTGTGAAACTCTGTGTACTCTGTGGTTAAAAACAACCACCATCCGCCCGCCTGTTGCAGCAAAGGCTGCGCCACGGGACATATTCAGGCGCTTCACGCCGGTCGCCCGCAGGCTTGCGATCGAGTACGTTCCCCGGGACACTGCGAACGTGCGATCTTCAGCATTGAGTTCGATCATTTGCAGGCAAACTTTCAGCAGGCCTTCGCGAACAGGGGACCTTATGCCCGGCTTCTTCCGAGCGTTGACGATCAATGTCGTTGCAGGTGCTTTCATTGCCGCAACTCCCGCGATGGCTCACGACGGCACCGGCACCATTGCACGTCCGGATGGCAAGGCTGCCGATCTGACAAAGCCGGTGCAGGTCTTCATTCTGCTCGGACAATCCAACATGGTTGGGCTCGGCAAGGTGAAGGGCGGAGAAAATTCCCTGGAGCATGCGGTCCGGGAAAAGCAGAAGTACCAATATCTGGTCGACGAGGCTGGCATGTGGACAGTTCGCCAGGACGTACGATACGTGCAGTACATGTCAGGCCGCGGGCCACTCAGAAACGAATGGATGACAGTAACCGGGGGCAATCTGGGACCCGAATACGGGATCGGCCATACGCTGGGAAATGCGATTGATGCCCCCGTGCTGGTTCTGAAGTGCTGTATTGGCAATCGCGCACTCGGCTGGGACCTGCTGCCCCCAGGCAGTCCGCGCCGCGAGTTCCTTTCGCGCGACAAGGCAGGCGTGGAAACGAAACTGGTGTATGCCGGGTCCGGGGACAAGCCCGAGCACTGGGAAATGGATCCGACCAAAGGACTCGCGACCGAACCAGCACCGTGGCTGGATAAGAATGGCAAACCGATCGACTGGTACGCCGGCAAACAGTGGGACACGGATACAGGTGACGCAAAACGCGCCCTTGCTGACCTCGAAAAGCACTATCCCGGCGCTCAGGGCTATCAGGTGGCCGGCTTTTTCTTCTGGCAGGGAGAGCGGGATGCGGGGAACGCCGGACACGCCGCCCACTACGAAACCAATCTGGTCGCCTTCATCAGGGCCCTGCGCAAGGAATTCAACGCCCCCGATGCAAAGTTCGTCTGTGGCACTCTGGGAGAAACAACCACAGATTCCAGCGGACCCTCTCGCCTGGTCCTCGACGGCCATCTGGCCGTCGACGGAAGCTCAGGAAAGTATCCCGAGTTTCAGGGCAACGTGCGAACCATCTACACTCACCCTCTGGCCCAGGGCGGCAGCGGCAACGGACACTATGGCGGTAAAGCCGAAGTCTACATGGACGTCGGCGAGGCAATGGGACGAGCGATGCTGGAACTGCTGCAGGGACCGCAATAGCGGGCGGTGAACCGGCCTGCAGCTGCCGGCGGTACTTGGCAACCGTCCCGCGATCCAGCGAAAGCACCGCAGAAATCCGACGATCCGAATGACCGGCTTTAATCAATGTAACAATGTCAGCGACTGTAGCCATTTTGAGTACGTTTGCCATGCGTTTGCTCCTTTAGCAGGAGGACTGCTAAAGGGTGCATGACAACTACGCCTTTGCCTCAAGTGGCTGGTTTTGACGCGCCCAGCGCTGGCGGGTTTTGGGCGCCCACTGACACTGACCGATACAACTCAACGCCTTGTCACGGTGGGGCGGAGTCCGAAGGACGACTTCCGGTGTTCTTACCACCGTGCCACCATCCCAGCTTCACCCTCCCGACACCCCCTTTACCCAAAAGCCCCGCCTTCGGCGGCGGACCGACCGCTCAGTTTCCAGACGATGACTCGCAGGTCGGCGCTGCTCCGGCGCTGAAGCGAATTCGCCGCAGCAGCATTCGCGTGACGGCCTTCACATTCGCATGATCCGCGTGCGCCAACCACGCGCGAATGGAAGTCGCGACCTCACGCATCCCGATTTGCCGATTCTGAAGTTGCCACTGCAGTCGCGTTGCACGGCGCGTGAAGCGGCGAATTGAGGAATTCAGGAGTCGTTTCTGGTTCGGCTGCACTCGGAGGCCCAGAAAATTGACTCCCCGTTTCGACGGCGCCACGTGGGTCTTGTTGGAATGCAGTCGCAATCTTGCCTGTCCAAGATATTCGGAAATGGCGTCGCGATACTCCCACATCCCCGCCCGACTGTTGCCGAACAGCACAAGGTCGTCACAGTACCGCACATATCCCGGTACGCGGAGCCTCTCGCGAATGTAGTGATCGAGTGGATCAAGAAAGACGTTGGCGAAAAACTGGCTGGTCAGATTCCCAATCGGAAGTCCTGTGGGACGCAGCCTGGAAAACAGATCGTCCCCGGGAAACGGGTGATAAATCACCTCATCCGCCAGCACCCCGACACCGGAATCCACGATCCTGCGGATCAATGCCAGCAGCCGTGTATCACGAATGCCACGTTCCAGCCGGGCCATGAGCAGTTCATGGTCGACGCTCGGGAAAAATCGCACGATGTCTGTCTTCAATGACCAGTCAAACCGTCGCAGATAATACTGTGCCCGCTGAATCGCTCGATGCGTTCCCTTACCGCGACGACATGCGTAACTGTCAAACACAAAACGGCGTTCGTAGAGCGGTTCGAGGACATTCACTAGCGCATGGTGCACGACGCGATCGGCAAATGGCGCTGCACTGATCTTACGCGGTTTCGGTTCGCTGATGTAGAAATGTTCATAGTCGCCGGGCGTCCATGTTCCGGCTTCGAGGTCGCGCTGCATTTGCAGAAGGCGGGGTTCCCAGTCAAAGGCAAACTCGGCCGCACCGGGGGAATACCGTTTGCGGCGGCGACAACGCTGCCACGCCCGAACCAGATTCGGCCAGTCATGGACCAGCGGAAACAGATGCCGCCACGTCTTTGCCACTGCAGTCGTGCTTCCTGAAAACGGCGAACCGGGACGTTCGCATGGCTACCAGCCCCGGTCCGCCAACGCGGCTTTGGCCTCGGTGATGAATCACCGAAACGCAGGATTCGAACCGTGTCATCCTCTTGCCACTGGCCAGGCGTGAATCCGACGGCAAGCGCCGATCAGACCTGACATCTCGACCTTTACAAAGATGATTGGGAAAGCTAACCACACTCATACAACACACGACAACCGATGTTGTTGTTACAGTTGTCAGGGGTGTTGTAGTTACGGTTCGAGGAACGCAGGTTGATTGGTTCGTTGTTCCACGAGCCGCCCCGCAAAACGCGGAAAGACCCGGAAGCTTATCGGTCCGTCCCCTTCAGCCAGGCCCCCAAAAGGCGGCCCAGTTGATCCAACTGCTCCGCAGCGTAACGCATTTGGGCCGCTCCGAGCAACTGCCAGGCCACCGCATAACGCAGAAGTGATCGCAATCGCACCAGCAATGTGTCCGCAATCTCAAGGTGCTGTCGGCGCTCCCGACCCCGAGCACCGTTCGCCATCAACAACCGGTCCTCAAAATCGAACGCCAGTGACTCCAGACGGTCCGTATAAGAATGACGCAGGTTTTTCGGAAACCGCTGCGTTCGCTGCAGCAGCCACAGATTCCAGTCATGCGTTTTCACAAACAATGGCGTATCAATCATGGATGCACTTCCTGAAAGAAACACGAATGTCGGCATTGTGCGTCGTCGAGTGGCGGCCTGCCGGCATCCGCGCACAGGGCCCGTTTCAAATCGCAAACTCGCGCGCCACGCTGCGCGTGTCGCAGCAGTGCTCAATCGCAAAATCGCAGGAATCGCAGAGAGGGACAGAGCACAGAATTTCAGAGGTCAGAGCACCAGAGTCGCCAGAGAACGAATCGCATGAGGATGACTGGGAAAGCTAACCACACTCATACAACACACGACAACCGATGCCGTAGCCACAGTAGTCAGGGGTGCCGTAGCCACGGTCCGAGGAACGCAGGTTGATCGGTACGTTGAACCACGAGCCGCCCCGCAAAACGCGGAAAGACCCGGAAGGTGGACCTGCTGGATCACTCGCTGCTGCATTCGCGTAGTATCCTTCGTCATACCAGTCCGCACACCACTCCCAAACGTTCCCATGCACGTCATACAGGCCAAACGGATTCGGACGCTTTTGACCCACGCGGTGTGCGTACTCTTCGCCCTCAAAATTCGCGTTCCCATCAAACCATGCATACTCCCCCAACTGCTGCTCGTCATCACCAAAACTATACGCTGTCGTCGTCCCCGCACGGCACGCGTACTCCCATTCCGCTTCAGTCGGCAACCGATAACGCCGGCTCTCCTTCTGACTCAGCCGCTCGCAAAATTCCACCGCGGCATCCCATGACACATACGAGGCTGCGACGTCTGAGCCCTCGATCGTGTACGACTGCCCTTTCCACGGTGTCGTCCCCATCACCTGCTGCCACTGCCCCTGCGTGACCTGATGCACACCCAGCCAGAATGGCTTGGTGATGGTCACCTGATGCCGGGGACGTTCGTCATCAGATCCCTGCCCCTCCGGCGATCCCATCTGAAACGTGCCTGCGGGAATCGCCCGGAATATCATCCCCACGCTGTTGCTCCATTCCTCGGGCTGTCCCTGCGACTTCGCCAGCGCCACCTGAGCCGCCCGGGCTGCTCGGGCGTCGAACGGGGCGGTCAGGATTGCGGGGGTTGTGACCACGGGTTTGGCCGGGAGCGTTTTCAGCAACCGTTCCAGATCCGTCCGCCACGGCTGGAGTTCCTGCAGTGCCGTGATTTTTTCCCGGACGCCGTCAAATCGCGCACCCAGCACCGCCGCTTTGATCTCCTGATCAAGGCTTTGGACCCGATCACGCAGACCGACGCATTCCTGATACAAGGACGCATCCAGCAAATGGCGCTGCGCTTCCGGAACCTCTTCAAGGGCAGCCACAGCTTCGGCGTAACGCTGCTGTGACAATAACCCACGCGCCTGCGTTTGCTGCGCTGTGACCCTCGCCAGTAGCTTCTCCACAAGGCTGGCGAGGTCTTCCTCTGCGGGCTTCACGGACACTGCCGGGGCCGCGGCTCCGCGATTGAACTGCGATCCTGATGATTGTGGCGGGGGTGTCGCCGCCACACGGCGTTTCTGCAGTTCAGTCAGCTGTTCAAGCACGACATCCACCGTCGCCGGACGCTGATCGCGCTTCTTTTTCAGCAGTCCGCTGATCAGTGCGTGCAGTTCCGCTGGAATGGCGTCCAGATCAAAGTCCCGGTCATACGCCGGCTGACCGGCTGCGAGGTGATACAGCGTCGCCCCCAGACTGAACAGGTCCGTCCGCACGTCCAGGGATTCACCGGCCATCTGTTCGGGCGACGCGTAGGCGAATGTATACATCGGTTTGCCGCTGCTGTGGATCAGTGCTTCGCGGCTGCCGGAAGAGCTGCGGGCAAGGCCGAAATCGGCCAGCAGCACGCGACCGGTTTTGTCCAGCAGCATATTGGCCGGTTTCAGGTCCCGATGAATGATGCCCTGCTGATGGGCGACCTGCAGACCAAGGCAAATCTGACGCGCATACTGCAGCAGCTTCCCCAGTGGCACAGCTCCATGCTGATCGACCTGCTGCAGCAGCGAACCACCTTCGATGAGCGCCATCACGACGTATAAACCGTGAGCATCCCGACCCCAGTCCTCGATCCGCACGATATGCGGATGATCCAGCGACGCAGCCAGCGTGACTTCCCGGACAAACCGCCGCTGTTCTTCCAGCGGAGGATGCTCACCGGTGTCGGAACGCAGTCGCTTGACCGCCACCCACTGCGGCAGCAGTCGCTTTTTGGCCCGATACACATCACCAAACCCGCCTTTGCCGATCGGCTCACCGGCAACTTCGTACCGCTGTTCCAGAGGCACCTCAGGAATCTCCGGCAACCAGCGCCCCAGCGATCGCTGTGTGTGGAGGTTGTCATCAGAACCCGACATGCTCCGGACCTTGTTCGAGGTGATTCGCGGTGGATCAGTGTTTTTGGTTGAATATTTTTAGCAACAAAACCCCGCAATGGAAACTAACCACCACGGGTTTGGGTGGTTGCGAAGCTTGTGCCACGTGTCCTTCAGCGACTGGACGAGGCGAGCGTGATTTTGCACATGCCCTGGGTTCTCCTGCAGATCGGTTTCAGAATGTTGCTGCACAGGCCACTCGGCTGTGCGGCCACAGTATTTGTGGTGGGAGGTTTGCAGGAGTTGCGCAGGATTTTGAAAAATTTGTGACAATGCACAGCCGCATGGCGGAAGCCTGCGGGCGTTGACTTTCTGGCAGGAGTCGGTGTCGGGAGGGCGAAGCTGGGATGGTGAAACGGCGATAAAACGGGCAAACTGGGATGCTTCAGTCCCCCCGCTATCATCACACGCCCCACTGCACGAACGTAAGCGTCCGACAAATCCATTCTTGTCAGGGTCTGTAGTCTGGATCCCGGTGTCCTCCGGTTTCCCGATTCCCCCTGATGAGGTGGTCCATGAGCAGGTTGGAGCAGTTGTGGCGTGAG
>JBEAUF010000039.1:0-7216 GCA_041161565.1 Planctomycetota bacterium | reverse complement strand
CTTCATCCGCAGTGGCTGGTCTGTGAAATCTCTGCAGCGCCGCATCCTGTTGTCGGCGGCATGGCAGCAGTCGGCCGTGCGGCAGGAATCCGGGCAGCAGACGGATCGCGACAATCGGCTGCTCTGGCGATTCTCAGCCCGCCGCATGGAAGCGGAGGCGATTCGGGACTGCGTGCTGCAGGTCAGCGGCGAACTGAATCCGGCGGCCGGTGGTCCGGGCTTCAGCTTTTTCGGAACACGGGGTGGGCTGAATGGCTTTCCGCCGCTCGAAAATTTCACGCCCGCCGAAATGCGACGGATGGTGTATTCCCATCGCGTCCGCATGGAGGCTGTTCCGGTTTTTGGCGCCTTCGACTGTCCGGATGCGGGCCAGTCCATGCCCCGCCGCAGCCGCTCCACCACCGCCATTCAGGCACTCAACCTGTTCAACAGTCCGTTCCTTGTGGAGCGGGCGGCGAAGTTCGCCGCGCGAGTGGAAGCAGTCCGTCCCAACGATCCTCCCGGCCAGCTCGATCTGTCCTTCGAACTGGCGCTCGGCCGCCGCGCCACGTCGGAAGAACACGCAGTCATGGACGAAGCCATCAAAAAACATGGACTCGCCACAATTTCCCGGGTGTTGCTGAATTCCAACGAATTTCTGTTGATTCCGTAGCCCGGGCGTATCTCGGAAAGTTATGTTTCCGGTGCCCTTTCCGGAGCTTCTCTCGCATGACCTTTGCAGCCCCCAGCCGCGCCACAGCCTCCCTGCGTTCCGCCGCGCTGACCCATGCCGGACGCAGTCTGCTGGACCGCCGCCGTTTCCTGGCTGATACCGCCGGAGCCCTTGGCAGTATCGCCCTGCTGCAGCTGCTGCACCAGCAGGGACTGCTGGCGGAAGACCAGCCCGCCTGGGCTCCGGACATCAACCCCACCCAACCCCAGGCTCCGCGGCAGGGCCACCACACAGCGGCCGCAAAAAACGTACTCGTAATTTTCTGTGCCGGTGCCTGCAGCCAGCTGGAAACCTGGGATTACAAACCCGAACTCATTCGCCTCGATGGCCAGCCGATGCCTGGCGGACCGGCGGTCACCTTCCAGGGACCGGCCGGAAACCTCGCCCGGCCCCAGTATCGCTTTCGGCAGCGGGGCGAATGCGGCAAGTGGGTTTCGGACATGCTGCCCCAGCTGGCCGGCATGGTCGACGAATTTGCCTTCGTGCACACGCTCACCAGCAAAACAAATACCCACGGTCCGGCCGAAAACTTTTTGTCGACCGGCTTTGTGCAGGACGGCTTTCCCAGCATCGGTGCCTGGGTCTCCTACGCTCTGGGCTCCGACAACCGCAACCTGCCGGCCTTCGTGGCCATTCCCGATCCCCGAGGGATTCCACAGGCCAGCGTCAACAACTGGGGACCCGGATTTCTTCCGGCCGTCTTTCAGGGCACCGCTTTCAACTCCGATCAGCCCATCCGACACCTGCGTCCGCCAGCCACCATCAGCGGCGCTTCCGACCAGGCCGCTCGCGAACTGCTGCTGCGCATGAACAATGACCACCTGCAGCGCAATCCCGGCGATTCCGATCTCGCCGCCCGGATTGCCAGCTACGAGCTCGCAGCACGCATGCAGACTTCCGTGCCCACCATCAGCGACCTCGCCTCCGAACCACAACACGTGCTGGCCATGTACGGCGCTGACGATGCTGCCGACCCCATCCGCGCAGGCTACGCCCGCAACTGCATCCTCGCACGACGCCTGATTGAACAGGGCGTGCGTTTTGTCCAGCTGTTCAACGGGGCTTATGCCAGCGGCGGTCGACTCAACTGGGACGGCCACCAGGCCCTCCGCGAACAATACGACATCCACGGCCGCATCCTCGATCAGCCCACAGCCGCTCTGATCCGCGACCTTGACCAGCGCGGACTCCTCCACGACACACTCGTCGTCTGGTGCACCGAATTCGGACGCATGCCCATGTTCCAGAAAGGAGCCGCCGGTCGTGATCACAATCCGAACGGCTTCACCGCGTTTCTGACGGGAGCCGGCGTGCGCCGCGGAGTGAGCTTTGGGAAGACCGATGAACTGGGCTTCAAAGCCGTTGAAAATGTGCTCTCCATCCACGACCTCAATGCCACCATCCTGCACCTGCTGGGACTCGATCACGAACGACTCACCTTTCGCCACAACGGCATCGCCCGGCGACTCACGGATGTGCACGGTCACGTGATTCAGGAGATCCTCGCGTAGGGTCCCGCAATGACTGCACACCAGCCCGGCAATCGTCTCGCTGCAGTCCTCACAGCCTTCGGCCTCCACCCGGCCGCCGTTCGCACTGTGGGAGGCGGCTTCAGCGGTGCCCGCATCTGGCATATCGAAACCTCCGACGGACAGTCCGTGGCCCTCCGCCAATCGACAGCCACCGACTCCGCGGAACTCGCACGCCGCACCGCCATCTGCCGCTGGATGCACTTCGCCCGTGAAGACGCCTGCGACTGGGCCCCGCAGCTGTTCCGACCACAGCACTCCACAACCAGCGACCGCTGCGGCGAATTCCTGCTGCTGCAGCCGGATGGTCTCTGGCAGGTCGAAAGCTGGATGCCCGGACATGCGGTGGAGACGAGACCAGCCCCCGAGCAGCTGCGGAGTGCGCTCGCGGCAGTTACTCATCTGCACCACACAGGCCGCTGCCGAGCACTACAGGATTCCCGCGAATTCGGCGTTCCGCAAACCGACAACCTGCGTCTGGCCGCAGCCCCTTCACCCGGACTCCAGCGCCGGCTGTTTATCGTTCACGACCTGCAGTCCGGAGCACTCGCGCGACTGCTCGCAACAGCAGCAACCGACCCCGACAGGGAATTTCGCAGCCTCGCAGAACAACTGGGCCGCTGCCTGCAGACACGGCTCGGAAGACTCGCCCAACACCTCGAAAAACTCGCCCCACACACCTTCACACTGCAACCTGTCCTCCGCGATCTCTGGTATCCGCACGTGCTGTTCAGCGGGGATCGCGTGAGCGGTCTGATCGACTGGAACGCCGCCGCCACGGATCATCCGATGTTCGACTATTCGAGACTGCTTGGGAGCTGGTACGGCTGGGAGGCAGCTCCACTGCTGCACTCACTGGCTGCAACAACCGCCGAACAGCAGCTGTCCGCCGTCTGCCTTGAAGCCTCCCTGCTGCTCTCCCCAGTCACCTGGCTGACTCGCCGCTGCACCAGCCCCCAGCCACTGTCACCCGTCCAGCCCGAAATCCTCCAGCGATTCCGCGCCGTCGTGCAGACGGCCGTGGAAGGGGGCTGAAGGCAGGGACGGCCAATGCGGCGCCCAGCCATTCCGCGGCCTTGTCTGAAGACTGAGTCTTCGCCCACCACTCAGCATTTCGTGGAAGACCTTCCTGCACCCGCGGCAGTACGACGATTCGGAATTTCACAATTGCCGCCGCCGCAGTCCCAGCCAGGTTCGAATGGAATCAAAGGCTTCCTCGACAGGTACTCCCTGCCCTGCTTCCATGTCCGCAAGCCCCTGAGCGATGGCATCACGATCCTGCCGGGAGCGGAGTGCAGCCATGGCCTGTCGGTGCGTTTCGCTCTCGACAATGAAATAGACACGCGACGTCACGGGGTCCACAACTTCAAGTTGCAGTTCTCCGCATGCGTGCAAAGCGGCAGCCAGTTCCTTTGAGAGTTGAACAGTCATGCCGAAAGCCTGTCGCGGGAGGACATCCAGGGGAATCGACTCTTTGCGAAAAACGTCATCGGAGGCCAGGACTGGCCTTTGCGGTGTCAAACACCTGCCGTACGTCGTTCGCCGCACGTCAAACCCGGCAGTCAGCCCGCGAACCTGCAGCCTCCCAGCAGTTTCAGGGAAATCGAAATCCACAGACCGTCGTGTTTTGAGATTCCGCCGGATCTGCAGCCAGCGCGTTCCACGCAATACAACGCCAATACTGGCAACGATTTCCGACGAGGCCAGAGATCTGAGACCCTCATTCTCCACGAACAGCGCGACGTCGAGGGCCACCCCGCTGCCCACCTCCCGGCACGCATTTCCCCCACAACGCTCGCCCCTCTCGGACTCTCACATCGCCCCGGGTTATCGTCCGTTCGGACCGCTTAGGATGTCCAAAAACACACAGTTGCGACCGGTAAGCAATTTTAGCAAAAGCGAAAGCCGACTGCTGGGTGATGGTGGTGTGAGTGTGGTGAAAAATCTTTCGAACGGCGAAGTTCAGTTCGAGGGTTTCTGCGTCCACACAGGTCACGTGGCCCCGGCAATGTCCACGGTCCGGATCACTCGCCTCACGAGCTGCTCCTGCGCTCAGCGAGCCCCGTGGCTGATACGACCCTGAGCCCCGCATGAATAAAGCGTCGCAAACTGCAGCGATCCCGCTCAGCCGTGCTGGGTGCCGAGTGATTTGTGAACTGCAGAAACACGACATGCTCCCGCCGTCCGCTTGTCTGGTTCACCCTCTGCCACGCCACCGCGCTCCTGTCGCCGAACGACCAGTCTAACCGGAGTGGCGGCGAGCGATTGTCCACTTCAGGACAGGCGTCTCCGCCACTCCGGTTCAGCCGTTTGGTCGTTGAGATTTTTCCGATCACTGAGCCATTGCCGGAGTACTCAGGTATTCACGAACCGCAAGTTGCATTCTGTCGATCTCCGCGATAAAACGGCTGGACGACAGACGATAGTTTACGGGGTTCGTCTCCGCCTTGCGTAGCAAGGCAAGTTGCTGCTGAAGTTGTTGAATGCGCTCGAGCGTTGCAGACAGCTCTGTGTCACTTCCGATCATTCGCTGGTCTCCAATATTTCAACAATTCCTCGTCGGCTGCCATCTGGTTTTGTCTGCCAGAACTCAACGGTGGCCTGTTCGCCGCCGAACGCGGCAGGCCGTCGAAGCCAGAACACGCTCGCCCCAAAATATGCATCCGCAGTGGCATGATCAAGCAGCAGCATCGCTTCATGATCGCATACGGATGCGTCAAAATCATCATCAAACACCATGAAGATGTCCACATCATTCGGCACGGGCTTCTCGGACACAAAAGAACCAAACACCACAAACCGTGCGAGGTGCCTGGTTGCAGCCGCGACGCGGTGAAACTGACCATGAACGGCGTTCGATCATGCTCACGCCAGTTCGCGACAGGAAGCGACAGTCTCGCCTGCAGGCAGCGCTGCAGAAGATCAACAATCAATTCGGTGATGAACTTAAGAAACTGGCTGAGCAGCTCAGGGGAGTCAGGAGTGGGCGATGAAATCCCCACCGTGAATCTTGACAACTGAGCAGGCGCTGGGCACCATCTGCATTGGTTCAGGCCCTTCCCGAATCTAGAGTTGCGTCATGCGTTCGATCCTCCTGTTGCTGTTTTCTCTGTCTGTTTCCATAGCTGTGGGTGACGAGCCGACGGCAAAACGCTCGTTCGCCGCCGAGTTGGGGATGGAGTTCGTGAAGATCCCAGCGGGCTCATTCACGATGGGCAGCAACGAAACCGCTGCGGATCTGAAAAAGGCCGGCTTCGTGTTTCCCGAAGGCTTTGACCCTGGCGATGAAAGCCCTGCTCGCACGGTCCGCATGTCGGCGTTCCGCATGCAGACCACCGAGGTGACTCGCGGGCAATTTGCCGAATTCGTTCGCAGCACAAACTATAAAACGGACGCGGAAAAGGACGGCAAAGGCGGTCAGGGCTTCAACGCGGAAAGCGGAGTGTTCAAACAGGATCCTAAATATTCGTGGCGCAACGCCGGCTTCCCTCAGACGGACAAGCATCCTGTCGTGAATGTATCGTGGAATGACGCGGATGCATTTGCCACGTGGCTGACGTCCGAGTCGAAGAAAAGGGCGGAAAGCGTTCGTTATCTGCTGCCAACGGAAGCGCAGTTTGAGTATGCCATGCGAGCGGGTGCGACGACACGATTCGCCACGGGGGATAATCCGCAAAGTCTGGACGGACACGCAAACGTACAGGACGCCAGCCTTGAACGCAGGGTGGCGAACCTGGACTACGACAAAGATCCCAGTTTCAGGTTCGATGATAGTGTGGCCTTCACTGCGGTCGTGGGCAGTTATCCGAAGAATGCTTTTGGGTTGTCCGACATGCACGGGAATGTGTTTGAGTGGTGTCGTGACTGGTACGGTGCGAAATACTATGCCGCTGCACTTGATCAGGACCCTCCAGGCCCCAGCTCCGGGTCTTTTCGCGTGTTGCGTGGCGGCTCCTGGTACCTTTCACCGTTCAACGTTCGTTGTGCGTCCCGCAACAACAGCACTCCGGAGAACCGTGGTAACAGCCTCGGATTTCGTTTGGTGCTGGAGTAGTTTTTTTTTCGAGTTCTTCCTCTGCGATTCGAACGCTGTTACTCTGATGCGATTCCTGCGTTTCCTGCCTTCTGCGATTTTGTGCTTCCTGCGTTTTTCTCAGCAACTGCGACACGCGCAGTGTGGCGCGCGAGTTTGAAATTCAAGCCTGCACCCTGTCGTACCACTCCTCATCTTCTGGTCCCTGCATAAACGCCTGCCCGTGGTACGCGTTTGTCTGGCTCCAGCGGAAGATGTACGATGGATCTCAAACTGGCAGGGGGCGCCGGGTGCTTCAATTGCGTTCAGCCGAGCGATCAACTGCTGGTCGAAGTCACCGCGTTTGGTCAGTGGCCAGCCACCAATGCGGTCGAAGATCTCACGCCGGAATGCAAGACTGGCATGGAACCGACCGGTGGCGTCTTCCTGCTCGAGACGTCCGGTGTAACTGCTGAGCACGAACGATGGCTTTGACCAGAGCCGCCCTTTCATCGCACGCACATGAGTGCTGATGTGGTGCGGCAGATAGATGTCGTTAACTCGGACAACCAGAATGTCGCCGTTGGCAAGTTCGGCGCTGGCGTTGGGAATCATTGGGACTGGTTCTGCAGCATGAAGATTACTGTGTTTACGCTGCGCGACAGCGACTGCTGGAAACAGCGGCAATTGAGGAGTTTCAGTTGTCGGGCTTCGTAACCGAGACATTTTCGCTGGACAAGAAAGCCAAAGGCAGCTTACTGCGGTTGACCGACGAGTTCTCCGTCTGCTAAAGGCACTGGATGCATTCCACGGCGTCTGCGACTTCGTGGCTGCGACAATCGGCAGGCCGTCGCTATGAAGCCTGGTCTGGATACGCCTTTGAGTCGATCTGCTTCAAACATGTGGACGCGATTCGCAAAGCCATCGGGATCGCCGACGTGGAAACACACGCGGCATCGTGGC
>JBEAUF010000012.1:0-10870 GCA_041161565.1 Planctomycetota bacterium | reverse complement strand
GGGTTCTTCTGAGAGTTTCGTGGTAGGCTCCAGAATTGACTGGGATTTGCGAGGTGCGAAGTTGCGACTTTTTTCTGGGGCTCACCTGTGAGTCCTCTGTCGAGGCGTTACAATTAGCTGGTGGGTTTGAGTCAGGACTTGATGATTGCGGATGTTCAATTGGACGTCCAGAAGCGTTCGCTGAGTTTGCCTCTGGATTTCTTTGGCGATCGTGTGGTGTGCCCTGAGTGTGGTGCAGCATGTTCGATGACGGATCACGCGGCGGAACGCAGTTGGCGTCATCTGGATGCGATGCAGTTTCAGACGATTCTGACGACAAGGATTCCTCGCTGCTCATGTAAGACATGCGGCGTGAAGACGATGGCCGTTCCATGGGCCGACAAGCACGGTCGGCTCACTCAGGTTATCATGAAGCGGGCTGTTGCCCGTGGGCTTGAGCGACGCTCTCTGGATAAAGTGAGGCACGTTGGAATCGATGAAAAGAGTTTTGGGAAAGGTCGGTTTCTCGTCTCCGTTATGACGGACATTGATCAGTCTCGCGTTCCGGATGTGACTCTGGATCGCACGACGGAATCGGCGGATGGCCTTTGGATGATGCTGTCCCGGAAGCAGCGACGCAAGGTAAAGGCCGTCTGTATGGATCCGGAGAATCTGAGCGACGAAAAGAGCGACGAAATCGCAGCACTGAGAAGGAGCACTCTGGCAACCGGCCGTGCGCGGAGTATTTAGGAGCTGTTCCGCTTCTTTCGGCAGCAAAGCGATGCGGTCGGTGACAGGGCATTCTTCGACTTATGGTACGCCTGGGCGATCCGCAGCCGACTGGCCCCGATCAAGCCGGTGGCTCGCATGTTGACGACTCGCCTCGACCGGATCCTGACATGGTTCTCGTCAGCCATCAGCAACGGACCGGCCGAGGGATTCAACAGCCGCATCCAGTACATAAAGTCCGCGGCAAGAGGCTTTCGTATCTTCGAACATTACCGAATTCGTATTCTCTTTTTCTGCGAAAAACTCAGCCTGAAACCCTGCCCGGATTAGCCACGAAAATCTCAGAAGAACCTCTGTTACAGAGATGTCCGAGCGTGCAGTTGTTAAGACGAGTGCTGAATTCGCTGTCTTTCTCTGTGAAACTCTGCGTACTCCGTGGTTAAACCGATCCTCAAGCCGCGCACCGTTTATTCTCGTGTTCAGTCAGCGATCAGCTGATCGTCACCGCCATCATCCTCCTGCCCTTCATTCTCTTCGGCCAGCTGCCGCAGCCACTCCAGCGCCTCTTCCGGTGTTGACACACGGCGGCCGGGCTGGCGGCCTTCGCGGTCGCACCGCGCCAGCAGTTCAAGGGCTTCGCTGTCTTCCGCCCGTGACAGTCGCCGCTTTGCGCGAACCCCGGCGGTGCCTTCGAGGGCCTTCTGAGCCAGACCGTGGTTTTCGATGAGCCACAGCACGCGGTCAGAAACCCAGCCGCGGAGCATTGCCAGACCTGCGGACACATGGTCCTGGGGATCAATGCCTTTGCCGACATCGTGCAGCAGAGCAGCCAGCAGCAGATCCTCGTCCCACGGACAGCGTTCGCGAGCCAGTTCAAACACCTGCAGACTGTGATACAGCACATCGCCTTCAGGATGGGACTCACGGTCCTGACGAACGCGATCCAGCGGCAGCAGGAGTGCCAGAAAGTGCTGATAACGCTGGTCCTGCCGAGAGACGTCGGTGGCTTTTTCACGAGCATCCGCGGCCATGATCTGATCCAGAGCCTGGCGGATTTCGAAGTCGGTTGGGAGTGCTTCAGCGGGGATGCGGCTGCGAGTAATCGCGCGGGCGGCGCGCCAGCGTGCCTGATTGAAATCCGTCTCGCGACGCTGCGCCATCAGACGCGCTGCCTCAAAACCAATCTCACGCCGCAACCGCTCCGCGTCCATCCAGCACTCCTGTTGACTTCGCTGCCCGGACGACCCCGAACACTTCAGGTCTGTTCGGGCTGCCAGACCACCTTCGACTTGTTCAGCTTGTCATGGAGTGCACGCCGATCCGGTCGGAAGGCACACGTCAGAAATCCGAGAAACACGGTGAGCACTGTCACGATTGAACAGAAAAAGCGTTTCAGGGCCTGATCCCGAGACATTGGCCTGTCGTCGTCTCTGAGCACAATCAGGCCGATGCTCCACTTTCCCAGCGTCGCTCGCGCCGCGCCGGATTCGCCGAGCGTGAAATACATGGCAAACAGAATCAGAGAAGCCAGAGCGCCCACACCGAGCCCTGCCTGATCGGCAATGGCCCAGCCATAAAAGTTGAACAGCCAGCCGAACATGGAGCCCACGAACATGCCCACACCCGCCAGCAGCACCATGACGATCAAATCAACGAGGAATGCCAGGTAACGCGGGCCAAACCCCGCTGGTTCAAGGTCCGGAAATTCGTTCACAATCGACAGGTCGGCCCGGAAATAAACTCCATACAGCCCAATGACCCGCATCATAAACACAGTGGGAAAGGCAGTCACCGCACAGATCAGGCCGAAAAAGATAAACGATGCAGAGAACGTCAGCGGCATCTGATACATCAGAAATCGCAGGTTCCCTTCACCCATATCCATCACGTTGGCCTTCAGCCAGTCCAGCGCCCCTGCCTCCTGAGACAACAGCCAGCCCACCACCTGCCCCTGCGCCGCTGCAATCCCGCCAGCAATCGCTCCCGGGATCAGCAGCACCAGGCCAAACATCATCCCAAACACATACAGGGATGCTCCAATCGTGCGGCCGAAATCCTGAGCCATCCAGGTGAGCAGCCACGCGCGATAGGAATACTTCTGGGCCATATGCACCACGGCCGCCGGCAGCACCAGCACCGGAAACAACAGCATTACCGCAGCCCCAATGCCGGCCGCTACAGGACTCACCACCGCCACGCCACCCGGAATCACCAGCAGCGGCAGAATCAACACCGTTGGCCACACATAAAAACGAATCCCCAGCGTCAGATTCGCAAAAAAGTCAAACTGAAACCGCTTCACCCGCTTCTCACCAGCCATCGTCGTGTTGGTGATCGTCGTCGCCAGCGTCCAGAACCAGCCGCCAAATCCCAGCTGAAACGCCAGAGTCATCGCAATCCAGAAGATTGATGGCGGCTCACGCCACGGCTGAATGTGCGGCGCCCACAACACAGAAGACCGCTGGTAATACGTCCCATCAAATTCAACCTTCGAACCCTTTTCCTTCGGCACCGTGATGTACAGGTAGTCGCCGGAGATTTTGATGTTCTGAGTATCCTTCTGGGCCATTTCAAGGAGCGATTTGCTGCGGTTCGTCACGTAGTACTGCAGCGAATACGCACAGGTGCTGGCCATCGACAGACACAACGACCAAATCACGGCGGTGCGCAGAGCAAAAGTCCAGTGCTTCTTCAGGAACTTCCATGCGTTCCCCCACACGTTTGCATAGAACTCCTCTGGCGGCGGACCCCGACGCTCCTTGCGAATCCGCTGACGCTCGCTCAGGATCCCCGTGGCAATCGTCACACCGCACTTCGGACATTCAATGTCCTCGTCCTTCACCGGTGCCGCACAGCCCGGGCAGATCTTCTTTTTCGTGTCCTCCAGCTGTCGCAGGTCCAGACCGCCGAAGATGTCATCCCCGTCCCCGCCACCTTCATCCGCAGACGGACGACGAACCCGCGGCTTTGCCGGAGCACCTGCTGCACTGCCTGCTGCCGGTACCGGCACCCGGCCACCACACTGACGACACTTCAGCGCCTTGCCCGCCGCCGCATCCGGAGCATTTAAGACCGTCTGACACCCTGCACACTGCACTCGGATCGGCATCGCCCGCCTCGCCCTAACTGCCCTGGTCCCGCAAAAATACTGCACACCCACTCCAAAAATGTAGCGTGATTTTCGGCAAAAAGCACCTGTTCAGACCGAACAGCCCGGGGAAAGCGGGAGGAATTGGGCAGCCTGCACCAGTCATTCAGGGTAGGACTCTTATGAATTCACGAATCCGGAGCCTGGATTCGGATTGCCCTGCAGGAAAAAACGGGGCTAGAATAGTGCCAGTGGCCGTTCATTCTTTGCCCCCTGGTCCCCGTCGTCGGCATCGCTCCACATGTCCGCCTCCTGCTCCATCCGCAAATTCCGCCTGCTGGCTTTCGGCCTGCTGCTGATTTGCGCGCCGGTGCTGGATGCTGCAGACTGCTGCTGCCGCCTCAGTCAGATGCGGGCCGCCACAGCCGACCAATCCCAGTCACCTGCTCCGGCCTGCTGCAGCCCGAAACCCGCCAGGTCGCAAACAGCCACCTCCTGCTGCCAGACCAAACCCGATTCGCCCACGTCCCCCGCCGACTCCTGTCGGATCCCTCCGGCAAAGACCTGCGGGTGCTGTGTCGCCACAGCCCCGCTGACCGCTGCGCAGCGACCTGGACTGAAATCGGCTGCCGGTGCCCTGCACGGTCTTTCCGCCAGTGCAATCCCCGTGGCAGCGGTCCCTGCAAACACCAACAACCATCCCGCTGCGTGGACGCCCGCCGCCGGCAACCGGCGACAGGCCGTCCTGTGCTGCTGGAGGAATTAACCGTTTCGGACAAAGCACGTCCCCTTGTTCTTCCATTTGCTTTGTTTTCCGTTCGGAGAATTTCCATGAAGAAGTTTGCTGTTCTTTGCGCCATGTTTGCACTTGCTCTGCCAGCCGTCTTCGCATCGCTGGGTGCTGTCCCGGTGGCCTCCGCCACTTCCCCCTGCGACTGCTGCGAAGTCTGCCTCTGCGATAACTGCGAATGTGTCGCCGCCGGCTGCGCCTGCGACGCCGGTGGCCCCTGTGCCTGCAGTGGTCCCTGCTGCGAAGCCGGCGTGTGCTGTGAAACCACCTCCTGCTGCGAAGCCAGCAAGGGTTGCTCAGCCTCCGACAGCTGCAATCGCTGACAGTCACCGTCGTTAACATTCAGGACCTGAGCCCGTGGCCTGCATGGCCGCGGGCTCTTTCATTTTCCTCCCCCACCCGCCCATGCCGCACCCTGCCACCATCCCGGCCGACCAGCTGCTCCAGGAATGCCTGCAGCGCCGCACCCGTCACAGCGGTCCGGGCGGGCAGCATCGCAATAAAGTGGAAACGGCCGTGGAACTCGTGCACCAGCCCACCGGCATCACCGCCTTCGCTGCCGAACGTCGCAGCCAGGAAGCCAATCGTCAGCAGGCTCTGTTTCGGCTTCGCCTCCTGCTGGCCCTGCATCTGCGCACTGTCGATTCACCCGACGTCCAGCCTTCACCGCTCTGGCAAACCCGCTGCCGCAATCAGCGCATTGCCTGCAACGACCGGCATGACGACTTCCCCGCAATGCTCGCCGAAGCCCTCAATGCCGTTGACGCCAAGGACTACGACGTCCGCCGCGCCGCCGCTGCACTCGGCTGCTCCTTCTCCCAGCTCACGCGGTTCATCGCCCGCATCCCCGAAGCCCTCGATCTCGTCAACTCCCACCGCGCCGACCGCGGACTCCACAGACTGCTCCCCTAGCAAACTCACCCGTGCGAACATGGCATCCGACAACGTTTGTCCCAAAGCTCACTGGTGAATTCACCGGCTTCACCGGAAATCCGCCATCCACCGTTCTTCTGCTTTTGCGTGGGCTGGCGTGAATTCGCGAGGATTGCGAGAATAGGGGAATTGTGGCTGGTCCGGGCAAAGCCGGCAGCCTGAGTTTCCAACCCTTCCGGAACCCCATATGTCCCGGTCGACTCTGGCTATCCCTCTGTCGCTCACTGTGCTCGCAGCCTGCGTGTGGCTGCTCTCACAGGGCGACGCAGTGCGCCCGCCAACAGACCGGGCGGACGGACAGAAAACAGCTCCCCGCGAACTGCTGGTGTTCTGCGCGGCCAGCAATCGTTCGGTGGTGGAAGCCATTCGCCAGCGGTACGAAGCCGAGACCGGTCGCAAAGTGCAGCTGCAGTACGGTCCTTCCCAGACGCTCCTGTCTCAGCTGGAACTGACCGCCGCGGCAGACTTGTTCCTGCCGGCAGACGACAGCTACCTCGAAATCGCCCACACCAAAAGCTTAACCGCCGAAGTCCTGCCCCTCGGCCAAATGCGCTGCGGACTCGTGGTGCCGAAAGGCAATCCGCGGGGCATTGATGAGCTGTCTGACCTGTTTAATCAGGACCTTAAAGTGGTTCAGGCGGGCCCGGACGCTGCCGCTGTCGGTCGGCTGACCCGCGAAACCCTGCAACCGCTCGGACTCTGGGAACCGCTCCACAACGCCACCGATGCCTACCGCACAACAATCGGTGATGTGGCCAACGATGTGAAGGTGGGCGCCGCCGATGTCGGGCTGGTCTTTGACGCGGTGCTGTATCCGTTTCCGGACCTTGAATTTGTCCCCATACCACAGCTGCAGGCCGCTGTCGCTCAGGTATCCGTAGCCGTTACCTCCGGCACTTCACAACCCGCCGCAGCGCTGCATTTCGCCCGTTACCTCGCCGCTCGCGATCGTGGTCTGGAAGAATATCAGCGGCAGGGGTTCACGACGGCCGCAGGCGATGTCTGGGCCGATGTGCCCGAACTCACCCTGTATGCCGGCTCCATGCTGCGGCCGGCCATCGAAGACACGCTCGTCAGATTCGAAGCACGTGAAGGAGTAAGGATTTCCCGAACCTACAACGGCTGCGGAATACTCGTGGCCCAAATGAAGGCGGGACAGCACCCGGATGCCTACTTCGCCTGTGATGTCGAATTCATGAAACAAATGCAGGAACTCTTCCCCGCACCCATCAATGTCTCCGAAAATCAGCTGGTGATTCTTGTCCACAAGGGCAACCCGCTGAATATCGCGTCACTGCGGGATCTGACAAAGCCGGGACTCAGAGTCGGTATTGGCCACGAAAAACAATGCGCCATGGGCTGGGTCACTCAAAAGACCTTCGACGAAAGCGGGCTGAAAACCGAACTGATGCAGAACGTGACAGTGCAGACACCAACGGGCGACATGCTGGTGAATCAACTCCGCACCGGCTCGCTCGACGCAGCCGTGGCGTATCTCAGCAACGCTGCCGGTGCCGCTGATTTCCTCGATGCCGTTGAGATTCAGGGTATTCCGTGTGCCGTGGCCGTACAGCCGTGGGCGGTGTCCGGCGAAACCCGCTATCCGCGGCTGGCAGGCCGGCTGTTCGATTCCATTCGTTCGGCGGAAAGTCAGGAAATCTTTGCCGCGGAAGGATTCCGCTGGCAATTGTCAGAACCGGTCACAAAGCCGGCTCAGACCAATCAGTAAACTACGGCAGGGATGAAAAATGCGGACGCATTTGCTGCGGATTGTCCTCGATCAGGCCTGGCGGTTTGCCGCGGAAGGCAACGAATTCTACCTCGGAGTCGGCTGGTTCGTGACCTTCTGGCTGCTCGCCACCCTGCTGTGCTGGCTCTGGATCGGTCGGCATTCGGGGAACTGGCTGGAAGCCGCACTTTCGGTCAGCTTCTGGCTGTTTGTTCCCGCTGCCGCCATGACGCTCTACTGGCTCCAGCCGCAATGGGAGCTCCTGCAGGATGGAATTCCGATCTTCGGCTACGGCTTCATGATGTTCGTCGGATTCTCCGTTGCCGCCTGGCGAGCCAGCGTGCGAGTGACCACGATTGGTCAGCATCCGGATATCATCTGGGACATGCTGATGTGGGCCCTGATCCCCGGCCTCATCGGGGCCCGAGCCTATTACCTCGTCCGACATGGCAGCCCCGAATTCGCCACTGCCACCGGCCTGCAGAAACTGTTCGCTGCAATTGCACTCTGGGATGGAGGAATCGTGTTCTACGGCAGCGTCCTCGGTGGTGCAGTCGGTATCGTCACGTTCTGTCGGCTGCAGCGCATTCCCATCGTCCCCATGCTCGATGTGATGGCCCCCTCGCTGCTCGTGGGTGAAGCCTTCGGACGCATTGGCTGCTTTCTGTATGGCTGCTGTTACGGTGGCGCCTGCAGCCTCCCGTGGGCCGTTCGTTTCCCGCCAGACAGCCTCACATTCAAAAAAATGCTCGAAAAAGGCCAGGTCACTCCGGATGATCCAGCCACTCCTTTCCTGCATCCCACCCAGCTCTACAGCTCACTCGCCGCCTTCCTGCTCGCATGGATCCTCAGCCGCGCATTTCAGCGACGAAAGTTCGACGGCTTTGTGCTGGCCCTCTTCGCTATCCTCTATCCCGTCAACCGCTGGCTGCTCGAACTCCTGCGCACAGATATCGATCCCTACCAGTCCGGTCTGAAGGACGCACAGATCTTCAGCCTCCTGCTCATGCTGGCAGGTATCGCCGGGATGTACTATTTTTCTCGCCATCCCCGACTCACACAAACGGCTGCCGCTCCCGACAATTCAGCACGCCGCCGCTAAGGCTCCGCCAACGCGGAATCCACAGCGGAATCCGTCGGCGCGGCACGGGACGAACATCCACCAGCGAGTCAATCGGATGAAGGACAGAAAGTCGTGGACGAACAGTCCGACCTGCAGCTGATCAATCGTGCCCTGCAGGGTGACTCACGCGCCTTCGATGCTCTCGTGCTGCGATATCAGGACCGGCTGGTACACAGTCTGCAGCACAGCCTGTGTTCACGCGACGAAGCACTCGACGCCGCCCAGTCCGCCTTTTTGCAGGCATGGACACGACTGAACACTTTTCGCGGTGAATCCGGCTTCTACCCCTGGCTCTACCGCATCGCACGCAATGCCGCCATCACCCGCCGACGCAAAATGCCGGCCACAGGCTCCCTCGATCAACTGCTCGAACACCGCGGATATGAACCCGTCGATCAGCAGCCCCACACCGCGCCGGAAGATGCCCTGCAACGCAGCGAAGAAGTCCAGAGAGTCAGGAATGCGCTGCGGAAAATCCCCGAAGAATTCCGACAGCCACTCGTCCTCCGGGAAATCGACGGCTTGTCCTACGAAGAAATTGCCTCAATCCTCGAAATTCCACTCGGCACCGTCCGCAGTCGCATCTTCCGCGCACGCCACGAACTGCTCGAAAAGCTCGAACAGGACGAACATCGCCAGCACTGAACACCACCCAACAGCCAGATCACGTCACAAAATTACGCCCCTGGACACCACATAAGCCGCAGCGCGGAAGCCGCACGGAGCCGCAGGGCGGCAGCCGCACTGAGCCGCAGGGCGGAAGCCCGCACTGAGCCGCAGGGCGGAAGCCCGCGGGTAAAGACCCCTGGCAAAAAAGTGAAGAAGAGCAGGAAGCCCTGAAGTGAAACGTAAGGCGCTCCGCTGAAGTAGAACGTGGAACCACGGTCGCGAAAGCCGCGATTTGGGTCGTGTTTCCGGCCTGTAAGGCCAGTTCCATCAACCCGGCATGAAATGCCATGTCCCGGCACAGGGCGATACTGGCCCCTGAAAGGGCCCATCATTGCGAGTCACGGAATGTCTGGCGTGCGGAAGGGTCGAATGTGTGCGTTGGGAGCAGCACAGAATTCGAGGCAAGGTTCGCGCGATCTTCACCGACTCCGAGGGCGAATCGCCGCGGCTTTCCCTGTCTTTCTCTGTGAAACTCTGTGTACTCCGTGGTTAAATCGATCTCACAGCCGCGCCCTGCCGAACAAAGCCCGCGACTGCTCTTCAGCCTTCCACAGGTCCGTTCTGCCGCGCTTTGTCGTACAGGTTACGCCACCTGGCCGTGCCGTCGTCGGGGATCAACCGGGTGTCGGCACCTGGAGCAAAATACGGGTAGCGTTCAGCGTTGGCAGCGGAAAGCATGAAATTGACCTCGCCGTTGTTCGCCGTATACATGCGGCGCCCATCAGCCCACGTGGTCTCAATCAGTCGCTCCGGGTCGGGACGAGAAGCCGGGCGATCAACAGCCATGCGAGCCACCGCGTCCTCGTTGAGCTCAAAGCCCAGCCCCGGGCGGTTGGGTACTTCAGCACGACCTCCCTGCACAACAATCGGTGCGGTCAGCAGACGAGTTTCAAACAGCTGATGACAGTTGACGGCTGGCCAGACAGCCTGGCGAAGCACGCCGCCGAAGTGCAGTGAAAACGCGGCGGTAATGTCGCTGCCCACCAGCTGCAGCCACAGCGGGAGTTCGGTTTCCTGACAAAAACGGCCGGTGGTGAGCAGCTTTGACGCACCGCCACCGGCAACAAAGCCATCGCAGCAGCCGGTGCGGACAACGGTGGCCGGAGAAGGGTTGCCGTAGTGCATGGCGATCCGAACATGCGTGGCTTCCGCGATACGGCGGTTGCCTTCGACATCGTCCTGCGGGATGGGAGTTTCGTAGATGTCGACCTGGGGGTATTTGGCGAGCCGCTGCAGGATGGGCAGACCGCGATCGGCATCGCGGAGCGTATCATTGAAGTCCATATCAATTTTGAATTCCGGCGGAACAACAGCAGCAGCCTGCTCCACCTGCTGAAACACATCAAACCACGGGCGGCCTTTGGTTTTGTAGGACATGTAGCCCTGCTGGAGAGCCGTGCGACATTCGGCAGCCATGTCAGCGGCCGAGGTGTCGATGTTCCACCAGGAAAGTGGCGTGGACTGATGGATCTGTTCTCCGAGCAGTGCATGGACGGGGAGCTCGGCAGCGCGGCCAACCGCATCAAACAGTGCCATCTGCAGACCAGCGCCCAGGGAATCGTCCCAGAGCAGGTCGAGTGCGTTCCTGCCGATCGCACGCTGCACATCCTCTTCGGCGGTTGCTCCCCAGGTGTAGTACATGAGCGTTTCGCCGATGCCGGTGATGCCGCACCGGAGTGTCACGCGGCAGAGATCTGAATAACGCCAGTGCGGAATCTCCCGGTCCATGTTTCGCCGGGGAACTTCGCGAAATTCCATGCGATGCACGCTGCGACGAATATCGGTGATTTCGAAGTGCTTTTCCGACGCAACTGCGCCGTGCCGAGCGAT
>JBEAUF010000412.1:0-15379 GCA_041161565.1 Planctomycetota bacterium | reverse complement strand
CGCCTCAGCTGCGGCCCAGCCAACGGCCCCCGCCCCCGCCGCTCCGAATGCGGCTGCCCACGGACGTCAGCCGGTGCCGGGTACAGTGCCCGCGTCGACTGGGCCGGTGTTTTCCCGAGCGAAGCAGGTTTATCTCCCGGCTGCACCGCCACCGCTGCTGCTGCCGGATCGTTTGCGGGACATCAATCTCTCTGCCGCCGCCGCACTGCCCGCAGTGCTCGTGGTGACCACCAGTCTGTTCTTCCTCACCGATGTGATTCCCGAGGTGTCGCAGGCTGTGTTTTTCGGCCTGACCACTCTGATCTGTGTCTGGGTGCTGCTGATCCCGGCCAAGCTGTGGGAAGGAGTGGCAGGGGAGGGGCTGTTGCGGCGTTCGCTGCAGTTTGCAGCCGGAGTGCTGGTGGGTTTGCTGCTGTGGTGGCTGCAGGACTTTCTGCTGCTGGATAACACGGACATCTTTCAGACGGATGGTGACGGAATCGTCGCTCGGAGGCTGGAGCCAACTGTGCCGCTGCTGATTGACCGAGTACCGACGGCCGCGGGTTTCATGGCCTTCTTCGGTGTGCTGTTTGGCGTTCGCAGATGGTGGCATCAGGCAGACCGGTGGCGTTCTTCGCGGCTGCGGATTTCTTCGGCGATGGTTTCCATGCTGGCCGGGGCGGCCGTGGCGTGGCTGCTGCCATTCCCCGTCGCTCTTGGCAGCACTCTGGCGCTCTCCGTTTCGATGGTGCTGCAGCTGTCGGCGGGCTGGCTGCCACCCGGACTGCGGGCCTTGTCGCCGGGCGGGAATCCTGCCACTGGTCCGTGATTTCCCCCGAAAATTGCTGAGATCCAGCCACTCTCCGAATATAATCCGTGCGGCAAGTCCACTTGTGGATTTGCCTCCATGACACCAGGTGCCGCAGAAAGCGAGTGCTTGTATGGTTGGTGGTGCATTGTTGCTGATCCTGTTTGGAATGACCGTGTCGCTGGCTGTGGCTGCGGTCGTACTTGTGGGTTTGGCTGCCTTCTTCCGCTGGCTGCTCAAAACCAGCCGCTCAGCGGTGACATCTGCCGGCCCCGGTCCCGCGAAGGCGGCTCCCCGGCGTGCACCTTCAGCCTCCCAGGCTGCCATGCGACGTCAGCCCGCTCTTTCCAGCGAACCTGCCGCGTTGAGGAATCGCAACCCTTCCGCAGCCTCCACCCACAGTTTCACTGGCGTAGCAACTGCTCTGGCGGTGATCGCTGCGGCCCTGATTGTGCCGTTTTTGTTTTTCCGCGTTCAAACCGCACCGGAAGTGGTCAATCTGCGTCTGCGTAACAGCCGCATGGTGGAACCAAACGCCGACAGCCAGGACAGCCCGGCGATCTCTGCGAGCACACCTGGAAGCTCCGTGACGCCCGAATCCGACACCGCTGGCCAGACTTCGGCCCCTGCAGGTACAGATGCGCTGCCCAGGACTCCTGCGGAGCGTCGGCGGCTGCTCGCGGACTTCGCTGCTCAGGTCGGTCGTCTGTTCAGTGGCGGTGGCTCCGGGGTCGACCAGCCGGCATCCGCGCCCGGCAGCGGACCTGTGTCGCTGGGCGAATCCCGCAATGGCGAAGTTGTGGTGTTCGAACTGACGCAGCCCATGGTTCGCCAGCTGCTGGGCGATGCGGCCGGCGATCTGCTGCGAGACATGCAGTCCAGACTGCCTGGGGATATCCGGGAAGGCTACGCGCTGATTCCGCTCGGCTCGTCTCTGGGCACTGCTCTGCCGCCCGTGCCGCCGCGTCTGGCCGCCAGCGGACTCAGCAGTCTGGCCGATTCACTCGTTTCCATCCTCAGCCCGGAAAGCCCTGACAGCAGCACCGTTGTTCCCGCGACCCCGCGTCCGGACTGGGTCGAAGCACCTCCGGCCGGCAGCCGTGTGGTGCGGATCACGCGGGTCGGTGACAACCCTGTGGATGCAGATCGCGCCGCACAGCTCACAGCAGCCGCCCGCCAGCTGCTGCTTGAGCAGGCCACTGCCGAAAATCTGCCCCACGAATACCACGCAGTCATTTCCTCGCTGCCAATCGACTCCAGCGAATTTGTGCTCACTCCGCCATGGACTGAAACGGAAGAAGCGGATCTTGGGAGTGCCTCCGGGAAGCAGCCGGTGACCACGGAGTTTCATCTGGTGAGTTTACCGCCGGATCTGGAAGTGCGGCAGATGGCCGAGGTCGGCAACCGCGTGCGTTCGCTGCGAACAGTGGGAGTGGCCACCTGTGTGGGTACCTTCTGGCTGGGTCTGCTGGCACTCACCGTCTGCAGTCGGCCTCTGTCCGCGGGCGGCCAGTCCGGTCGCTGGCTGATCATTTCCGGCGGCGCGGCGGCCGTTGTGCTGCTGGGGATTACGTTGCTGCTGGGAACGCTGCTGTTTTCTGGTCAGCTGGGTGAACAGGCGCCGGCTCTGGTCAGTTACCTGGGGCAATTCTGATCTTCTGTGACTCTTCCCCGGGGCACAGTGGACACGCCGCGGTTGCTGGTTGAGTGCCGTTGCGGATCGCAAACGTGACTCCCCGCACCATCGTCAAACAGCCTGTCAGCAGCACACTGATCGCCGCCAGCTGCAGCAGCCTCTTTCGCAGCCCCAGAGTGGCATAAGACAGCCCGGCGCCGGTCAGTACCATCACCGGGATTGTGCCGAGCCCAAAGCAGAACATGACCAGCAGCCCCGAGCCGGGATGCCCGGTACCGGCGGCCAGCAGCAGGAATCCATAAACCAGGCCACAGGGCAGAAAGCCGGTAAACAGCCCCGCCACGAATGCTCCGCACAGCGAGCCACCGCTGAAGAACTGGCGAAACAGCGAACCGGCCGGACAGCCGACTGCGCCCATTCGCCCGGCACGCCGCCGCAGCCACCCGGCGGCCATCAGCCCCTGCATGGCCAGCAGCAGACCGGAAACCACGGCGAACAGGGATTGCAGCCAGACCGCCTGACTCCCCACTCCCAGCACCTTTGCTCCGGCCGCCCCGGCCGCGATCCCCAGAAAACCATAGGTCGCGATCCGACCACTGCTCCATGCGAGCTGTCTGAGCACCGCACCACGCACGCCGTTGCTTCCCAGACTCATCGCTGCCGCAATCGCTCCGCACATGCCAATGCAGTGTGCTGAACCCAGCAGGCCGCTGCCTGTGACGAGTAGCAGCTGCCAGAGTTGCGGACTCATGCGGCCGCTCCCACCGGGAGTCCGCGTGTCGTCACCGCCCGTTGTGGCTCGCTGGGCACTGCCGTGTGATCCTCCGTACCTGCATCGCGCAGCAGTGTCAGTGAATTTGAGATCACCACCAGGCTGCTCACGATCATCAGGGCGGCTGCCAGAGCGGGATTCAGCCAGCCGCAGGCTGCTGCGGCGACTCCGACCGTGTTGTAGGCAAAGGCCCAGAACAGGTTGCGGCGAATCACGTGTGTCGTCCGTCGGGCAAGCTGCAGGGCCCAGGGAACGCAGTGCGGGTCGTTTGACAACAGGCAGACGTCAGCGGTGTTGCGGGCCACGTCTGCACCACAGCCAAGTGCGATGCCGACATCACTGGCGGCCAGTGCCGGAGCATCATTGATGCCGTCTCCGACCATCGCCGTTTTTTCGCCGACGGACTGCAGCCGCCGCAGTTCCCGCACCTTGTCTTCAGGCCGCAGTCCACTGCAGACTCTGAGTGATCCAGACAGCTGCTGTGCGAAGTGCTGTGCGCGAATCGATCGGTCTCCCGTCAGCAGGCACACCTTCAGCCCCAGACGCAGGCAGCTGGAAACTGCGGCCGAGGATTCCTCGCGAAGTGTTTCACTGAACAGAAAGGCCAGCACCGGTCGCCCGTCCGCGGATGCCACTGTCAGCAATCCGGATTTCGCCTCGCCCGCGCCGGCCTCACCGCCAAACTCTGCCAACTGCTGCAGTACGAGGTCACTCGCAGCAGCGCCGGAGTCTCCGATCGCGAACGCAGCGCTGCCCAGTCGCAGCAGCCGGCCTGCAGAGTTCAGTGCCTCAATGCCGCACCCCGGGACTGCTCGTACTGCCGTAAATCGTTCGAGCTGGATGAGCGGCTCAGCAGTCGCTTCACCCTGCCGCCGACGCATGGCTGCGGCGAATTCCGGCTGGGATTCGGCAAGGCCCGCGATGGCCATGGAACACGGATGCGTGGAATGGGCTGCCAGCTGCACGAACTGTGTCAGATACTGCGTACCAGCGTCTTCCACAAGCGGCGCGACGCGGCGAACATCCGGACGACCGGTGGTCAGCGTGCCCGTTTTGTCAAAACACACCGTGGTGACCGCGGCGAGCCGTTCGAGGGATTCGCCGCTGCGGAAGAGCACCTGACGACGGGCGGCGGTGCTGAGTGCCGTCCAGACCGCCAGCGGTGTAGCCAGACCCAGGGCGCAGGGGCAGGCAATCAGCAGCACACTCAATCCGGCCTGAACAGCACCTCCGGGGCCGTCCGCTCCGTGCCAGTGCCCAACCACCGTGAAGACCGCCGTGGCTCCCACCAGTGGCAGAAACCACTGAGTGACGCGTTCGGCCAGACGCTGATACATGCCCCGCGACAGCCGCGCGTCCTGCAGCACCGCCAGCAGTGCTGCGAAGGAACCGGAACGCAGGCCACCGGCTGCCTGCAGGACCACTGTTCCCTCCAGATTCACTGTCCCGGCCAGCACCCGGTCACCGGCACGCTTCAGTACCGGCACGCTCTCACCCGTGAACACCTGCTCGTCCACCGTTGTCACGCCTTCGCAGACCACGCCGTCGACGGGAAAACGGTCCCCGGGGCGAATCTGCAGACAATCGCCGGCGGTAATCCCGGCCGATGGGATTTCGTGAACGAGGCCGTCGATCAGTTTTCGGGCGGATGTCGGGAGCAGTGCGGCGAGCTGATCGAGGACTTCGGTGGCTTTCTGCCGGCCGGCGGCTTCCAGCCAGCGCCCCAGAGTCACCATGACCAGCACCGCAGCGCCCACTTCGAAATAGACCTTCTCGTCCCCCCGCAGAACGGCTGCAATCGAGACGCCATAAGCCGTCGCCACTCCCACAACAATCAACAGATCCGTGGTCAGCAGGCCCGCTCTCCGGCTGCTGATCGCGTTCTGCAGCAGGGGAATGCCCAGCAGCAGAAACACGGGCAGACTCAGCACCAGACTCAGCCAGCGGAAAACCTCAAACAACTGCTGCTGCAGTGGATCCCGGCGGACCTCATACACGTCCAGCGACCACATCGTCATCGTGAAGGCCATCAGATTCATCGAGAAAAAGATGGCCAGTCCCAGCCGCACCACGGTCCAGCGGACTGCACCGGGCTGACCTTTTTCCTGAGTGACTGCGTGGGCGAAGCGGCAGCCATAGCAGCAGTAGCGGTCGGCCGTCGCCGTGACGCCGTCAGCTGGAATGTCGGCGGGCAGTCCCGGAATCGGCAGACTGCACCAGGCACAGCAGGTGGCTGAAGGCGTTGTGGCGGTCATGGTGGCAGCACCAGTTCAACCTGCATCGCCGGAAAAAACCAGCGCAGAATGTAGATCACAGTAAACACCCAGAATCCCAGCCAGATCACACGCACATACCACGGGATTTCATTCCCGCGATAGTAGTGGTAGACGTGCTCCTGTTCCGGAGTGGTCTGTTCCGGTATTCGCGGCAGCGATGGTTCAGACATCAGCGTCCAGCTCCTTTTCATTCATCAGCATCACGTGCTTGGGATGCTCAAGATCACGGAACATCCCGTTCACGGCCGCCCACAGCAGGAGCAGCAGAAAACCGAGGCTGGCAAATACGTAATTGACAATCGGAGTCACCGCGAAGGCACCTTCACCCGCAGAGCCGGAGCCGCCGTTTGTCTGTTCCGCCAGCTTTGCAAACTCCAGAAATTTCATCACGAAACCCAGCATGCTGGGAATCAGGATCAGCACTCCCAGCACAAGCGTGACGGTCCACGCCAGTGACTGCTCCCGGCTTCGCACCTGTCCGGACCCGCCAGCCTTCTGTTCCACACCAACGCTCATTGCTGCTCCTCCGCTGCTGCTGCTTCCGCTGCCGGCGTTTCCGCTGCTGCTTCCGCTTCCGGTTCGGGCTCGGGCTCGGGGCGAATCAGGGCCGACGGCACATAAGCCTCGTAATACGGATAACTCTCCTGCCAGCTCCCAAGCCACTGGATGTAGGTCAGCATCGCCAGGCCTTTTTTGTTCGGCCGGTCCGGTGATCCGCTGAAGAACCAGGGGTACTCCGGCATCGGCGAGCCCTCGGAAACACTCTCGGGGTTAAAGAAATGCACGGCGTGCCAGTCGTTTGAACGGCGTCCGCCTTCGCGGCAGAGGTCCGGACCGACTCGGCGAGTTCCAAACATCACGGGACGCTGGAGAACGTTCTGGTACTCTTCCGATCTTGATACCGGTCCCCAGCGTTTGTCTTCGTTGGAAACAGGGCGGACGAACTGGCTGTGACAGTGCCAGCAGCCTTCGCCGACGTAGAGCTTGCGACCATAGCTCAGAGCCTCCGCGCAGCGTTCATTCCACCACGCATTATGCTCCACATCTCCCCCCGGAGGCTTCCCGAAGGCCTCCTCGAAGGGCTCCGGATAACGCCGCGCCAGATCTTCAAACTGATAACGCAGATTGGCGTTCACCAGTTCCGGCAGCTGCTTCTCCGGATAACGCTGGTACATGAGCCACGGTACGAGTGCGTTGGAGACGAAAGCCAGGGCAAAGAAGCCCAGTCCCGCCACATACAGAATCCCGGATTTGCTCTCAAACATGACTTTACTTCTTCAAGTTGGATCTCAGAACAAAAACGCTCAGGCCGCCGCTGGTACAGAACCCGCTGCCGGCACGGGACTGCGCAGCGTCAGCAGAATATTGGTCAGAAACGCCAGCAGCCCGCCGAACATCGCCAGCCCCGCCAGCACTCGCAGAACCCAGAACGGCTGCGAGAAATCCACGGAAACATCCCAGGGCTCCAGAGCGGCCCAGGACCAGCCCTGAAACAATCCCAGCAGAATCAGATCCGCCGCCATCACGCCAATCCCAACCGTCGACAGCCAGTAGTGATACTCACACAACCGCTGACTCGCCCAGTCCCGCCCCAGGACCCGTGGGATCAGGTATGTCATCATCCCCATAATCCACATCGTAAACACGCCGAACATCACCAGATGGGCGTGCCCCACCACCCAGTCGCTGAAATGGATGATCTTCTGAAACGTCAGCGTCACCTGAAAGGCACACTGCAGACACGTCAGGAAATAATGCACCATCCCCGTGTAAAACCAACGCACCGGAAGATTGCGTTTGACAATGTCAAAGTTGCCCCAGATCGAGCCGAAGAAGTTGATCACCACAGTGGTCACCACCAGCTCCACCGCAATCGTCGACACCACCGCACCATACTGCAGAAACATCGGAATTGGCGTGTACAGGAAGTGGTGGATTCCCTGAAGCGGATAGAAGAATGCGAGTCCCCAGAATCCGACCAGGGACAGCCCGTGACTCCAGATCGGCTTCTTCGTCAGAATCGGCACGAAGTAATACATCAGCCCCCAGCCCAGCGGCGTCACAAACAGACCCACAAGGTCGTGAATAAACAGGCCGCCCACCGCCCCGGCACTCGTTCCCGATACCAGATACTCAGGCACAAAATTGCCCATCGCATACGTCAGAAAAGTCCACACAAAAGCCGCCAGAAAATACCACAGCGACACATACATCGGCCCCTTCATCCGAGCAATCGGCGTCATGAAGTTCACCGCCACCAGCAACAGCCCCAGCTGAGCCACCGGATCCACCCACACCGGCGTCTCACCCCACTCCAAACCCTGCGCCTCACCCAGCAGAATTCCCACGGCCGTCGCCAGCACCACCAGCTGCCATGCCGCATAGATCAGCCATGACAGCCGCCGATCCAGTACCGGCTGGAGCGTCAGTCGCGGAATCGCCCAGTGCAGACAACCCAGAAATCCGTTCGCCAGAAAACCATACGCCACCGCATTCGTGTGCACCATCCGCCAACGACCCGGCGAAAACAGCTCCAGCCCCCGCAGTGGGTTGTGACGGATCAGCTGAAATGACATCAGCAGCCCCGCCAGCATCGACACCGTTAAAAACAACAGCGCCGCGCCGAAATAAAAGCCCACCAGCTTCTCGTCCACAAGTCCCCGACGGGATGTCTGAACAGTCTCTGTTGTCATGTGCCTCGCCACCAGTTCTCAGAAAACCTGAAACATTGAAGCCTGAACCTGAACCTGAACCTGAACCGCAATCTGAAACTCAAACCCGCACGTCCGTCGGCCGACGGTACGGTACGTACGCTCCAAACTGGCTGAGCAACGCCATGGTCGCGCCAAACACCTGATGCGTGGACAATGCCACCCACCATGGCAGCAGTGAGTTGTCGGTGATCCAGCGGCCGCCGAAGAGCAGTGGCTGGAGCCACGAAAGAATCAGCATGTAATTCACGAACCAGACGACCGTACCCAACAGCAAGCCGATAACCATGCGAAAGCGGAGCGTGCGGTGTTCGGCCAGCATCGAAATCACACAGTGGAACAGCGTTCCCAGCACCATTCCCGTGCCGATGTACAGACAGCAGCCCAAAGCCAGAATCATGCCGTCGTCAATCACATAAGCTGTGCCTTCACCGGTGGTCAGCCGCAGGGCCGGAGCACCAAGTGGGAAGGTGAGATACACGCCGATAATCCGCAGCGGATGCTGGCCGACCATCGTCGAGCCAATCACGTTGAACAACAGGCTCGCCATCGCCGCGATGCCACCCAGCACAAAGCCGGTGGTGATGTAATAGGCACTGTAAAACCGCGATGGTGTCCATTCGCCGGGAATCTCCTGCGCAGCAATCCGGGCTTCCAGCACGGCGGCCTGGCGTCTGAGCGATTCAAGCTGTTCCCGCTGATCTCTGAGTTCGGCTTCTGACATGGCAACCCCGGGACGATTCGTTGGTGTTCAAGGCAGGAAAATGACGAGCCGCCTATTCGGCGCTGGTGTCTGCCGACGGAGTTGCGGCAGAGTCTGCGGCTGGTGGAACGACTGTGTAGGGCTTGATCAGGCCCGCCGGAATTTCGGAGCGGCCAGCGCGAGTGTCCTCGCGGCGGCGGCCGGAAATCTCCAGCACATAGCTCACCAGATTCCACGCACGCTCCGGATCCCCTTCCAGCACACTGCGATATCCGGGCATCGGTGTCCCGTTGATGCCGTTCAGAATCCGGCGGTAAACGTCCTGCGGCTCCTGGCCACCACGCAGCATTCCGGATGTCAGGTCGGCAGCGCGAGTTGCAAAGCCCCAGGCGTCCTGGCCGATGTTGTCCTTTGTATGCCCCCGACCATCCTCGCCATGACACTTCGAACAACCGCTCTCCAGAAACGCCTGACGGCCCTGCTGAGCACGTTCCATGGTGAGCTCCGGCTGGGGAGTGAGCGTTGCTGTGGGGAGCGTGCCGGCTTCCTTCCAGCGGCTCGCCACCACGTCCACGTATTCCGTAATCACGTCCTCGTCGAGCTCTTCCGAAGATTCCGCTTCGCCCGCCAGCAGCAGCTGCAGCTCGCCACGCCGCGAAAGCAGTATCACATAGTCCACCACTGCCTCAATCTCAGCATCAGGCAGCAGCCGAAAAGCCGGCATCGATGTGCCCGCAATCCCGCGACGCAGCGTTGCCATCAGATCACTGCGGAGCGGCTTGACTCCGTACGGAGTGGAGGTGAATTTGAAGATTCCGGGGGTGTAGTCACGCGGACGCGGATACAGACTGGCCGCCACCGGCCCCCGACCGTCTCCCGCAACTCCATGACACTGATAACAACGCTTCATATATACCGCCTGGCCCTGCTTCAGCCACTGCTGCTGACGCATCCGCTCCGGCTCTGTCCGCGGCGGAGCAATCCCGACGAAACGCGGCTCAAACACCGTGCCGGAATGATGCACAACAGCCCTCGTTACCGCTGCCGAAAGTTCCTGCGGCAGCTTTCGCACCTGTTCGCTCGGTTCCCACTGCTGCGGCTCCGTTCGCTGACAACCTGCCGTCAGCAATACCACCAAACCCGCAAGTCCTGCGAACAATCGTTGTCCTGCCAGTCGACGCATAGCCCCTGCCCATCACAAACGGAAACGGCTGCCCCGCCGGAATGTGACAGCCGAGTACATTCCGGCGGAGAACGGGCAGCCTGACAGTTCGTGAAAGCACCCGGCGTGCCAAACCGCCCGGAGAATTCGGAGGACAGGAAAGATTTCGAATGCAAGGCACCTGCACCGGCAGCTTTGGCTGACTGCTGACACACAGCCCCGGCCCCATCGCCTTGACTGTCAGGTATCCCGGATGCCGGGAAGGCGACGCTGGGATGGTGAAACGCCACGCGGATGGACGTCCTTTTCAACCACAGAGTACACAGAGTTTCACAGAGAAACGCAGGGAATTCAGCAGTCGTGTTAACAAGACGCGTGCAGGAATAATGGGTGTTAACAACTCTGGTTTTTTGTTTGCGCCCTCCCGCGGAACACCTGCGTTGGACTGTGTGTCAGAGAACGTCAGGGCCATTGAGCCCCCGCCCGGAGTCGCCAGGTTTGAGAAACGGCCACGGGATTGACCGCGGCATCAAGTCCACTCGGTGCAATCCCCGCACACCCCGCACATCCAACGCGTGCTCAGCAGCACAGCTGAAGCCGGCACGCTGTGCAGAACCAGAGTCTTCTTCGCAGCTGTTGCGGGATGATGGATGCAACGCAATCGCAAACGCAGCCAGCCGGTTTGCGTCCCTGTCGTCGGGGTTGCTGACAGCTTCAGTGGTCGAGATTTTCAATTTTTTCTTCGATGCCTTCGAGTGCTCGGCGGATGGTGCGTTCGCTGGTTTCGAGCCGGCGGGCGATTTCGGGGACGTCGAGGTTTTCCAGACGCAGCTGGAAGATCTGCAGGTCGCGGGGGCTGAGAGATTGCTGGAGTTGTTCGAGGGTTTCGTTGAGGATTGCGGCTTCGGCGGCGTCCGGTTCGCGGGCAATGGCTTCCCACGCGGCCCACGATTCATCGGCCTGCGCGGCTGGCGATTGTTCGCGGCTGATATTTCGGCGGGCTGCGAGCCAGTGATCGACTTTGTGGCCGCATTTTCGGAGGGTGATGGTGGACAGCAGGCCCCAGAGGCTTTGCCAGTTGATGACTTCGAGGCGTCCTTCCTGCTGGCGCAGAAAGAAGCTGCAGAAGACGGACTGCACGACGGATTCGGGGTCTGACTTGAGCGCCACCGGGCCGAGTTTTCGGCGAGCGAGCGAGATAAGTCGGCGGGAGTATTGATTAAAGATTTCGGTGGCAGCCTGCTGGTCACCAGCTTTGAGTTTGCGGATCAGCTGTTCGAATTCGGCGGTTGAATCCATGGGCCGGGGCTCTTTTTGAAACGTGCGGAGCGAGCAGCGGCGGAGGGGTAAAAACGCGGGAATACACCTCCGTACCGGAAATCCTGATCTGCCTGTGCTGAAAGGTCAATCCGGCCGGAAAAAAAATTCTGCGGATTTTCTGTCCGTACCGCCAGGCGATTCGGATTTACATGGCAGAGCCTGCTGAGTCCCGGATCTCGGGACGGGGCTGAAAAAACACGCTTCGAATGGGAGTAGAGCCATGTGGATGAACTGGGTGCGTCAGTTTTCGGGGTCCTGTCTGGCCGCTGCTGTGATGTTCTGCGGAGTGGCGGGTGAGTCACGGGCGGACGGGGATTATCTTGTGGAAGCCATGGGTAACGTGCTGAATGCCGCGAATACTCTGGAGAGCCTGTCTGCATTCGGTTATGACGCGGACGGCGGGGTGTGCATTCTGGGAGCGTTTATTGAACCGGGCGCGACTGCGACGCTGCGGCGGGACTTCCGGATGGATCGCAACTACGCAATTCTGGCGGGTGGTGACAGTGATGCGCAAGACATCGACATTCGAGTGCTCGATTCGTTCGGACGCCAGGTGACTGAAGACACGGCCGCGGATGCCTGTCCGGCGGTGACCTTCCGACCGCGATCGGCAGCGGTGCATGAGGTGCGAGTGAGTCTGCCGCGTGCGAGTCGGGCGTCATTTGTGTTCGTGGCCCTGATGCGGGAAGGCGGCTACCGGGTACCGGAAAATAACCAGATTGTCGCGGCCGGCTCGCTGCTGGTGCGAGCCAGGGCCTGTTCGGAGTTGGCCCCGAACCGCAATGCACGGATGCTGGCCACCAACAACAACTGGGCGGTCTACGGCTGTCTGCTTGCAGGGGGCCAGAAGATGACGATCGACAACATCAGTCTGGGGCACGGCCAACGTGTGGTGGTGACTGGGAGTGACGCGAATGACAGTGACCTGGACCTGTACCTGAAGGACAACTACAGCGACCGTACCCGGGAAAAGGACGACGCTGCCGATTCTGAACCCGTCGTCGCGACAATCGCCGGCGGAGGCCTTTCCAGACTGCAGCTGGAAAATGCCCGCAGCAATGGAGCAGCCACGTTTTCGCTGATGGGAATTGTGGAGCTGGACTAATGGCCGGAGGACTCAGAGCCAACCCAGCGGCCACGTGCGATGGAGATGTTGCACGTGGCTGCGGTGTTTTGTGATGCCTGCCAAATGCGTGGAGTGTGGTAATTTCAAGTGGGTGTGTGTGCCTGTGAGTAGCTATTCAATCATCAGGCCGCCGGATTCAAGATTGCCCTTTCTTTCGGTCAATCCGCGTTTATTTTGGGTCCAGACTGAGACCGCCGCAGTAGAAGAAGATTGCCGTTTTGAAGTTCTCGCTTAGAGGAACTGGTGTGCGTACCGCTATGAGACCACGGTGAACAGACTGTTAGGTCTAGTGCGGAGATAATATGCGTGCGGTGAGTTGCCTTGATGTGCGACACATTACACGACGTAGTAAACGGCATTTGAATCAAACGCTGCACGGGAAACATATGAGCGAATTGGACAGGTAAATTGCACATGCCGCGTTAGTGGCTCTTTTCGCGGCCGTCTTCTGTGGATCTACCGGAATGCATTGTTGGAGTCAGTGCTAGTCGGAGACCGTAGTCGGGGTGGCGATCTCCCGGAGCACTGCCATTGCGATTTGACACCCTGCATCGAGATTTGCTGTCATCCCAGCTGGCACCTCGCAGCACACGATGCTCGCCCCATGATGGACCCAGAGAATCCACTAGTATGGTTCCAGCTTCAAAAGTGGAGTACCAATCGTTTGTCCATTCGTACATATTCCCGGCCACGTCGTACAGGCCATTCAAACTCGGCTGTCTTGATCCGCGGGGCCGAGGCCGTTTATCGCTGTTCTCAAGAAACCATCCATAGTCACCAAGTAGTCTCTCATCTCCCCCAAAAATGTACGCCGACCGTTGATCCGAACGGGCACCTACTTCCCACTCCGACTCAGTCGGCATTCGGAAACCACCCCGAGTCAGAAGCAAACTATCCGTATTCGCTGTGCTATCCCCAACCCGATCGGTGTGCGGTGGATTAGGGTAGCACTGCCAACGCTCGTCGCCTGCACGGTATTCGAACGTGAGCCAGCGACAAAACGTGACCCAGGCAAACCAGTCCACACCGCAAGCCGGGCTTTCCGGATCTAACTTCCAGCCGAACATCTTCTCGATCTCCGCATGATGAAGGCCACCATCATGAGCGTCATAAAGGCCCCAGCCTACCTCTCGATCACACAATGCGAACGACCGAGTCAGCCTCACCTTGTGGATTGTCTCGTCGTTCTCTCGTTCCAACTCACCACCTTCAACACTCGGTGATCCTAACGTGTACTCGCCAGCCGAAAAAACAACGAAGGTCAGTGGATAAAATTCTGCCCCTTCGCTTGTTTTTTGATTTAAATCAACCCTCAACCGAAACCACTCCCTTTCCCCGCTTGGATCATATGCCACCTCCACCTCATCCAACTTTGCCACATCCGCTTCACGCCCCCATGTTCGCAGCAGCCAGCCACTCGCGCTGTGCACCGCAGCACTTGGGTCGATTTCATACAGACGACGCAGCCTCGCAAGCACCTCTTCTCGCGACGCTTCCGGAATCTGCTCCAGCGGATAGCTTCCAAGGGCAATCAGCAGCCCGTACATAACGCGGGATTCCAGCCGCTTCGCACCACCGCTGGCGACAGCCCGCAACTTCTCACACTGCTCGATGCTTTCCAGTAACTCCACCGGCGTGACGCCCCACGAACGGCAGCGGTGAACGAATTGGCTCAGCGATTCAGGATCGTCAGTAGTGCGAAGCGCATCGAAGTACAGGTCTCTCTCTCCCTGACGCAGCAGAGTGATGGCGGCATTCGCGCGACGACGGCCCAGCCGCACGCGGTCCAGTTGACCAAGGTTCTCATCCGGCTGTTCCCGGGTGAGCGCCAGCAGGCCCTCACGGACCGGGCCGGATTTGTATTCCGCGACTTTCGGGTACAGAATTTCGGTTTGCTTTGCTGTCGCCCGTGTCAGCAGCCGCGCCAGCAGTTCCGGGTCGTTCCCCGCGAAATCCGCCAGCGCCATCGCCGTGCTGATCTGCTGTTCCGGTGTCGACGTCTCTCTGTCAAACAGGCCGTCCAGAACAGGCACAAGCCGAGCCCTGATGGGTTGCAAAAGGCCGCGCAACTGCGGCTGGTATTCCGCGAAACTTGTACTCAGCGCCGTGCCGATGAATTCGATGTCGGCGTCCGTCCACTCCGTGGTCGGCTGATCACCGTCCAGACCGATCAGTCCCAAAGCTGCTCGGAACCGCCGGGATTCCGCTTCCGCCGTATTCCGCAGCACCGCCAGCCACTGTGGCCGCAATTCCGCAGCATACTGTCTCAGCCGCGTGCGAATGGCTTCCACATACGCCAGTTCGCCGGTCAGCAGAGCATCCTGCAGGGGCGCCAGCTGGTTCCTGTCGCGGGCTACCAGCACCAGTCGTGCGGGGACTGCGGCCATGCGAGTTGTGGAATCCGCGCTGTCAGCATCAGCCGCCGCAATCAGCGGACGCAGCTGACTATCGAGCGCCGGGCCGCGAGCGTCCGCCTGCCGCAGCAATTGGCTCAGGCCATCCGCCTTGGCCCGCTGAATGGCCGTCGCCAGACCTGCTGTCTCACGAGCACTCAGCATGGACTGCACAAGGAACACCACCGCCAGCAGCACTACCAGAATACTGCCCGTGCGAATGGCGTACAGTCTGCCGGCCGTCTGCAGCAGGTTCTGCTGAGCCGACGTTTTGACCTGCGCCCGCAGATACCAGCGAATCCGCAGATATTCGGCAAGCCCTGGCAAAAATCTCCGTTCACCGGGGTGCCTGGTCCACATCTGTGTGCTGGCTTCCAGAGCCAGCTCGGCTCGTCCGGTCGCTGACTCCTTTTGTCTGCGTGTCAGCCATTCGCGGATCGATGGCACAAGGTAGTCGTGGGTCAGCTGGTAAAGACGAGCGTTTGAACCGGCA
>JBEAUF010000386.1:0-3533 GCA_041161565.1 Planctomycetota bacterium | reverse complement strand
TACGGCCACCTGCTGGGCTGGCAGGACCTTGATCCCGAACAGTACTCCGGCCACCTGATGGCTGGTGAGCTGGCCGTGGGTGAACGCCGCGGCGTGGAGACGCTGGCGATTGAGGGGCGTTCGCAGGGTGCGGATTTGGCCGATGCGGTGGTGCCGACGCGAGCGGTGGCAGTGCCGTTGTTTGGCGAGGCTGCGGCTGCGGCCGGGGCGGTGGTGGTTCGCGAGGAACGCGAGGCTGCGGCAGCAGATCCGGTTGAGCAGGCGTCAGTGCCTAATGAACGCAGACTGAGTCCGGCGGAACGGGTGCTCGAGGGCGCACGACGCGGCGAGAGCAAGGGCAGTGGCGTCGAGGAAGTCGGGCACGACCTGTCGGTACTGGATGATCTGTTCGCAGATTTGAATGGGTTGTTGTGAGCAGTGATGAGCCGCCTGGCGGGACGCTGCGCGAGAGAGTAGAGCGTGGAAAGTAGAAAGGAGAAGTGATTAGCCGCCTGGCGGCAGCCTGCGGGTAAAGAACGCTGGCAACACGATGCTGACGCCGCCGGGAGGGGTGAGCACCAGGGTGCGAAAACGCAACCGGAGCTTCCGCCACACATGAGCCGCAGGGCGGCAGCCCGCGGGTAAAGTGCCTTGGCAACGCGCTGCTTACGCCGCGGGCAGGGGTCCGCACCAGGGTGCGGAGGCGTAACTGGGGGGCTTCCACCACTCATGAGCCGCCTGGCGGATGCCTGCGGGTAAAGAGCGCTGCGGCAGAGAGTAGAGCGTAGAAAGCAGAGAGTAAAACACGGGTCAACGCGCGGAAGTGAGAAGTGAGAAGTGAGAAGTGAGAAGTGAGAAGTGAGGAAACGCGTTGAGCCGCCTGGCGGAAGCCTGCGGGTAAGGAACGCTGGCAACACAATGCTGACGCCGCGGGCAGGGGTGCGCACCAGGGTGCGAAAACGCAACCGGGGGCTTCCGCCCGCCCGCTCAGGAGGCTCAGCTGGACCGCCGGTTGCCGATGGCGTCAACGAGATTCCGGCGGAGTGTGGTGCCCTCCGGGCTGAAACGCAGGGGGGACATGTGAAGAGCCGCCTGGCGGCAGCCTGCGGGTAAAGTGCCCTGGCGACGCGCTGCCGATGCCACGGGCAGGGGTGCGCACCAGGGTGCGAGGCGTAACCGGGGGCTTCCGCTCGTCCGCTCATCCGTTCTTACTTCCGCGTTCTCCTCTACTCTCTACGTTCCACCCTCTCCTCTCTCGCGCAGCGTCGGGCTTCCGCCCGTCCACTCAGGGCGGGCGATGAGTAGTGAGCGGTTGCAGTGCTCGTTGGCTGATCGATGTGTGCCCGGCGGGCCGCAGGTGTCGGTGCGCTGGGGGTGGGATTTTGAGGATTTTAGGGCCGAGCGTCTTCTGGACGTCTCACGCTCATTTTTGGCCGTTCTGCGACAACGTGAGCCGCGTAGGCTCGACGTGTGAGAGACTTTGAGTACCACGGATTTCCCTCAGAAAATGTGGGATTCTACCGCTGAATCTGAAATTCCTGGGAGTGAAACAAATCCCACCCGATGTCCGGGAATTTGTTTTCGCCTCTGTTGCACAACCGACTGCGGGCACGAAGTTTTATGTCGCCATCATTCTGGAAACGACTCGTAGCACGTTTTGGAATCCCTGGCTCTCGTCGGACTGGTGTGGGTCCGATGCGGAGTTTCCGGCGAGCCGCGCGGCGGGCTGAATGGCTCGAATCCCGCATCCTGCTCACTTCGGGACGGACCGAAATCCTGCAATATTCGCCCGGGTACACGATTCCCGCCAGTGGCATTGAGATCGAAATCGGGGGATACACGGCGGGCAATCCGACCGGCGGCAATGATGTCGACGGTTTCGATCAGCTGCAGATTGCCGGCGGCAATGCTGTGTTGTCCGGAGGCCCCATCGATGTGAAACTGGTGAACAATTTCGTCCCCAACATTGGTGACCGGTTTAATTTCCTGCAGGTTGACTCGGGGCATTCAATAACCGGCAACTTCACGTCGGCCACGGGATTGTTTTCATTCCCCGACGGCGACCGCTGGTTTGATATTGTCAGCGATGGCGATGGGGGTCTGAGCCTTGAGGTGCGTGGTTTTCTGAATGGGCTGGCACTGACTCCACCAGAGCTCAACCGGGATGCTGTCGGTCGTTTGCTTGGCGACTACTTCAATGAGCCGTCGGTGACTTTTACCGGCAACATCTCCATTGCCGGACTGGCCGACGTTTCCGGCACGTTTACTCTGGCTCAGACCGCCGGAGAGACGCTGGCTGCGGGCACGGGCGTCTCAGCATCTCTTGCCAACGCCTCGTCCGGGCTGGCCGTGACAAACGCCACCTTTGGTTTGGCGGTTGCTGCAGATGGCAGCTATGCAGTTGAGGCCTCCGGAACCGCTGGTCTGACCGGACTCGCAGGTTTCAGCCTCGAAGGCGCATTGTCACTGGAGCGCAACACAGGTGCTTCCCGCGTCAATCGCACAATTACAGCCGGGAGCCATACCGTTGCGATTGACGTAGCCGCTGGTGCCCGTCATTTCGCCGGACAGAGTCTGACGCTGGCTTCCGATAACTTCGCGTCAGTCAGCGGCAGCATTGTGTTCGACCAGGAATCCGGAAATATGCGCGCCGCGGGTACCGGAATCGCGGGTGGCATGACCGTCGGATCCGTGTCGGCCGGTGTCAGCGGTGCGTCATTTGGACTGATTGCCACACCCACGGACCTTGTGGCCTTTGAAGCGTCCGGCGGTTTGGCTCTGAATGCCCCTGGCCTGTCAAATGTGTATGCCGCTTCTGCTGCACTGCGACACAACACCACGAACGTTGCCTGGACCGGAACCAGCATCGCGATCGGCGATGCATCTTATACGTTTTCTGATCTGCCCCAGTCATCCAGCCTGCGATTGCTGTCGGCATCCGGGCTCAATGCCACGCTCGGCAACTTTGTCTCGGTCACCGGTAACGCAGCTTTCCGGCGGGAGGGTGATGAGATTCAGGCAGTGGTTCGTAACGCGTCTGCCCAACTCACTGCCGGCAGCGCCTCGGCAGCCGTGACGGAAACTCAGGCTGCGCTGATATTGGACTCCGCAGGCCGCCAACAGTTCTTTGCCAGCGGTGATTTCGCGATCAACGTTCCAGGCGTCTCCAGCGTTACTGGAATGGCGTCCGCCCAGCGAAACACGGCAACAGGTGATGTGGCAGCCCGGACAGTCACGGTGGACGGAGTTTCGGTGGATATGCCGGAAATGTCGGGTTCGTCCCAGAGCCTTTCCGCCACCGCCGAGTTCAATCTGCAGAATTTCATCAGCGTCTCCGGAAGTCTGGCTGTGGAGACGGAATCGGGATCCCTGAAACTGAGCGATGGCAGCACCGTTGATACTCGAATCCTCAAGATTGGAGGCTCGGCACTCGCCGGATTCGCCGGACTCAACGGCCCCGCCTCCAACCCCAATGCCGTGGGTATCAGCCTGTCAGGGCTCGAATTCGGATTGGTCGCTGCCGCCTCACTGGCTGATTCCTCACGCGTCTGGAC
>JBEAUF010000330.1:0-10693 GCA_041161565.1 Planctomycetota bacterium | reverse complement strand
CCTGGTGCCCGCCCCTGCCAGTGGCGTCAGCAGCGCGTTGCCAGGGGCCTTTACCCGCGGGCTCCCGCCCTGCGGCTCATGTGTGGCGCGAGCCCCGGTTGTGTTCTGGAACCCTGGTGCCCGCCCCAGCCAGTGGCGTCAGCAGCGCGTTGCCAGGGCTTTTTACCCGCGGGCTGCCGCCCTGCGGCTCATGTGTGGCGGGAGCCCCGGTTGTGTTCTGGCCCCCTGGTGCCCGCCCCTGCCAGTGGCGTCAGCAGCGCGTTGCCAGGGGCCTTTACCCGCGGGCTCCCGCCCTGCGGCTCATGGGCTGTCGCCCGGCGGCTCATGTGTGGCGTCTGCCCCCGGCTGCAGAGTTTCCCTTTCCCCATCCTTCTGCGATAATGCTGCCGATTTCCGCCAGGAATTGTCTCCGGCCACCGAATTCCCCGGAACTCGCCACTGCCTTTCTCCACAGGCTTTCAGGGGACACCATGAATTCACCATCAGGCAGCGTGATCGAAGCTGCAGGGCTCAGCAAAATCTATCGCTCCGGACTCCTGCGTCGCCGCAGATTTCAGGCACTCAAAGACGTCACGCTCTCGGTCCCTGCCGGCTGCATCTACGGATTGCTCGGCCCCAACGGTGCCGGCAAAACCACCCTCATCAAGATCCTGCTCGGCATCGTCTCCTGCAGTTCCGGTTCCGCCCGCGTGCTGGGCCATCCGGCCGGCTCCATGGCAGCTCGCCGTGGCGTGGGTTATCTCCCTGAAAACCACCGCCTCCCGCGACACCTCACCGCCAACACCGCGCTCGAATACTACGGCAGTCTCAGCGGCATGTCACCCGCTCAGATCCGCGCCGAACGCCCGCGGCTGCTCGAACTGGTCGGCCTTGCCGGGCGTGAACGTGAACGCGTTTCCGGATATTCCAAGGGCATGCTGCAGCGTCTCGGGCTGGCCCAGGCCATGCTCCACCGTCCGCCACTGATCGTGCTCGACGAACCAACTGACGGCGTCGATCCGGTCGGCCGTCGTGAAATCCGCGACGTCCTGAAAAAGCTGGCCGCTCAGGGCCACACCATTTTCCTCAACAGCCACCTGCTCCAGGAAATCGAACTCATCTGTGAAAGCGTCGCCATCCTCAACCGCGGACAACTGCTCCGCACCGGCACCGTTCAGGAACTGACCCGCGCCCTCTCCGACGCCCCACTGCAATTCCAGCTGCTGGGTCCTGCCGAACGCATTCGCAAAGTCTTCGCAGCCCACCCTGCTGCAAAACTCCGCGAAGTCACCGCGGAAGCAGTGGAAGCCGAAATCCGCCCCTCCGGCCAGCCCGAAGTCGATGCCATCATCGACGGCCTGCGACAGGAAGGCATCAGCATCTACCGGCTCGCCCGCCGTGATCAGACGCTTGAAGAAGTGTTCATGACCTTAGTCGGAGGAGCCGTCTGATGCGTGCCGTACTCGCCATTCTCAAAGACGCCTTTCGCGAAGCCTGGGCCTCCCGCGTGCTCTGGATGGCCCTCGCCGCCATCCTGCTCGTGCTGCTCGCACTTTCCCCCATGGGTCTGGACAGTGTCACCAGCACTCGGCTGCGTCCCTACGAACTTGTCGACACCGAAAGCTTCCTCCGACAGCTCCGCGACAACGCCTCCGCCGAAACCGGCCCGGCCCACCACCTCTGGACCCTGCTGACGCCCGACCAGCAGACTCAGGTCGTCAACTGGCTCCGCGCAGATTCCCCCCAGGGTCGCCCGGCCCGCCGCATTCAGTCTTCCGTTGTCGATCTTGTCAACAGCCTGATCGGGCTCGAAAAGTTCTACGTGCCCGACGCCTGGAACTCCCCCGCATGGCAGTCCGCCGAACTCCCCGCCGAACTCCGCGAAGTCTCCCCGGCTGAATCCGACTCCTCCGTGCGCGAAACCTCCAACCTCAAACGTCTGGCCGCCGCCTTCCCCGACGCCATCAACATTCAGGACACCACCGCACTGGTTCTCTCCTACGGCTCGCTTCGCGTCTTCGGACCACTCCGCCTGCCACCCGATCAGGTGGAATCACTGATCAACGAAATCATCATCGGTGTGCTCTCAGTGTTCCTCGGATTCTTCGGCGTCTTCGCCTCGCTGCTCGTCACCGCCTCGGTTATTCCCCGCACGTTTGAACCCGGCGAAATCTCGCTGCTGCTCAGCAAACCCGTGCCTCGCACAGTGATCTACATCACGCGGTTCATCGGTGGCTGCCTGTTTACGCTCGTCTGCGCCGGAACTCTCGTCACCGGCACCTTCCTGCTGCTCTGGCTGCGGTTCGATCTCTGGCGTCCCGTACTCATCGCCTGCATTCCGCTCTATGTGTTCCTCTTCGCGATTTATTACTCAGTGAGCGCCCTTGCCGGAGCGATCTGGCGAAACCCCATCGTCAGCCTGATCCTCGTGGTGGTGTTCTGGATCGTTCAGGTCACAGCTTCGGTGGTCAACGACTTTATGACGCTCGCCTGGCTCCCCGGCCGACAACTGGAAGAACTCGTGATCGCCGATACCCAGGTATTCGCGATCGACGGCAGCCGCAATTACCTCCGCTGGAACGAAACCACCGGCGACTGGCAAACGATCCTCGAAGATTCCTCCCCCAACCCCCTGCAGGCGCTCGGCATCTTCCAGGCAGGTGCTCGCCCACGCCTCACGGCCGTGGACGACGGCAGCACGGTGTTTGCAATGCAGCCTGAATTTTCGCGGTTTAATCAGGCCGGTCCGGCCAGAGTCTTCCGTGGTGAAGCCGGCGACAATTTCAACCGCAGCGGAGGCAGTACCACGCCGGAACCTGTGTTCGGCATCCATCGCACCCGCGACGGCAAACTCATCCTTCCCGGCACGCGTTCCATTCACCAGCTCAAGGATGACCCCAAAGAAATCCGCGATGCCCGCAACTTCCTCCGTGATATGCTCGGCGGAATGCTGCCCGGCGGCGGATCCGCCGGTTTCGAAAACGTCTCGCCCGGCCTGAAGCTGGGACTGCGTCCCGATGCCGCCGTTGCCTGGAATCCGTCCGACGAATCGATCGTCTGCCGCGACCGCGATCAGCTCCTGCTGCTCACGCGCAGCGCCGAAGGCAAGTGGTCCGAAGCCACCCGCCGACAGCTGGACCGCAAACAACCCGCACTGCTGGCGGCCGGTGGCAGTATCGTGCTCATGGCCGAAGCCGACGGCCGCATCGAAGTGCTCAACCAGAACAATCTTGAACTGACCACCACCGGCAACATCCCCGACGGCGACAAACCCAAACGCGTGGATGTGGCTCCGGATGGCAGCCGCGCCGCAGTGCTCACGCACGCCGGAGTGCTCGTGATGTTCCACGCGGCCGATAACCGTTTCAGCACCCTGCGGATCAACACCCCCCGCACCATCTCCGGCATCCGCTTCCTCGACGCCAGCCAGCTCGCAATCGGCGCCGGCCGCAGTCTGCTGATTGTCAATCCCGACAGCGGCGAGTCAGTCAAATCGTGGCAGGGTCAGATTCAGTGGCCCGTGCACCTGTACGACTACGTGGTGAAGCCCCTGCATGCGGTCTTCCCCCGCCCCGGAGATCTTGATAATACTGTGCGATATCTCGTCACCGGCGAATCCTCCGTCGTCGTCGAAGAAGAAGGCGGCCCGGGGCTGGACGACGAAGATCTCTCCGCACCCCGCATCGTGTTTAACCCCTGGGCCTCCTTCGGCACCAACTCCGCATTCCTCGCCATCATGCTGCTCCTCGGCTGCCTCTACATCGCCCGCTCCGATTTCTGAACAATCATCGCAGGAAACCCCGCCAATGGGACTGTTCGACAAACTCCGCAATGAACTCATCGACATCATCGAATGGGTCGATGACTCCCGCCACACCCTCGTCTGGCGTTTCCCCCGCTACCAGAACGAAATCAAAAACGGCGCCCAGCTCATCGTACGCCCCGGCCAGAAGGCCATCTTTGTGCATCGCGGCCAGGTGGCCGACGTGTTCGAACCCGGCAGCTACGAACTCAAAACCGACAACCTGCCCATCCTCAGCACCCTCGCCGGATGGAAGTACGGCTTCAACAGCCCCTTCCGCTCCGAAGTCTATTTCATCAGCACCAAACAGCTCACCGACCTCAAATGGGGTACCCCCAACCCCGTGATGCTCCGCGATCCCGAGTTCGGCCCCATTCGCATCCGCGCCTTCGGCACCTACGCCGTCCGCGCCGCCAATCCCCGCGCTCTGCTCGTGGAACTCGTGGGCACCGATAAGGAATTCGGAGCCGATGCCGTCACCGAACTGCTCCGCTCCATCATCGTCAGCACCCTCTCCGAAATCCTCAGCAACGCCGGAATCCCCGCACTCGATCTGGCCTCACGCTACACCGAATTCGGCGAAACACTCCGCAAAGCCGTCCAGGAAAAAATCGACGACGAATACGGACTCGAAATTCCACAACTCGTCATCGTCAACATCTCGCTCCCCGAAGCCGTCGAAAAGGCACTCGATACCCGCACCAGCATGGGCGTTATCGGGGACCTCGGACGCTTCCAGCAGTTCCAGCTCGGACAGGCGCTTGGCATGCCCGGTGGCCAGGGCGGAGCTGCCGCGGAAGGCGCCGGACTGGGACTCGGCATGGCACTCGCCGGCCGCATGCTCCAGCCCGGCTTCGCCGCCCCCGGAACAGCACCACTGCCACCCGGAGCCCCAATCCCGCCCGCGCTGCCCGCCGCATGGCACGTGGCAGCCAACGGCCAATCCCACGGTCCCTTCACCACCGATCAACTGGCCGCCGGAATTGCCGCCGGACAGGTCAGCCGCTCCACCCTCGTCTGGACCGCCGGTATGGCCGAATGGACCGCAGCCGGCCAGGTCCCCCAGCTGGCCGCGGCCTTCGGACCACCCGCACCACCACCGATCCCCGGCAGCTGAAACCGGCAGCGCACTGCCCGCCAAACATGACCACTCGCATCCCGACCACGGCCCCCTTCATGTCCAGAACCGACGACCAGTACCGTTCTGCCCCCACAGCCGCCGACACAGTCGCTGATAACTCCACAGGCCAGGTTGTCGACGATGGCCGCGGCCGCATGTTCCCCTGCGTCCAGTGCGGCGCCGACCTCGAATTTCACATCGGCCTGCAATCCCTCAGCTGCGGCTTCTGCGGACACGTGCAGCAACTGGAAATTTCCCCGGACAGCGAAGTGCAGGAACAGGACTACCAGTCCATGCTCCAACTGCTCCGGGAACGCCGACAGTCTCAGAAAACGCACGCCCCCGCCGAAGCCGCCGACACTCCCGATCCCGCCCGCCAGCACTCCGAAGTGACCTGCCAATCCTGCAGCGGCACCGTTGAATTCTACGGTACCCTCACCAGCACTGACTGCCCCTGGTGCGGCGTTCCTGTGCAGCTGGAAGGTGTTCATCAGGCGTCAACAGAACGTATCCCCGTTGATGGCATGCTCCCGTTCACCATCGACCGCAGCAAAGCCCAGCAAAACCTCGCCACCTGGGTCCGGTCCCGCTGGTTCGCCCCCTCCAGCTTCCTGCGTGATGGAGCTCAAGGGAAGTTTCAGGGTGTCTTCCTGCCGTACTTCACGTTCGATGCCATGACAGCCACCGCCTGGACAGGCCAGCGCGGCAATCACTACTACGTCACCGTCGGCAGCGGCAAGGAACAGCGAACCCAACGCCGCACCAGCTGGACCAGAGTCTCCGGACACTTCCAACGCTTCTTCAACGACATCTGCGTGCTCGCCGGCAAAGGACTCCGCCGTGACCTGATCCATGCCCTCGAACCCTGGCCGCTGAAAAACGTCGTGCCCTTCAACCCCCAGCTGATGGCCGGTATCACCGCCCGGACCTACGACATCGAACTCGACGAATGCTTCACCGAAGGCCGACAGCGAATCGAAGAAGCCCTGCATGCTGACGTCAAACAACGCATCGGCGGCGACGAACAGGTTGTCAGCAGCATGAAAACTCAGTACGCAGGCATCACCTATAAACACCTCCTGCTCCCCGCCTGGCTCATGACCTACCGCTGGAACAATAAACCGTGGCAGGTCTTCATCAATGCCACCACAGGGGAAGTCCAGGGCGAACGCCCGTGGAGCATCTGGAAAATTACGGCCGCCATCCTCGCCGCAGTTGCCACCATCGGAGTCATCTGGTTCCTTATCGAACATCCGCCGCAATAAGCCGCTCAGAACCATTCGCGGCATGTCGCAGCAAAGCAAATGCCCCCGGTCGCGTTCCGGCACCCTGGTGCCACACCCCTGCCCCCTCCTGAGCGGGCGGGCGGAAGCCCCCGGTTGCGTTTCCGGCACCCTGGTGCCCCGCTCTGCCCGCCGCGTCAGCAGCACCTTGCCAGGGCTGTTTACCCGCGGGCTCCCGCCCAATGGCATTGGCTTTCTGATGTTTCGCCTGCTTGGGAGGACTCGCTCTCCGTTGAAACGCCTCGACCCTATCATGCAAGGCGTGCGGTCGATGTCAATCGGCCGGTAAGATACTGGTGTGCTCCTGCTGCGGCGCTGCCCGCGCGGTTACGGACCGTTACCGGGGGATTGACATCCCCCGCTCGCCTTTCCACTTTTTTGCGGCGATTGAGAGAAAGCCAATGCCATTGGGCTGCCGCCAGGCGGCTCATGCGTTCCCGCCCGCCAACTCAGCGCGTTCTCACTTCTCACTTCTCACTTCTCACTTCTCACTTCTCACTTCTCACTTCCGTCTCCTCTCAACTTCCTGTGCTCTCCTCTCTCACCAGGGGCTCTTTACCCGCGGGCTCCCGCCCTGCGGCTCATGCGTTCCCGCCCTGCGGCTCATGCGTTCCCGCCCTGCGGCTCTTGCGTTTGTCATCGCGTTTACCCCCCCTCCGCGCCGCACTCCCTTACCTGCCCCTGAGAATCTCTCAAAACATCACCCCAGCTGCACGGCCGGGCGACGGGGGCGGATGACCAGCAGGTTGGCGTCGTAGGTCAGAATGCCAAGCAGGATCGAGCACACCACGCGGTCAAGCGGCACTTCGTATTTGTAATCCGTCGACAGCGGATTCGGGTGAAACGGATCTGCAACCAGCACTGAACGTGTCCGGGGGTCGTAGCCGCAGAGCACCACAAAGTGGCCGCCGGGGACTCCGGCCACGTCGTCTGCCTGACCTGTCAGCGGATGCTCACGTCGCTCCCGATACAAATACGTGGAACTCAGCCCCGTCAGCAGTGGCACATTCTGCTGCAGGTAGCGGCGAATGAGCTCCCCCGTCAGATCTTCCATCCGCAGCCGACCGCCCAGATGCAGAAATTCACGGTAGCTCTCACAGGCCCGCTGGAGCTTTTCCTTTGGCTTGCAGTCACGCTGAGCCAGCAGCTTTTCATCCAGATTCAGACCGTCACGAACATGGCCGTCCGCGCCAAACCACGTTGGATCAAACACCTGCAGATTAAACGTGAAAATCCGCGCGTCAAACCCTCGCCGCAGCGCGTCGCACCCCAGCATCACAGCCAGAGTCCCCCCGCCGGCGAAGGACGGCACGTCCCGAATCACATCCTCCAGCGACAGGCTCAGCCCCAGATACCGATACACCGCGTGCAGGCACGTCGGACCACACGTCGTGTTGTCCGGCTGTTTCAGAAAATCAAAATGCAGACGCGTTTCCATACCCAGCATCCGGCGCCGCGGGACTCCGTTCTCCGAGTCACCACCGGAACAGGTGGCACCCGCAAACAGCCCAATCGGCACTTCGCCACACCCCGCGCCCGCCCATCACCGCCGGATTCCAGAACCATCCGGCCCTTCAAATCCGCCCGCCCGCACAACCGATCCAGGCCAGCCCTCCACCCGTCACCCCAGCTGGTAAGTGCGTAGGTAATTATCGGCATGGGCAACTGCCACCTGCTGGCCATCCGGCGACAGACTCATCCCGCGTCCGTCCTGTTTGAGCTTTAGCCGGAAAAATTCGTCGGCCGAGTCACCTTTCCAGAAATACAGCCAGCCACCGCCACCGCCTCCGCAGACTGCCATCCAGTAACCAGCCGGGTGCCAGGCTAGCCCCCAGACGGTTCCCGAGGTCTTGTCTTTGGACTGCAGCACCAGCTCCAGCGCTGCGGTGGCGGGGTTCACGAGGGCCACGACGATTTCGCCCACGCCGGCGAAGGCGTTGGAGACCTTCGTGATGCCTCCCAAAGCCAGCTGCGTTCCGTCGCCCCGCAACGCAATGCTCCGCGCACCCCCGATGTCTGCTCGGAATGTCGTGTCGTAGCCGTGCAGCTGAGCCACCGTCCCGAGGCTGCGTGGAGCGTCTGCGTCGAGCGACCAGGCGTTGACGACTCCTTTGAGATCACACGAGAACAGCCCGCGGGAATCGGGGGCATAGATCAGGTTATAAACGTGTGAAGCGTGACCGGAAAATTCGCGGATGAGCATTCCGGAGGCGGCGTCCCAGACTTTGACCAGCAGGTCATTGCCGCAGGTGGCTACCGACCGCCCGTCGGGGCTGACCGCGAGTGCTCGAATCCAGCCCTTGTGCGCTTCGATGATTCTCAGCGGCTCCGGCTGCTCGGCCGCAGCGGGCCAGAAGATCAATCGCCCGTCATAACCGCCGCTGTACAGAGTTGCTCCGTCGGCCGAGGAACCGAAGGCGCGGACCCAGCTGTCGTGGGCGGCCAGCGTAATGTGTTTGTCACTGGCCGGATCGAGCCGATGCACGAGGAAGTCTTCCGCACCGCAGAAGAGGAAACGTGCGAGCGGATCCCAGTGGCAGGCCGTCAGCGGGCGTTCGAATTTGTATTCCTTCAGGAGTTTGGTTTGCTGCGGATCGCTGGTGGCGGCGGTGGTCATGAGAGCAGCTCCGAGATGGGTCCCCGCGAGGGATCAGCGACGGGAAACGTCCGCCCGGCAATGTCAAACTCGCCCATGGAATCCACTCCCACAGCCTGCAGGATCGTGTGGAAGATATGACCATGGTCAACCGCCCGATCGGTAACCTCCGTGCCGTTGGCGTTGGTGCTGCCGATCACTGCTCCGGGCTGGATGGAGGCACCGCCGAGGACGAGGCTCCAGGCGGTTCCCCAGTGATCTCGGCCGTAGGTTTTGTTGATTTTCGGAGTCCTCCCGAATTCGCTCATCACGCAGATCAGGGTGTCATTGAGCAGTCCGCGGTCGGCGAGGTCAGCGACGAGCATTGCGAAGGGGCGGTCGAATTCGCCGAGCTGTTCGATGTGGAAGTCGAAGTTTTCGTGATGCGTGTCATAGTCGGCGTGGTTGACCTGCACATAGGGCACACCGTGTTCCAGGAGTCTTCTGGCGAGCAAACAGTGTTTGCCGAACTGGCTGGTGCCGTATCGTTCCTGATCACTGGCCGATTCACGGCTGAGTTCGAACACATGGCGATTCGCCAGCAGTTCACGGGCCTGAACCCAGGAGAAGTTGTAGGCCTCAGTCTCCGCCGTGCGACGTCGCCGACTGAATCGCAGGCTGGCCCGTTCGCGAATGGCGTGCCGCTGCTCGTCCGAATCATCCGTGATTTGCTCGGGGCGAGGTTCAAATTTCGGCGGGTTGCCGTCGTAGATCGCCATGCTGGCGTAACGCGGGCCGAGATACGCAGCGGAATGGAATTCTGATTCCACGTTGCGTCCACCCGGAGAGCTGCGAATCAGCACGTGACCGGGAAGCGTGAATGTTTCGGGCATCAGCGAACGGGCAGCCACCGCACCCAAATGCGGAAAGTCGGCCCCCGGCATGCGACCGCGACCGGTGGTCATTTCGGTCACACCCCGCGCATGGTCGCTGTTTTTGGTGTCGAGGCTGCGGACGATCGACAACCGGTACATCTGCTGAGCCGTGTAAGGCAGGAGTTCGCAAATCTGCACCCCGGGCACCGTAGTGGAAATGGCTCGAAACGGCCCACCGGTATCGGTGTTGGGTTTGGGATCCCATGTTTCCAGCTGACTGACACCGCCGTGCAGGAAGATGTTGAGCACCCTGCGGCTTTTGGCTTGCACCTGCTGAGCGATCGCGGTGCGGGCTGTGAGGATGTCCCCTAAACCCGCAGCCAGGCCCACGGAACCCAGAGCCGATCGATTGAGAAACGCACGGCGGCTGTGACCGTGTTCCGGCGATCCACAGGGGCGATGACGCGTCATGGAAATCCCCGTTAGGGCTGTTGTCTGGAGGTGGGCGGGGTCAGGAGGGACCGCGATGATACCGGCGAATGCCGGACAGGACAACAGCCAGGTGAGTCGGCAGACTATGATTTGCAAGAGCCTTGCGGAGGGCCCCCCGGGCAACCGCGATGTTAAACGCCTTGAGCCGCAGGGCGGCAGCCCGCGGGTAAAGAGCCCTGCGCGAGAATGGAACGAGAAGTGACAACGCGCATGAGCCGCCTGGCGGTAGCCTGCGGGTAAAGGAGCCAGCGCCGCGATACTGACGCCGCACGCACCAGAGTGCGAATCGCAACCGGGGGCTTCCGCCGCGCATGAGCCGCAGGGCGGCAGCCCGCGGGTAAAGAGCCCTGCGCGAGAGTGGAGTGAGAAGTGACAACGCGCATGAGCCGCCTGGCGGTAGCCCAATGGCATTGGCTTTCTCTCAATCAACGCAAAAAAGTGGGAAAGGCGAGCGGGGGATGTCAATCCCCCGGTAAGGGCCCGTAACCGCGCGGGCAGCGGCGCAGCGGGAGCGCACCAGGGTGGTACCGGCCGATTGACATCGACCGCACGCCTTGCATGATCGGG
>JBEAUF010000274.1:0-4443 GCA_041161565.1 Planctomycetota bacterium | reverse complement strand
GGCTGCCGCCCTGCGGCTTATGTGTGGCGGCAGCCCCCGGTTGCGATTCGGCACCCTGGTGCCCCGCCCTGCCAGCGGCAGCAGCGCTGTACCAGCGTTCTTTACCCGCGCGGCCAGCATCGCACCAGGATCGTACCGGGGCTCAACCGGCCGATTGACATCCCCCGCACGCCCTGTCACGTGGCGCAACGTTCGCTCGATCGCCATTGTTCAGTTCATCGCAAAGCAAGAAAAATTCGGGCCTTCTGCTCAGATTCTCTTGTTTGGAAGCGTTCCGTCCGACTGTCTGCTTTTCCTGCAGAATTTCACCCAAACGCCAGCCAATCCCGCGCCTCGAAAAGCCCCGGATGTTAGACTTTGCCACGGTTTCCGCTTGCGTCTGCCAGACCGCAACGCTTACCGTTCCACTCCGGTCCGCCGCCCTCCCCCTGTTTCGACCTTGCGCCTCCTGGGTTCGCCGACATGTCCGATCACGTCCATCATTCCGCCCCTGCCGACTCCGCTGAACAACCCCTGTTCTCCGCTGTCGAAGTCGAACAGTTCGCTGCCGACGACGTCACCGCTGGCGGCGCCATCGGCAAAATGCTGTCCGCGCTGTTCCTCTACACCATCGTCGCCATGTCCATCGCCGGCTGGTGGACGTGGTCGTCCATTCAGGCTGCCAACGCGGAACGTGAAGCCCAGGCCGGTGAACAGGCCGCTGCCGAACAGCACTGATCCGGTATCTAAGCAGATCCTGAAAACGCCGCATTCTTTCAGTGCGCCGGTCGCACCGTAACCGGCGCAGCCTCCCGCACGGCTGTCTTCACGTCGGCCCCGTCAGCTGCTCGCCATCTGCACACTGCTGGTTCGCCTCTGATCCTCGCTGCACATGTCTGCAGATCTACACATCCAGCCCCAGCATCCGCATCAGCTCAATCGCGTTGCTGCGTTCCACCACGCCGTCCCGCAGCCGATAGTCAAACAGCATCGTGCCGTCCACAATCGTGTCTTCAAAGTGCTTGTTGACGGCCTGACCAGGCATGCTGTCTGCAATGCGTGTCAATGCAAGGTCGTGCGTGGTGACAATGCCCACAGCACCCCGATCCACCAGTGATCGAATCACGGCTTCTGCACCGCGGCGTCTGTCGTGAGAATTGGTTCCGTGCAGGATTTCATCCAGCAGAAACAGCACCGTGCGTGGTCCGTTCGTCAGGTCCACAACGGCTTTCAGACGCTGCAGCACACTGTAGAACAGCGACCGCCCCTCCTGCAGTGAATCGCTCACCCGCATCGCCGTGCCCAGCTGGAAGGCAAACGTCTGAAAGCAGGCGGCCCGCACCACGGCTCCACAGTACGTGAGTACCACGCTTGCGCCGATGCTCCGCAGAAACGTACTCTTTCCCGACATATTCGAGCCGCTGATCAGCATCAGTGGCTGCTCACCACCCAGCTGCACACTGTTCCGCACGCAAATGGCGTCATTGAGCAGCGGATGGCCGAGGTCCTGAGCAATCAGTTCACGGCGCTCATCCAGGATCTCGGGCACACAGTCGCTCGGGTGATCGAAATTGTAGCCAGCCACCGACAGTGTGGCTTCAAGGACTGCAGCGGTACGCAGCCAGTCGGGCACATCAGGACCATGTCGCCTGCGCCAGCTTTCCATGCGGTGCGTGAGCAGTACAAACAGTCCGCAGGCCCAGGCGATCGGTGCGAAGAACTGGTTCCGCATCGCGTTGTTCAGCCACTGAGTGAGTCGGCTTAGCTGAGCGATGGCCTGTGAGGTCGGCATCAGTTCTGATGTGAACCGATTCAGCAGATCCCTGACGCTGGGTTCCTCCACCGGATGCTGTTCAAACGCTTCAATCACTGCCCCGAACTGCCGCAGTGCCGCATCCACATTGTCCATCACCAAAGCCGTCTGACTGATCTGCTGACGAGTCATCGCCACCGCCGGCGCCTGCAGAATCACGAGGCCCAGCAGCCAGCGGAGCGAAAGCACGTCGGTGGCCACCAGAATCAGCATTGGCAGTGCGGCGGCTCCCAGCAACAGTGACCAGATCAGCACCAGTGTGGAAATCGGCCGCGCTGGTTCTCGTACCCACGTCTGCAGGAGCTGTTCAGCGGCAGTCCAGTCGGCGTTGTCTGGAATACACGCGAGCGATTCGCGCAGTGCCAGTGAGTCCTTCAAACCCCGCGCTCGCGACTGACGCACTCGGATCTCATCCGCCGTGGGGACGGTCATCATCCATTCCGCAAGCTGCCTGCGACCAGGCTGCGTGCGACATTCATTCAGCATTTGAAACAGCGAACCCTGACCGAAGACATCGAGGTCCTGCGTCCAGGGATGCTGGTCGCTCGAATACTCACGGCCGTCCGGAAGATCCGCGCCGAAGATTCTCTGCAGCCGTGACAGTCGACTCTCCAGAAACCGCCGCGCGGCCTGCAGCCGCTGCAGTTCCCGCAGACAACGCCGGTCAAATGGCAGCACTGCCAGGAATGCAGCCAGAGGCAGCAACAGCCAGAGCCAGGAAACTCGTTCAGATTCACCCACGCACAGCACAATCACACCGAGCTGCAGCAGGCCCAGCAGGGTGCGAATCTTCACGAATCGCCGATCCCGACGCTCACACAGCACTGTCTCGGCCAGAATCTGCTCCAGCCTCTGCTGATATCGCACGGAGGGTGCCATCGCAGCCGCATCTTCGGCTGAAGACTGGCTGCTTCTGCGGACTTCTGAGGACGACGGCATGGTCGACGGTTTTCGGGGCTGGGGTTGCTACTTCTGATTCAGAGCTGTTTTCTTCGCGGGATCCGCAAACAGGCGGAGTGTGACCTTGATGCCGGGCTGCAGCGGTGTGCCGGCGGCCGGAGTCTGAGACTGCACATGATACTTCTGATCGGGATTCGGAGCCGGGCTGCCCTCCTGCAGGATCACTCGATTCCCAGCGTCCTTCGTACGCTTCAATCCGAGCTGCTCCAGCTGCCGCAGGGCTTCCTGAAAATGCAGGCCAGCCAGTTCCGGCACGACCGGAGGGGCCGGAGCGTCGTCTGTGATCACATGGAAACCCTTGAGCGACGGTGTGAACCTCGCCCCGGCCGCCAGCGTCAATAACTCAAAAATACTGCCGTTCTTCTTCAGTTTCGAAAATGAATACACGGTGAGCTTTGTGCCGGCAGGATCGTGCAGCTGTACGGCCTCCGGAAGCCACGTTGAAGTGTCCAGCAGCACATCCGCCTGCTTCCACGACTGAGCGTCCTGGGGTAGGTTCGGGTAGATCACCAACCGCACTCGTTTAGCCGCCGGATCCACCTTGCCGCCGTAAAACCCAATTTCAAACCGCCGCAGGGCGCGGTCCGGAGGCATTCCAAACAGAAATGGCAGCGGGCTGTCCATGATATTGCCGCCCTGCATCTCCACGGGGATCTGAGTCACCATGGCCTGCTTGCGGGCCAAATCCAGGTTGAAGATTCGCTCTCCATCACACCACCATTGCTCAGGTTGAGATTCCGAGAGCTGGTAAGGCTCACCGTTCGCCCGCACCTTCACCTCAGAACGCCGCTGCTCCGCCTTCGATCGCTCCACTTCCTGCCGCCGACTCTCCAGCACCTTCTCAGTTGTTGGCACCGGGTTGATGTCAATCCGGCCCTTGTCCGGCTTTTCATACGCAAACTTGCCCACAGAGCGGGATTCCGTCTCGAACGTCGTCTCATACACAATGCGTTCGATCTGACCTTCCAGACGAGTGATTTCGTCGCTGCTGGCTGACCATGCCTGCAGAATGCGGTCCCGCTCAGCTTTCAGCTGCGGCGTCAGCGGCGGCAGACGCGGCTCCGTTCGCACACCTCGAACTTCCATCTGCGCAGCCGGTTCAGCTCCTGACTTCGCCGCTTCTGAACCCTGAGCCGGCGTTGTCGCTGCAGACGCAGGCTCCTGAACCTGACGAGCCCCCGCGGCCGACACCGGACGCACACCCGCAGGCGGCCTCGCGCCGGAAGGGCGTGTCTGAGCACTCGCGGATACACTCAGCAAACTGCAAACCAGCAACAGCTGAAAAGCGAACTTCAACATCGGACTCCCTTCCGATGAACCCTCTGAAACACTGTTCCCCGCCGAAATTCCAGGTGCAAACCCCGGGCGGAAAGCGAGTGTTTTAGTCAGTTTCCAAAATCAGCTCCAGAGGGATTTTCGGCAGCAGCCGACAGACCCAATTTGGAATCTGACACGGAAAACAGGGTGGTATGGGGGATTTGATTGAAGCCGGTGCCCGGTGCGATCGACGTCTCTGCCCAAAGCGTCGCCAACTCCTGAGCGGACGGGCGGCAGCCCAACGCTGCGCGAGAGAGGAGAAGGTGGAAAGTAGAGAGTAGAGGAGAACGCAGAAGTAAAAACGGATGAGCGGACGGGCGGAAGCCCCCGGTTGCGTTCCGGCACCCTGGTGCCCACCCCTGCCAACCCCTGAG
>JBEAUF010000258.1:0-3901 GCA_041161565.1 Planctomycetota bacterium | reverse complement strand
TGAGCGGGCGGGCGGCAGCCCCCGGTTGCGATTTCGCACCCTGGTGCGCACCCCTGCCCACGCCTGAGCGGACGGGCGGCAGCCCCCGGTTGCGATTTCGGCACCCTGGTGCCCACCCCTTCCCACGCCTGAGCGGGCGGGCGGAAGCCCCCGGTTGCGATTTCCGCACCCTGGTGCCCACCCCTGCCCACGCCTGAGCGGGCGGGCGGAAGCCCCCGGTTGCGATTTCGCACCTTGGTGCGCACCCCTGCCCACACCCTGAGCGGGCGGGCGGAAGCCCCCGGTTGCGACTTCCGCACCCTGGTGCGCACCCCTGCCCGCGCCTGAGCGGGCGGGCGGCAGCCCCCGGTTGCGATTTCGCACCTTGGTGCGCACCCCTGCCCACACCTGAGCGGGCGGGCGGCAGCCCCCGGTTGCGATTTCGCACCCTGGTGCGCACCGCGTCAGCATCGCGTCGCAGGCGCCTTTACCCGCAGGCTGCCGCCAGGCGGCTCATCGCGTTTTCTCACTTCTCACTTCTCACTTCCCCTCTCCTGTCCACGCTCTCTGATCCCGCGCAGCCCCCTTTACCCGCAGGCTGCCGCCAGGCGGCTCAATGCGTTCTCACTTCTCACTTCTACTCTCCACGCTCCACTCTCTCTCGCAGCACCCTTTACCCGCGGGCTCCCGCCCGGCGGCTCATCACCTTCCCATCCCCGCTTCATCACGCAGCCTCCCTCCTCACCACACGCCGGGCAGCATTCTGTACCTGACTCTTTGCGAATACGCCGCGTAGCCGCGCAGCTCGCTCTGCAGCAGCTGGTCCTCCCAGTGCGTTCGCAGACACAGCACAAGGATCGTCAGGCCGGCCGGAATCAGCGCCCAGAACGAACCCGGCGACAACGCCATGCCGACGCAGGTGAGACTCGCGCCGACATAACCCGGATGTCGCACAAAGGCATAAGGCCCCGTGTCAATCACCGTTTGCCCACGATCCGACTGAATCCGCACTGTCACCTCAAAAAACTTATTCACCGCTTCGGCCCACGTGGTAATCGCCAGCCCCGTGAGCAGACAACTGTATCCGACCGCACAAACCCACCACGGCACCGCTGTCCACTGGAATCGCCCTGCATCCAGCGCCGCCACCGGCAGAATGCTCCACATCGTCGGAAACAGGAACCACAGCAGAATGCGGTCCCACCGCTGAGTACCCTCGTGGGGTTGACTGCGCGCAATCACCACCTCAGGATTGACCCGCCACAGAAACAGAAAAATGCCCACGCTGGCTCCCACAAACACCGCCATAAACAGCCAGCCGCTCAGCCAGGTCCAGCGGCCCGCGGGCAGAAACAGAAACAAGGCGAAGTACACCGGCAGCGCGATCAGGATCAGCAGAATCCGTCGCCGGTTGATCTGCTGCGGAGCATCGCCGACAGCAGTGGTTGGATGAGCTGACACGGGTGAGTTCCACAGGTGGTTGCTGGTCCCCGGGAAATGCCGGAATGAGAGCCGCTGCTGAGAAATACGCGCTGGTGTCGGTGAATTCAGTCGAGCGTTCCGCCATTTCCCCGTGATTCATCCCCGGAAGCTTTGCGCAGCCCACCGCGCCGCATAGATTACCCGCCCCTGTGACCACTCCGCATCCGTTCCCTCCTCCGTTCCCCCCCGTCCCGAAGGACTTTGTTTATGGCGGCAATCGTAACATTCGGCGAAATCATGGCCCGGATGGCGCCTCCGGGGGTTGAGCGGTTGCGGCAGTCACTCCCCGGGCGTCTGGACGTCACGTTTGCCGGCGCAGAAGCCAATACGGCCGTCTCTCTGGCACTGCTCGGCAGCGACGTGGACTTCGTTACCGCACTGCCCGCAGGGCCGCTTACCGATGCCTGCCTCTCCAGCCTCCGCGGCACCGGCGTGGGTACTCAGCACGTGCGTCTGACCGCCAGTGGTCGCGTTGGGATTTTCTTCGTGGAGACGGGCGCCAATCAGCGGCCAACTCAGGTGTACTACGACCGCGACCATTCGGCCATCAGCCAGAGCGCTCCGGGCGATTTCTGCTGGACAGACATCCTTAAGGGAGCCCGGTGGCTGCATCTGACAGGCATCACCGCTGCGCTCTCAGAATCCGCCGCTGAACTCACCATCGAAGCGGCCCGGGTAGCGCGGCAGCTGGGCGTGGAAGTCTCCTTCGACGTCAACTTCCGCTCCAAACTCTGGCGCTGGGACGGAGCCGACCAGCCACAGCAGCTCGCCCGCCGCACACTCCTCAAACTGCTCCCACACGTCTCCCTCTGGTTCCTGTCCGAAGACGACTGCGGCCTGCTGGGGCTGGCAGACCAGCAGCCGGCTAACGGTGGTTCCCGAGCGGAACGGCTGGTACGGGCGGCGAAAAGTGTGCGACAACAGTTCCCGGGGATCCGCTACTTCGCCGGCACCTTTCGCGAACAGATCTCCGCGTCACATAACAACTGGAGCGGTCTGCTCTTCGACGCGGCCGCCGACATCACCACCCAGGCTCCGCTGCGAGACGGCGTCGTCCAGCCCTGGGAAATTCGACAGATTGTGGATCGAGTCGGCAGTGGTGATGCCTTCGCCGCCGGCATTCTGTTCGGACTCTCGCAGCCCACACCCGACCTGCAGTACACCATCGACTTTGCCACCGCCGCCGGCTGCCTCGCACACTCCATCAGCGGTGACTGGAACTACGTCAGCCGCGCGGAGATTGAAGAACTGATGCATGGCGCGGGAACGGGACGCGTGGTTCGCTGAAGCCCACTCCGGCTCACGTTACGCCGCGTTACGCCGCGTCACGGAACCTCAGCGATGGCCGTTCGATGGTGACGATGGTATTGGGCGGAACCGATCGATTCAGCGAAACGCTCGAACCAATCTGCGAACCTGCGCCAATCACCGTCGTGCCACCCAGAATCGTGGCGTTGCTGTAGACCGTCACGCGATCCTCCAGAGTCGGATGGCGCTTGGCTCCGCGAATCAGATTCCCGTCTTCATCGCGCGGAAAGGACCATGCCCCCAGAGTCACTCCCTGGTAGAGTGTGACGCCACTGCCGATCTCACACGTTTCCCCGATCACCACTCCCGTGCCGTGGTCGATAAAGAACGAGCCGCCAATCCGGGCGCCCGGGTGAATGTCGATTCCGGTCCGCCGATGAGCCCACTCGGTCATCAGCCGCGGCAGATAGGGCACTCCCAGCGCCAGCATCTCGTGCGCCAGACGATAAATGCAGATCGCTTCGATACCCGGATAGCACAGGATGATCTCATCGCGAGTCCTCGCGGCCGGATCATTCTGAAACGCCGACTCCACGTCAGACTGCAGCACCCGCTGGACGTCGGGCAGCCGCTGCAGAAAGCGATCGGTGAGCGATTCCGGATCAGCGGACAATCGCGGAGCAGGTGTTCCCTGCAGTCGCAGGTCCACGGATCGGCAGTGGAGCACGGCTTTGGCGATTTCCACCGCCAGTGTACTGCGAATGGATTGCAGCCGACCGACATAATGCCCCGCCCGATGCTGCTCAGCAGCGGCCGGAGCATGAATCCCCGGAAACAACAGGTCACGAATCTCAAACACCGCCTGCATCACTGCTTCCACCCCAGGAAGCGGCGGCAGCTCGCGACCACTCCGACAACACCCGGTTTGCTCCAGCAACGCGGCGGCGATAGCGTCAGCAGCAGTTCCGGGCAGCGGAAAATCAGCCATGGTCAGTCTCTGAAGTCAACAAAAAAGCGCCACCCGGAACGCATTTTCCGGAGGCGGAATATTGCGGAGGAAAATCGGCTGAAACGCCGGAGAAACTGAAGGTATCGACCAGAGCGCCTGTGCGGCAGGCAACGAAGCCCACGCTCATTCCGTGAAATCGTCAGCCTCGGAAAATTCCTCCCCAATCCCCCAACCCCCGTATAA
>JBEAUF010000255.1:0-3306 GCA_041161565.1 Planctomycetota bacterium | reverse complement strand
GTTACCGCACTGCGCAGTCCACCGCCGGCTGCTGTGGCCGCTGCGGCCACCCCTGCCACTCCCACAACAGACGCTCCGCCCCAGCCTGACGCGGCCGCTCCGAAACCTGAAGACCGCATTCCAGGAAAACCCGCAGCATCCGCTGCGGCCTCCTTCCCTGTGAATTACCCGCTGGGCGCATTTGGTCGCCAGGCTCTGCCGCAACCTGCGGCACTCACCGCGTTTATGCATGCGACCATCTGGACCTGTGGTCCGGCCGGCATTCTGGAAGATGCCACACTGCTGGTCGAAAACGGCCGTATTGTGGCTGTCGGCAAGGACCTTCCCATACCTCCCGGTGCCTCCGTCATTGACGTGCGCGGCATGCACATTACACCTGGCATCATCGACTGTCATTCACACATGGCGACGGACGGCGGTGTCAACGAAGCCACCCAGTCGATCACCTGCGAAGTTCGCGTTGGTGACTTTGTGGATGCGAACGACGTAACGATTTACCGGCAGCTGGCAGGCGGTGTCACAGCAGCCAACATTCTGCACGGTTCGGCCAACTGCATTGGTGGTCAGAACCAGGTGATCAAGCTGCGGTGGGGTGCTACCGGTGAGGGATTAAAATTCGCCGAGGCTCCACCTGGCGTCAAGTTTGCGCTTGGCGAAAACGTAACACAGGCCAACCGCCCGGATGGTGGTGGACGGTTTCCAGCCAGCCGGATGGGGGTGGAACAGTTGTTTCGCGACGCCTTCGAAGCGGCCCGCGACTATTCCCGCCGCATGCAGAACTGGAAAACCAGCCGTCGCGGCCTGCCTCCTCGCCGGGATCTTGAACTGGAGGCTCTGGCGGAAATCGTTCGTCAGGAACGCTGGATCCACTGCCACAGTTATCGTCAGGACGAAGTGCTGGCCCTGCTGAGACTTCTGGAGGAATACGACATTCAGGTTGGCACCCTGCAGCACATTCTGGAGGGCTACAAGGTGGCCGACGAGCTGGCGAAGCATGGCGCAATGGCGTCCGCTTTTTCCGACTGGTGGGCCTACAAATTCGAAGTTCAGGACGCCACTCCCTGGGCCGGGGCGCTGATGCATCAGCAGGGTGTTGTGGTGTCCTTCAATTCCGACGACGGAGAACTCGCGCGACACCTCAATCAGGAAGCCGCCAAAGCTGTTCGGTACGGTGGACTTCCCCGCGAGGAAGCTCTGAAATTTGTGACTCTCAACCCGGCCCGCCAATTGCGAGTGGATCATCTTGTGGGTTCACTGGAGCCTGGCAAGCACGCCGACTTTGTTGTCTGGAACGGCGACCCGTTGTCGAACCTGAGCCGCTGTGAACAAACCTGGATCGACGGCGCTCGCTGGTTCCATCGCAGCGAAGACGAACAGCTGCGGGAAGCGGTTCGCCAGCAGCGTAACACCCTGACCCAGAAAATCCTCAGTTCCGGCGAAGAAATGCTCGCCCCCGGCGAACGCGAACGCACCCCGGCTGCCGAATGGCCCCGCCAGGACGAATATTGTGCCCACTTCCGGCATCAGGCTGCCCTCCAGCAGCAGCGGGAATCCGCAGAGCTGAAGGAACAGCAGGACGCCCTCCAGAGAAACGCCAACGCACCCTGACCAGAACCAGAACCGCGAACTCGCCCCACGTGCTTCGCCACCTGACCTTCCATTTCCATTCGCTGCCTCCATTTCTCCGGGACGCCAGCATGCCCCGTTCCAGTCTTCGCAGTCTGCACATCTGTCTGGCCACTGTGGCGATCACCATCGCTGCGCTTGCCAGCACCCACTCGGCCCTCGCTTCCGATCAGATCCCCGGCGCCAAACAAACTCGTCCGGTGGCCCTCACCAATGCCATTATTCATCCGGTGACCGGTCCGGTGATTGAGCGTGGCACGCTGGTCTTCAGCGGTGGCCGCATCACTGAGCTCGGAGCCAACGTGCAGCCCCCCAACGGATCTGAAATCATCGATCTGCAGGGTAAACATGTCTACCCGGGACTCATCGAAGCCCACACGCAACTCGGACTCACGGAAATCTCGTCCACTCGCGCCACTGTTGACCACACGGAAACCGGCTTTATTAACCCTTCAGTGGCCGCACATGTGGCCGTCAACCCTGACAGTGAACTGATCCCCGTGACTCGGGCGAACGGAGTGCTGGCGGCCCTGACAGCCCCGACCGGCGGACTCGTTTCCGGCCAGGCCGCTGTGCTGCAGCTGGACGGGTGGACGTGGGAACAGATGACCATCAAGCCCCGCGCCGCCCTTGTGATCGACTGGCCACGAGTATCCTCTGCGTCCCGCCGCTCGTTCGGTCGTACCGAAGGCAGCGAGGGCGAACGCCCGGAGAATCCGGTTAAACAACTCAGAGATCTGTTCACCCAGGCGCGGGCCTATGGCAAAGCTCGAGCTGCAAATCCGGATGCCCAGCGCTACGATGCCCGACTCGCGGCCATCCACAGCGTCCTCGAGAACCACACCCCCCTCCTCGTCCACGCGGACCGCCTCGACCAGATCAATTCGGCCGTGGCCTTTGCCGTCGAACAGCAGACACCGCTGATCATCTTCGGCGGCTATGATGCCCCCGAATGTGCTGCTCTGCTCAGACAGTACAACGTCCCCGTCATCGTCAGCGCCATCCATCGTGAACCGCTCCGCAACCACGATGACTATGATGCCAGCTTCACTCTGCCCGAACGGCTGCGAAGGGCCGGTGTGCAGTTCTGCATTTCCGGATCCGCTCGGTCTGAAACCTGGAACGCTCGCAATCTTCCCTGGCACGCGGCGACCGCAGCAGCATACGGCCTGCCCAGAGACGAGGCCCTGAAGTCCATCACACTCTACCCCGCACAGATCCTCGGCGTCGCCGATCGACTCGGTTCACTCGAACCCGGCCGCGATGCAACGCTGTTCGTTTCCACCGGTGACCCACTGGAAACCGAGCCGCAGGTGACCGATGCCTGGATCCAGGGTCGCCGAGTCGACCTCTCCAGTCGCCATTCCCAGCTGTACCGGAAGTACCAGGAAAAGTACCGACAGCTGGCGCAGCCGTAGCCGCCGGAACCTCAGAGTTTGATTGGGTGCGGACCGGACGCGGTGCGGGGCAGGGCTCTTTACCCGCGGGCTCCCGCCCAATGGCATTGGCTTTCTGTTGTTTCGCATGCTTTGGAGGACTGGCTCTCCATGAAACGCCTTGACCAGAAACTGCAAGGCGTGCGGTCGATGTCAATCGGCCGGTAAGACACTGGTGCGCTCCTGCTGCGGCGCTGCCCGCGCGGTTACGGACCGTTACCGGGGGATTGACATCCCCCGCTCG
>JBEAUF010000235.1:0-3056 GCA_041161565.1 Planctomycetota bacterium | reverse complement strand
AGAGCGGTTGTCTGCTGCTGCTGGCGATTGCCACCCGGTCAAAGCACGAACCGACGCGAGTGTGGGCGGTGGCGGCCGCCGGAGTGCTGGCGTCGGCCACGTTCTGGTGCCGGCAGCCCGTCGGAGGCTTCCTGGCCATCGCCGGGACCTCGATTCCCCTGCTTCTGCAGCATCGCAAAACCCCGGTGCGGCCCGGGTTTTTCGGACGAGTGCTGCATCATTCGCTGCTTAACCGTTACCTGCTGGTCTGGTCGGCTGGCGGAATCGGTTTCGCCGGCGTGATGCTCGGCTGGCTGTATCAGCAGGGGCCAGGGGCGCTTGAAGCGTGGTTTCTGCAGAACGTGGTCTGGCCCCGTCAGTTTGCCGCCAGCTACCTCAGTGCGGAACTGCTGCTGGATTGTTTTTTCTCAACCAGAGTCATCGTCAGTCTCTCAGGTCTGCTGATTCTTGTCTTCGCCATCCGGTTCTTCTTCCGGGATGGGACGTCCACTCTGAAGCGGGTAACCATCTCCGCGCTGCTGGCGTGGATCTGGTTTGGCACCGTTTACTGGTCTCCGCGGATTCACACGCCGACCGTCTTTGACCGGTCGATTCCGCTGGCCATCACAGGTTTCGTGGCCGCGGCTGCCATTGGCCGGCGATGGAGGTTTATTGGCTTCGTGCTGCAGCGCGGGCTGCTGCTGCCGGTGCTGGCGTCCTGGTCACAGTTCTACCCCATCCCCTGTGCACGGCATATGTACTGGTCCGTCGCGCCGATGGTGGGGTTGTTTGTGTACCTGTTGTATCGAACCATACCCTGTCGACCGCGGACGCTCACTGTCGCCCTGGGGGTCTTTATTCTGCCCCTCGCGATTCTTGTGAATACCCAGGCGTGGACGCATCTGCAGATCTGTGATGCCCCCATTGCCGAACCCGGGCTGCTTCAGGGCATGCGGCCCTATCGCAGCCTTGAATATCATCCCGGGTGGTATCGCTGCTTCAATGACGACACCGACTGGTTCCTGAAATTCCGCACGGAGCTGGCCGCGAAGTACCCCGGGAAACCGCTGATGCTCATCGGCGAAGACGCCCTGCTGACGCTCGCGGTGGAAAACACCGAAAACCCCGGGCCGTTCTATGTGACGTGGGAAATTATGAAAGATGTGGTGCCCGCCGCCGAACGGATAGCGTGGGCCGGAAAACGCCTGCCGCTGGTGCTGATTCAGTCGCGCAGCGGGAAGCCGCCGGATGTGCCTGCGGAACTGCCGCAGCTCGGGTACGAACAGCAGTATCTGGGACGCCGCGTTCAGCGGGACCTGTACCTGCTCACCCCGCCGGCCACCGCGGCCACGCAGGTTCCTCAGACGGACCCCGCGGAATAAGGCCCGGCATGTCCCCCGAACTGCTCAGAACCGCCCGCCTCAGGCTCCTCGAAATGCACTATCGCGCGGGCGTCGGTCATATTGGCGGCAACCTCTCGGTACTGCCGCTGCTGCTGGAACTGCTGCATGATGTACTGAGTGACAGCGATCGACTGGTGCTTTCCAAAGGCCACGCGGCAGGGGCTCTGTATGTGAGTCTCTGGACGAAGGGCCTGCTGGCCGATTCGGACCTCGAGACCTTCCACAGGGACGGCACGCTGCTCGCCGGGCACCCGCCGGCGCAGGGAGTGCCGGGCATTACGTTCGCCACCGGGAGTCTGGGACACGGACTGCCCATGTCCTGCGGGCTGGCTCTGGCCGACACCCTGCGCGATGCCGATCGCCGTGTCGTCTGTGTTACGTCGGATGGCGAATGGAACGAAGGCAGTATGTGGGAGTCGTTGATCTTTGCCGTCCATCGACGGCTCAGCCGGCTGCTGATTGTTGTCGATCACAACCGCCTGCAGGGATTCGGACGCACCGCCGATGTGGCAAACCTCGACCCCCTTGCAGCTCGGTTTGCTGCCTTCGGAGCGGCCGTGTTCGAAGTCGACGGGCACACTCCCGGACAACTCACCACCGCCGTTCACCAGCTGCAGCAGACGGATCGCCCCGCTGTGGTGCTGGCACGGACCACCAAGGGGCATGGAGTGAGCTTTATGGAGGATCGCATGGAGTGGCATTACCTGCCCATGAATGCTGAACAGTATGCCCGGGCTGTGTGCGAGGTGAGCAGCTGATGCGGCAGGCATTCAGTGATGCTCTGGCCGCCTGCGCGACGCTGCCCGAGTTTGTGTTCCTCACCGGAGACCTGGGCTTTGGAGCCCTCGAAACGCTCCGCGATCAGCTGGGCCGGCGGTTTATTAATGCGGGCGTGGCGGAACAGAACATGGTCGGAGTCGCTGCCGGGCTGGCAAAGGACGGATTCCTTCCCTGGGTCTACAGCATCGCCCCCTTCCTGTATGCCCGGGCCTTTGAACAGATCCGCAACGACATCTGCCTGCACCAGCTGCCCGTGGTGCTTGTGGGCAATGGCGGAGGCTATGGTTACGGAGTGATGGGGCCCACGCACCATGCCCTCGAAGATTATGGCGTCCTGCTGACGCTCCCGGCCATGCAGACGCTGATCCCAGCCTTCGATGCGGACGTCGGGCCGCTGATCACCAGCCTGTTCCGTGCCCCCCGTCCTGCCTGGCTCCGACTTGGCCTGCAGACGCAGCCTGCCTCTCTCACACCTCCCCCGTGGGCCCCGTGGCGGCAATTGACCGACGGCTCTGCGGGCATCCTCATCGCCGTCGGGCCGCTCGCCGGCATGTACTGGGCCGCCGCTGCTGACCGCCCGAGCGACCGTCGTCCGGCGGTCTGGTGCCTCTCGTCACTACCCGTGAGCGACCTGCCACAGCCGCTGCTCGACCAGCTCCGGAACTGCAGGAAACTCGTCATCGCCGAAGAACACACCTCCCACGGCTCCGTCGCCTCCCAACTCGCCCTGCGCCTGACCGGCCTGATCCCCGCAGGACTCGCCATCCAATCCATCACCGCCGCCGGCTACCCCTCCGGAAAATACGGATCCCAAACCTTCCACCGCACCGAATCCGGCCTCCACCCCCCCGCCGTCCTCTCCCATTTCGATATCACCAGCAACTAACTATCCAA
>JBEAUF010000232.1:0-13413 GCA_041161565.1 Planctomycetota bacterium | reverse complement strand
GCCACCGACACCCGAGGAAGCGGAGGCGTTCCTTGCAGATTCCACAGCGGGTGCCGAAGCAGCGGTTGTGGAGCGGTTGCTGGCTTCACCGCACTACGGCGAACGCTGGGCAAGACACTGGCTGGACGTGGTGCGTTACGCAGAGTCGACTGCCAATGACGCGAATGCCGTAATGTCCCAGGCCTGGCGTTATCGCAATTACGTGATCGACGCCCTCAATGCTGACCTGCCATACGATCAGTTCCTGACTGAACAGCTGGCTGGTGACCTGTTGCCGCGGGATGCGGACCCGCAGATCACCGCGCGACGGATCATCGCTTCGGGCTATCTGATGATCGGTCCCAAGGCACTCGCGGAAACCGACAAGGAACAGTCCCGACTGGACATTGTCGACGACCAGATTGACGTCACCGGCCGAGCGATGCTGGGACTCACACTGGCCTGTGCACGCTGTCACGACCATAAGTTCGATCCTATTCGCACCACGGACTACTACGCGCTGGCCGGCATCTTTCGCAGTACGGAACCATTCCAGAATGAGGTACGGAATGCGACGATGTGGTGGGAGTATTCGATTGATGCGGGCGGGGACGCGCCAATCACAGTGATGGCCCCGAAGGAAGCGCAGCCGAAAAACCTCCGCGTGCACCTCCGCGGCAACCGCTTTACGCCTGGAAAGATCGTTCCGCGCGGAGTTCCCGGGATTCTTGCAGCTGCCGGTTCTGCCAACTCCACCGCGACGGATACGGCGCCCATCATTGATCCGCAGCAGCCCTCCAGTGGCCGTCTGGAGCTGGCACGCTGGATCGCCAGCCCCACTAATCCGCTGACAGCACGAGTGCTGGTGAACCGTGTCTGGCAGCTGCATTTCGGCCGCGGCATCGTGGCCACTTCAGACAACTTCGGCACGCGGGGCGAGCGTCCGGAACACCCGCAACTGCTTGACTGGCTGGCTTCCCGCCTGATTGCGGATGGGTGGAGTCTGAAGCAGCTGCACAGGGTGATTGTGCTGTCGAGTGCCTACCGCATGCAGCAGGGCGGCGATTCTGCTCTGCAATACCGCCGACGGCGACTGTCCGCTGAAGAGCTGCGGGATGCGATGCTGGCAGTCAGTGGCCAGCTCGATCGACAGCTCGGAGGTTCCGACAGCGGCGACTTTCTGTTCTCGCGAGCGGAAGACATCAATGCCACCATTCGTCCGAATCGCGTGGCGGCCGACGACCCCTTCTATGACACGTTTCGTCGCCGATCGATCTATCTGCCTGTCGTTCGCAACATGCTCCCGGATGTGCTGGCACTCTTCGATGCTGCCGACCCGAATGGTGTGACAGCGGTGCGCAATCAGACCACCGTTGCTTCACAGGGGCTGTTTCTGCTGAATCACCCGCTCGTCCGCAGCGCCGCCGCAGCCTTCGCAAAACGCGTCCTGGAAATGCCGGGCCTGTCCGACCGGCAGCGAATCGATCTGGCCCATCGCCTCGCTTTCGGCCGACCCGCTGCCGAGGCTGAACAGCTGGAAACGCAGGAGTTCCTCGCAGCCTTTGCCGGTGGTGAGCAGGTGACGGCGGAGCAGCAGCAGGCGGCATGGCAGGCCTTCTGTCAGTCGCTGCTGTGTGCCCATGAGTTTCTGTATCTGGAGTAGTCAATGACCGGAGCCGTTCAGCATTTGTCTCAGCCACGCAGCCTGTTGCGGCGCGAAGTTCTGCAGCGAACGGCGCTGGGCTTTGGCGGTCTGGCTGCCGCAGGAATGCTGGCAGAAGCAAGTGCCACGGGAATGCCGAATCCGCCCGGAACTCCACCTGTCACCGCAGCCCGCGGGCCCCTCGCTGCTCGAGCCCCGCATTTTCCTGCAACAGCCAGACGCGTGCTGTTTCTGTTTATGCACGGTGGTGTGTCGCATGTGGATTCGTTTGATCCCAAACCGGAGCTGACGCGGCGAAGCGGACAGCCGCTGCCGATTCCCAAACCGCAGTTCGAATTCGCACCGACCGGTAATCTGCTGGGATCACCGTGGAAGTTTCGTCCGTATGGTGAAAGCGGGATTGAGGTGAGCGATCTGTTTCCGCGAATCGGGAGCTGTGTGGATGAGATGGCCGTGATTCGTTCGATGAACGGCGGCGACCAGGTATCGCATGGACCTGCACTGCTGAACATCAACACGGGCAGCGGAGTATTCGCGCGGCCAAGTCTCGGGGCGTGGACACTTTACGGGCTGGGTTCAGAAAACAGCAATCTGCCGGGGTTCCTCAGTCTGAGCCCTTCTCTGTACCACGGTGGCACGCAGAATTTCGGTTCCGCCTTTTTGCCGGCCGCCTACCAGGGAACTCGGATCGGCGATGGCAGTACGAATTTTCGGGATGCGAAACTTTCCAGTCTGCAGCCGGGCGAATCGGCCGCGCGACAGCGACTGCAGCTGGATCTGCTGCGTCGCCGCAACCTGCGTCACCAGCAATCGCTCGGTGGAGCTGCCGCTGACAGCGAGTTCGATGCACGCATGGAATCCTTCGAAATGGCCTTTCGCATGCAGGCTGAGGCCCCCGAGGTGCTCGATCTGTCTCAGGAAACAATGCAGCTGCAGACCGCGTATGGAGTGGGTGTTGAGCCGACGGACGAGTTTGCCCGGCAGTGTCTGTTTGCCCGCCGCTGTCTTGAGGCAGGAGTGCGGTTTGTGCAGGTGAACTTCAGCTACCCCCGGAACTACTGGGACGCCCATGGAGATCTGCGAAATAATCACACGGCCAACGCGGCGAGGGTTGATCAGCCGGTTGCCGCACTCCTGCAGGACCTGAAGGCCCGTGGTCTGCTGCACGATACCCTGGTGATCTTTGGCACAGAATTCGGCCGCACCCCGGCTGCTCAGGGGAATGACGGGCGGGATCATCACCCGCATGCCTTCAGCATCTGGATGGCCGGCGGTGGTATTCGTGGCGGAACAGTTTATGGGCAGACCGATGAATTTGGTTATTACGTCGCCGATCGGAAAATGACGATGCCTGATTTTCACGCCACCATCCTGCACCTGCTGGGACTCGATCACGAACGTCTGACCTTTCGCTTCGCCGGCCGTGACTATCGGCTGACGGATGTTCACGGAAAGGTTGCTCGGGAGATTCTGCTGTGAATGCCCTGCGCCGCACTCGTGCACTGCTGTGCTTCATCGCCCTGACCTGTGGCTTTGAGCTGCTGTCATCACCATCCCGGTTGCTGCGGGCCGATGACGCAGCGGACGGGCGGATTGAGTTCTTTGAAAAGCAGATCCGACCGCTGCTCGTGGAACACTGCCTCGAATGCCACAGCAACGAAAAGCAGGCGGGTGGCCTGAGCATGGAAACGCAGGCGCAGCTGCTGGAAGGCGGCGATTCCGGGCCCGCCATCATTCCCGGTCAGCCGGAAATCAGCCTGTTGATTCAGGCCGTGGACCACACCGCCGAACCACGCATGCCGCCCTCGGGAAAAATCAGCGCTGCCCGCATCGACAGCCTGCGTCGCTGGATTGCCGACGGGGCTGCCTGGCCCGCCGGAGCGGTGCTCACCGTCAGCACTCCGGAACGCCCGTTTGTGCCCAGTGAACAGCAGAGGCAGTGGTGGGCGTTCCAGCCGCTGCGGCCTGTGACTGTCCCCGATCAGCCCGAATTGCGACAATTCGCCAGTGAAATCGATCGGTTTTTGCTTGACAGGCTAAGGACAGCTGATCTCGATTTTGCCGAGCCTGCGGAACGCAGTCAGCTCCTGCGACGCGTGACATTTGCTCTGACAGGCCTGCCGCCAACACCGGAGGAAACGGCTGCGTTTCTGGCGGACAGATCTCCAGCCGCCTTTGCGACAGTGGTCGAACGGCTGCTGGCATCACCCCACTACGGCGAACGCTGGGCGCGGAACTGGCTGGATGTCGCGCGGTATGCTGACTACTACGATGCCAATCCGGCAACGCGCACCGCCAGCTGTGAACTCACGGAAGCCTGGCGATATCGCGACTGGGTAACGGCCGCCTTTAATCGGGATCTGCCGTATGACCAGTTTATCAGGCATCAGATCGCCGGTGATCTGCTCCCGGATCCGCAGGGTGGTGAGCTCTATGCTGACGGGCTTGTGGCCACGACCTTTCTGGCCAATGGAGTCTGGGACAGGGGCGATGCTGACAAGGAGAAGATTGTCAGCGATATGGTGGACGACAACATCGGAGTGATTGGCCGCGCGTTTCTCGGACTGACTCTGGACTGCGCCCGCTGCCACGACCATAAGTTCGATCCCGTTTCCACGGCCGACTACTATGCGCTGGCGGGCATGTTCTACAGTTCGCATATTCTGAAGGAGCTGGGAGCGAAGGGGGGCGAGTACACGATGAATCGCGTCCCGCTGCTGGGCCCCGCGGCGCTCGCGGAACGTGCCGCGCGGGAACAGCGTCTGGCGAGTGTCACAGCGGAGCTGGCGGAGCTGGACCGGGAGCAGCGACTGCGGCGACTGCTGTCCGCCGGACGCGTGCTGCAGCCGACGGCTTTTCACAGCGCTGCCGGTGCAGTGGGAACGGTGGCCCCGGACGGGGTGATCACAGTCACGGGAACGCTGGCGAGCGACAGCTATCGCATTGAAACGATGCTCCCGCCGACAGTGCCGCTGCGTTTTCTTGTGCTGGAGGCCCTGCCCGACCCGACGTTGCCGGCGAGCGGTCCGGGGCGTGCCGGCGACGGGAACTTTGTGGTCAGCCGGCTGTCGGCGGCCCTGATTCCGGATGCTCCAGGATTGGCTCCGATGCCGCTGAAGTTCGTTTCCGCGGAAGCGGACTTCGAGCAGGCCGGGTTTGCCGCGAAGAGTGTGCTGGATGAGAATCCAGCGGACGGCTGGGCAGTGTCACCGCAGCTCGGCCGAACCCATGCTGCCGCCTTTGAGCTGGCTGCAGAGCCGGTCGTGCCTGAGGGGGCTCGACTGGTGCTGACGATTGAGCAGCTGCATTCGGCAAGTCACAACCTTGGTCGGTTCCGGTTACTGGCGGCTGCTGAGCTGCCGGAATTGCCGGCCGATGTCGGTACCCGTCGGCAGGCACTGGCGAGTGAGCAGGAAGGTCTGCAGCAGGCCCTGGCCGTTCCCGTGCCACTGGCGATGGCCGTGACGGAAGGCGGCACGGCGGGGGGACTGTTTCCGGGCATTCAGGACGTGCCGATTCACATTCGGGGCAGCTATGCACGGCTGGGTCCGGTGACACCGCGGCGGCTGCCGGTATTCTTCGCCGGGGAGGCTCAGCCGAAAATTGAGCAGGGCAGCGGTCGCAGGGAACTGGCGGACTGGGTGGCAGCTCCGCGAAATCCGCTGACCGCGCGAGTGCTTGTGAATCGGGTCTGGGCATGGCATTTCGGTGAAGGGCTGGTGCGCACTCCCAGCAATTTCGGACTGCTTGCCGAACCACCCTCGCACCCGGAGCTGCTGGACTGGCTGGCTGCCAGGTTTATCGAGGACGGCTGGTCACTGCGGCAGCTGCACCGACGAATTCTGCTCACGACTGCCTGGCAGCAATCCGGCACTGCGGCAGCGGCAGCCCTTGAACGCGATCCGGAGAATCGCCTGCTGAGTCGTTTCAGTCCGCGGCGTCTGCAGGCGGAAGAGCTGCGGGATGCGGTGCTGGCCGTAAATGGCCAGCTGGATCTGACACCCGGAGGCCCGGCCGGAGATGATTTCACCATCCGCCGTCGTTCGTTGTATGTGCAGACCGCTCGCTGGCAGCGCGACAGTTATGCCAACCTGTTTGATGCGGCCAACCCGGATGCATCGACGGAGAAACGGATCACCAGCACAGTGGCTCCGCAGGCCCTGCTGCTGCTTAATCACCCCTGGATGCAGGACCAGGCAAGGCTGCTGGTTGAGCGTGTATCGAGGGAAGTGCCCGGGGATGATGTGGTCCGGCTGCGTCGCATCTGGCAGCTGTTGTTTGCCCGCGATCCGACCGATCAGGAGCAGACTGTGGCGCTGCAGGTGCTGGCGTCCGGCAGCGACGGCTGGCAGCGTCTGGCGCATGTGCTTCTGTGCAGCAATGAATTTGTGTACCTCGACTAGTTTCTTCTGTGAGTCACCGCCGTGAATACCCGTTCTGTTCCGGTATCTCTGTCTGAAACGAGTCCGTTTTCCCGGCGAGCACTGCTGCACCGTGCGACGGGCGGCTTCAGCAGCCTTGCGCTTGCTGATCTGCTCACACGCGATGCTCAGTCGGCCGCTCCCGCCCCGGCGGATCGTCCGGAGTCTTCCGCAGGTCCGTTCGCGGAACGTTCCGGCCATTTTCCGGCGACTGCCAGGCGGGTGATTTTTTTATATATGCCGGGTGGACCGTCGCACGTTGACCTGCTTGACCCCAAACCCCGATTGGTGACCGACAATGGCAAACCGCTGCCTTTTGAAAAACCCAGACTGGAACGCACGAAGACGGGCAACCTGCTGGCTTCACCATGGAAGTTTGCCCGTCACGGAGAATCGGGGGTTGAGGTCAGCGAGCTGTTGCCGGGGCTGGCATCGCAGATCGACCGAGTCTGCGTGATTCGTTCGATGCTGGCCGACAACATCAATCACACCGGTGCTGCTCTGCAGATGTGCACGGGGGAGCAGGCATTTTCGCGGCCCAGCATGGGGGCCTGGCTGACGTACGGGCTGGGGACGGAAAACTGCAATCTGCCCGGCTTCGTGGTGGTTTGCCCGGCTGCCGTGTTTCAGGGAGCACAGCTCTGGGCATCCAGTTTTCTGCCCGGCGCCTACCAGGGCACTCTGGTTCGTGATCTGAAAAACCCGATTTCCAATCTGTCGGCGGCTGGAGGTATTGAGCGCCAGCGCGGGCTGCTGGATTCGCTGCAGAAGTTCAACGCGCTGCATCGGCAGGGACGCGAGGCCAACAGTCAGCTGGAGGCGCGGATTGCGGCGTTTGAGCTGGCTTATCAGATGCAGCGATCAGCACCGGAGGCTTTTGACTTGAGCGGTGAGAGTGCAGCCACACACCGGCTGTACGGGACAGACCAGGCGGAATCGGAGCTGTTCGGGCGGCAGTGTCTGCTGGCGCGGCGACTTGTGGAACGCGGCGTGCGCTTTGTGCAGCTGTTCGACGCGCCCGTGAACAATGCCTGGGATCATCATGGAGGTCTGCGTGAGAACCTGCCGGCGCGGTGCCGGGCTGTGGATCGGCCAATCAGCGGACTGCTGGCCGACCTTGCTGCACGAGGATTGCTGGATGACACACTGGTGGTCTGGGGCGGTGAATTTGGCCGCACGCCGACCGCCGAAGGCAACAATGGACGCGAACATCACCCGTTCGGATTCAGCATGTGGCTGGCGGGTGGCGGGGTTCGCGGAGGCATGGTGCATGGAGCGACCGACGAATTCGGCTGGCACGCCGTCGAGAACAAGGTCCATGTGCATGACCTGCATGCCACGATTCTGCATCTGCTGGGCCTGGACCATGAACGCCTGACGTTCCGCTTCGGTGGACGTGACTATCGCCTGACCGACGTCCACGGTCATGTGGTCCGGGAGATTCTGGCCTGAAGCCGACTAGGCGAGGATTTCCTGAATCACATTTCCGTCATCAATCTCCAGTCGCTTGCGGCCGGGGAAGTGCAGTCGGCGATTATCGAGTCCCAGCAGGTGCAGGGTGGTGGCGTGGAGATCGGTGACGTAATGACCTTCGCCCAGAGCATGGTAGCCCAGTTCATCTGTTTCACCGTGGACGTGGCCTTTCTTCAGTCCGGCGCCAGCCATCCAGATGGTGAATCCATTCGGATGGTGATCGCGCCCATCCACACCCCCGCTGCGCTGTTCGAGGCCCGGTGTGCGGCCGAATTCCGTGCAGAACACCACCAGCGTGTCATCCAGCAGCCCGCGTTGCCGGAGGTCCTCAATCAGGCCCGCCACGGGCAGGTCGATCGTGGCGCACAGCCGCGTGTGATTATCCCGGAGCTTCTGATGCGAGTCCCAGACGCCGTAGGGCGATGGGAACACCTGCACAAAACGTACGCCGCGTTCCACCAGCCGGCGGGCGGCCAGCAGTCGCTGTCCGGCCACTTTGGTGTGCTCCGCGTGCAGCCCGTAGAGCTCCTGAACGGCCTGCGTTTCCTGTGAGAAGTCCACGGCTTCCGGTACGGCTGCCTGCATGCGGAAGGCCAGCTCGTAGGCGCGGATGCGTGCCAGCAGCTGCTGGTCGTCGGGATATTCCACGGCCGTGAGCTGATTAAGTTTTCCGATGAGCTGATATTCACGCTCCTGTTCCGTGAATGACTGGCTGGCCTGTCGACGCCCAAACGGCAGCGGGTTTGCGGGATCCAGCGTGATCGGCACTCCGGCATGCTGCGGTCCCAGATACAGCGAATCGATGGACAGTCGGGTGTCTGAACGCGTGGGCCCCCCAAGCACCACGAAGCGGGGGAGATTCTCGTTGAGTGAACCCAGACCGTAGTGTGCCCAGGCGCCAATGCTGGGCTGTTGTTCATCCAGTCGGTGTCGGCCTGTATGAATCTGGTTTTCGGCCGCATGGTCGTTGTCTGTCGTCCACATATTGCGAACGAAGCAAAGTTCATCGACCTGACGTGTCAGATGCGGCCACCAGTCCGTCATTTCTATGCCGCTCTGACCGTGCTTGCGCCAGCCCACCTGCATGGGATAAATAATCGGATACACGTCCCGCACATTGATTTCTTCGGCGGCCACGGAACGGAATCGTTTTTTGTGCAGCGGCGAGTTGAGCGGGTTTTCGAGGGGTGTTTTGTCGAAGGTCAGACCGGCGTAGCGGTTGAGCGCGGGTTTGGGGTCAAAGGTTTCGACATGACTGTAACCCCCCGACAGAAAAATCCAGATCACGCTGCGGGCCCGCGGCGGATGGTGCGGGAGCCCCGACTGGACGGCCGACACATCACCGACGGCAGCCTCGGCGGCGCGGAGCTGCCCGTCAGACGAAAGCAGCGCGCCGAGGGCCAGGCCGGTGAAGCCCATGCCGAGATCCGACAGAAATGGCCGGCGAGCGAATCGCGGGGAACAGCAGGCGATGGCAGGGGGCATGGGAATGGTCCGGAGACAGTTCAGCGGATGGTCACAAAGTCGTTGTGATTGAGCAGTGCGCGGATCAGGCTGTGGCGGGTGCTGGCGGAATCCTCCGGCTGCAGAAAATCCCGGCAGAGACTGATTTCCTGAGTTGTGGGTGGTCTGGAAAGAATCAGTCGGAAAGCAGCTGCGATGAAGGAATCGACATCCGCATGTCCGGCGGCTGCCAGCTTTTCAGCCACCACACCACTGACCTTGTGCACCAGTTCGCTGTTGGTCAGAGCCAGTGCCTGCTGCGGAATGATGCTTGCCGTCCGCCGATAACAGTCCAGCGGATCCGGGGCGTCGAAGAGTTCACCAAGGGGGCTGCGACCACCCTGTTCCGGGTAAACCGCGTAGTACAGGCTGCGGCGGTATGTCGTGAGCGCCTCGGTGTTTTCAAGTTCCTGTCCGCCCATGGTGGTGTCGAGCATTCCGGCGACGGCCAGCAGGCTGTCACGGACGACTTCCGCCTCCATGCGGCCGGGATGCATGCGCCACAGCAATCGATTCTCGGGGTCGCGAGCGGCTGCGGCTGAGGCCGCAGCGCCCGCACCGCTGCTGGAACGCTGCCACGCGGCACTCGTCAGTATCAACCGGTGCAGATGCTTCAGGCTCCAGCCGGATTCCATGAACTCCACGGCCAGCCAGTCGAGCAGTTGCGGGTTGACTGGCGCGGCGCCGTTGCGGCCGAAATCAGAGACGGTGGATACGAGCGGACTGTGGGTGTGCCAGAGCCAGATGTAGTTGACCGCCACGCGGGCTGTCAGCGGATGTCCGCGGTCGGTGAGCCATTCCGCGAGGGCTCTGCGACGCCCCGTACTGGTGCGGGGGTATTCGGGACCCAGCGGAGTCCATGTGGGTGCGGCGGCATCAGTAACAGCCGTGGCGGCTGCGGTGGCTGCGGCCAGTGACTTGCGGGCATTCGCGAGTGCGGTGGTGGCGGCTTCCACCTGTTTGCCCCGTTCCGGATCCTCCGCCGGTCGTGCTTCAGCGCGTGCGAGTGCAAGTTCCGCGGCGGCAGTTTCTGACGTGGCTTTGGCAAGTGCTGCGGCCTGTTCCAGCCGACTGGCTTCGCCGGCGAGTTGCGGGAGCTGTTCGGAGGGAGGCTGGGAATATTTCGCACGGTCCGCAGCGATGCGGGCTTCGAACGACTGCAGTTCTGCAGTGGCAGCCGCGACCAGCGTTTCTGCCGCGTGACGGGGCAGGCTCGCAGCAGCGACTGCTCGGCGAGCCGCAAGCAGCTCCTGATACTGCGACTGCAGGGCTGAATTGCCGGCAATCGCCGATACCAGCGACACCGCGGGGCTCTCAGAGAAGGCTGATGCTTCCCAGCCCGCCAGTCCGGCAGCATCGGCTTCGGCAGTGAACAGCGGGGGTTCGAAGTCAAACGCAGCGATGGTTACCGGGGCCGCTGAGTCGTCGCCGGGAATCGCAAACTGAACGTCATCCACGAGCGTCTGACTGCCACTGCGGGCGTCGAAACTGAAAGCCTGGTTGGGATGCGCTGACGGGTTCCACGAATTCAGGCCGACAGGGATGGCATCCACGATCGGCTTGCCGGATGGCAGTGCATGCACCGTGAGCAGACAGCGGTCTTCGCCGGGGTGGATGCGAAGTTCGACTCTGAAGCGATTCTGTCCGCCGGCGAAGTCATATCGCCCGGCTTCAACATCACTGAAACTGCCCGGCTGCCAGACAATGATGCGGCCCTTTTCGAAAGCCACGTAGCCCGCCGTCTGACCGCTCACCACGTCCTTCGCCAGCTGGAAGTTGAAGTGCGTATCGGTGAGCAGCTGCAGCTGGAATCGCAGCGCTGAACCATCGGGGAGCGACCTGAGCTGAGTCAGCCGGTGCTGCAGGACGCGGCGACCGGAGGTGGCATCGAAAAGCAGCGACTGCTGACCGCTGAGAGCGCCCGGAGTGCCGCTGGAGGTGGCCGCTGCGACGGCAGCCTGGAAGGCGGTTTCTGCGGACTGCACTCGGTTGAGCACTTCAGCGGGGATGGAGGCGGCAGCAGAGTCATTGGCGGAGAGCTGCGCCTGGGCAGACTGCAGCGCAGCAGTCAGCTCGCTGCGCCGTGATTCAATGAGGGCTGGACGCAGGCCCGGATAGAAGGCCGGGACAGGCAGACTGACGGGGGTCGGAGTGGCGGGATTGAAGCGTGCCAGAAACGCAGGCACACCCGGAGCGATCGAGCCACGCTCACGCACGCGATTGCGTTCGTCACCGCCCGTGTAGAACCATGTCGGGGCGTCCGGAGTTTTGTCGAACACACGCACCATTCCCAGCCGCTGGATCACTCGCAGCTTGCCGTAGTCATACTCCTGAAACGGTCCGGGATCGGCTTCCCCGGGAACGCGATCCTGGCGAATGGAAATCGGCTCGAAATAGGCACGCAGATGAAAATAGTCGTCCTGTGAAATCGGATCGTATTTGTGATCATGGCAATGGGCGCAGTTGAAGGTCAGGCCCAGGAAAGCCTTCCCGGTGTGCTCGACAATATTTCGCATCCAGTCGTTGGGGTTGAGTGCATACCAATTGCGGATGAGGTATCCGGTGGCGGCACTGGCGTGATCGTCTTCGGGACAGATTTCGTCAGCAGCCAGCATTTCCCGGAGCATGCGGTCGTAACCGTGGTCGTTGTTGAGCGACTGCACGATCCAGTCCCGCCAGCGCCAGATTTGGGGGGCGCTGTTCCAGACGTCGGGGACGTGCCGTCGGCCGTACCAGTCACTGTACCGCCAGACGTCCATCCAGTGCCGCGCCCAGCGCTCGCCGTAACGCGGGTCACTGAGCAGTCGATCGATCACTCTGGTGAATGCCTCAGGAGATTCATCAGCAAGGAACTGCTGGAGTTCAGCAGGCGTTGGGGGCACACCAAGCAGATCCAGAGTCGCGCGCCGCAGCAGGATCGACTTGTCGGCCGGCGGCAGTGGCTGGATGCCGGCCGCATCAAGTGCCGGCTGCAGGAACGCGTCGATGGGATGCAGCAGCGCATCTGTGGTGCCGGTGGCAGGCAGAGCAGGTCTGAGCGGCGGCCGGAAGGCCCAGTGCTGCAGTGGATCGGGTTCCGGCGCATCGACCGCGGGGGCCGGAGCCCCGGCGTTGATCCACGCGGAGATCGCCGCAGACTGCTCAGAGCTGAGTAAACGCCCCTCCGGCGGCATTCGCACGGCTGCGTCAGTGGCCGTAATCCGGCGGATCAGTTCGCTGGAGACGGCGTTTCCCGGAACAACCGCCGGGCCGGAATCGCCCCCTCGCAAAATGGCCGCAGCCGTATCCAGACGCAGCCCGGATTCCTGCTTGAGCGCACCGTGGCAGGCGAAACAACGTTCCTGGAGCACCGGCCGGACATGGGCCGCGAAATCGGATGACACGGGGGATGCTGCTTCCTGAGCCGACGAGGTTCCGATCAGGCAGCAAACTGTGAGGAAGTTGAGCAGACGCTGAGGCTTAGCCATAACCGACATTTCCGGAACGGCCTGAAGGGGACAGGTGGGCGGGCTGGAAACCACGAAGGCCAGGCGACTGCTGGTCCACGGTTCCAGGGAGCAGGAGGAGGGTGGGACTGAGACTACCACAGGAACCCACGTGACGCAAGGAATCAGTTCCACGGGATGAGCCGCAGGGCGGCAGCACACATGAGCCGCAGGGCGGGAGCACACTGAGCCGCAGAGCGGCAGCACACTGAGCCGCAGGGCGGCAGCCCGCGGGTAAAGAGCCCTGTCAACGCACTGTTACCCCGGGATTGACATCCCCCGCTCGCCGAGCCGCGTGGTGGAATGGTTCAGGCTGGAGGTTCAAAAGACGACATCCAGCGCCTCGATCCCGATTCGCACGGTTTTTTCCGCACCCGAGACAACCTCAATGCCCATGCCGCAGCATCGCTCGGCTTGCCATCCGGTTCCGCCGGCGTTAGCCTGCGGGTATGGGCAGTATTTCCACACCCGATTTCCCCCAAATGTGATACCAGGGCAGTATGCAAAAGACCACAAAAACGGCCGCAAGCGGCAGCGAGGAATCTTCGCTATCGAAGGAGAGTGGCTGAGCGATCTGCGTGGCGGGCTGAGCTTTCGTCCGCTGTTGGAAATCATCCGCAGCCTGCGACGCAGCCCGATCGTCCACCGTGATGCCGCGACTCGTGAAGAACTCTTCTACTACCTGCGGAAATGGACTCAACAGCGTTATGCTCGCTATTCCGTCCTGTACCTCGGGTTTCATGGGCAGGAAGAAAGCATCCTGATCGGCGATGCACGGGAACGCGATTGCCAGGTCCGCCTTGACGAGCTGGCGGAGGAACTGGAAGGCAAATGTGAAAAAAAGATCATCTACTTCGGCAGCTGCAGCACCGTTGGCATCGACGAACGT
>JBEAUF010000227.1:0-4996 GCA_041161565.1 Planctomycetota bacterium | reverse complement strand
GATAAATCCCGGGGGTCTGGGGGCTGGCCCCCAGCATCCCTCCAAAGATCTCCCCAAATCTGTGTCCGTTTTTCAATATCTCTCAACAGGCCAAACTCTGAGTCCCGTCTGACCAGTACATGTCTCTGCCGCCAGTGGGAACAACGCACACAGGACCTGCAGTTCCAGCGTTTTGGCTGCCCGCATTGGGGAGGCAATAGGCCCCCTGCCGGGTTCGTTTCCTTCGGAAAACGCAGCTCAACTGAATCTGTTTCTGCGTCGCCTTACCTGAAGCCTGCCGGCGAGAACAGTTTGATCGGAACAATACCAACAAGCGAATTCCGCAGTCCCCTCTTCAAACTACACCCGGTTCGAGCGGGATCCAATTCTTCGTCACGCGGTCCCGGTGGCAAGAGCTACTGGCAGACCGCTCTATGTCAGGCCTTGGGGTGAACAGCGTTCACGTTCCGCTGCCAGCGAAGACTACTCCCCCAAAGCCAGAAACCAGTTTTTTTCCGCCCCGGATGCTGTTGTTACCCATTTCACCTCGATAGGATTTCGCCTTGGGGTGTTCACGCTCGCGGTGGTCTTTTTCCAATGGTGACTCTCAGTGGTGAAGTCGTGTGGTTTTTCGATCTTGCAGCAGGCAGGTTGTCAGATATGACGATTCAGGAACTGTCAGAAGACGAAACGGCTGTCGTTGACGTCGCGGAGCTGGGGCACTGGGTCTGTGCAGCCTGTTTCCCCATCGACTGACTGGAATTGTTTCGGCAGTCCCGCGGAACTCGGTTCTATCAATGTTTTTCCATCTGCCGACGTCTCCCGCGGCCCAAAAGCGCATCTTGGGCACACTGCAGCGATGATGAACACGGAAGTCCATGCGGTTCACTCGATTCCTCATATTTTCGCAGTACGATCATCAAAAGGCTTGCCGCACCCACTCCAAGCTCTTCGGATCCTTGTTTCTGGCCGCCCCCCCAATACATTCTTTTGGCCTTATCTGGCCACACGGTACGCGTTTCCATGGAACATCCACTCTGGAAGATCATCACACCGTCGCAGTACGAGTGGGAACGCGAGGCGTTGGAATTCCTGCGAGTCAACCTGCCTGACCACGAACCGTACCGAGCATGGTCGAATTTTGAATTCATGACGGCTGAAGGGGCCGTGTATGAAGTCGATCTGCTGACGCTCACCCGACAGGGGCTCTGGCTGGTCGAGGTCAAAAGTCGCCCTGGACGCGTTGAAGGGGATGTGGCCACATGGAAATGGAAACACGATGGCCGCACCTTGACGGACGACAACCCCGTGCTGCTGGCAAATCGCAAGGCAAAGGCTCTGGCCGCCCTGCTGAAGTCACAATCTGCGGCGCGAGGAATCCGCCTGCCATGGGTCGAAGCCGTCGTGTTCCTCTCCGCAACCGACCTCCAGTGTGAACTTTCCGGAACGGCCCTCAATCGCGTGCTTCTGCGCGATCTTCCCGCGACCGAGTCGCAGCCGGAACGCCCTGGGATCGTGGCAGCCCTGCTCAATCGGCAGGGCCCGGGAATTTCACGGGAAAATCGGGGCAGCGTGGATGCCAGCGTGGCTCGAATCATTTCCCGTGCCATCGAACAGGCCGGTATCCGGCCCTCGCTGAAGTCGCGGCGGATTGGCGACTATGTGCTGGCAGACCTGCTCGGTGAAGGCCCCGGGTTCCAGGATCGACTGGCGCGACATTCCAGCTTTGACAATGTTTTCTGCCGCGTTCGCCAGTACACAGTCTCGCAGGCTGACTCCGACGAAGAGCGACAGCGTCGCCGCCGCGCCGCAAAACGCGAATTCCAGATCCTGCAGGCACTCCATCACCCCGGAATCCTGCCTGTCAGTGACTATCGCGAACATGATCACGGGCCGGCTCTGCTGTTCCGCTACCCGGATCCGCACGCCATCCGACTGGACCACTATCTGGCATCACACTGCCATCGACTGCCCAGTGACCGCCGCCTCAGAATGCTGCGCGACATTGCCGACGCCATCCGGTACGCCCATCGGCAGCGAGTCATTCACCGCGCCTTGTCACCACAGAGCATTCTGGTCCTGCGAGATGAAGGTGGACGAGCCAGACTCGAAGCCGAACTGGCCGCCAAAGGAGAACTGCTGGCCGAAGATGTAACGGACTTCCGCGATCCCTCAAAGCTGTACACTCAGGTCTTCAACTGGCAGTTGGGAGTCCGTCAAAGCAGCAATGTTTCCGGCCTGATGACGCATGTCGAGGATCAGGTCGAATGCCAGTCACTGGTCTATATGGCTCCAGAAGCGCTCTCGGACGCACGCCATGTCTCAGAAGCCTCGGACGTTTTTTCCCTCGGAGCCATCGCGTTTCACTTGTTCGCAAATCGTCCGCCGGCGGGCAGCGCTGCCGAGCTGATCCGTATTCTCCGCGACAACAAAGGGCTCAGCCTGTCTTCCGTCGTGGACGGTGTCGGCCCCAAACTGGAAGACCTGATTTACTGGTGTACGCATCCCGATGTGCACACCCGTGTCGGTTCCGTGGAAGAATTCCTCAACCTGCTCGATGGTGTCGAAGACGAATTCTCTGACCCCGAAGAAGCCTTTGTGGCTGATCCGCTGGAAGCCCGCCGCGGGGACCGGCTGGAGGGCGGTTACACCGTTGAAAAGGAACTTGGGCAGGGGGCGACCGCGCGGGCACTGCTTGTGTCCCGTGAAGGCCAGCAGTTCGTCCTCAAAGTGGCTCTGACAGCCGAAGAGAATCAGCGGCTGCATGAAGAAGCCGAGGCTCTGCGAGTGCTGCAGAGCGAATTCATCGTGGCAATTCATGATGAACTGGAAATGGCAGGCCGCACTGTCCTCGTGCTGCAGAAGGCCGGCGAAGAAACGCTCGCCAGCCTGTTGCGTCGGGATGGAGTCCCGGGACTGGAGCTGCTGGGGCGTTACGGTGAAGATCTGCTGAACGCCGTTGGCTCCCTCGAACGACATGGAGTCGCACACAGGGACATCAAGCCCGATAACATCGGCATTCGCTCACTCACAAAACAACGCAACCAACTGATCCTGTTTGACTTCTCGCTGACGGCAGCACCGCTCGACAACATTCGCGTCGGGACTCCGGGCTATATTGATCCATTCCTGCCCGCACGCAAACGCGTCCGCTGGGACCCCGCCGCCGACCGCTATTCCGCTGCTGTCGTGCTGTTTGAAATGTCAGCAGGCTTCTCGGTACTGCCTGCCTGGGGTGACGGCAAATCTGATCCATCGCTCACAGATGCCGAGCTGAATCTGGATGCCGAAAAATTCGACCCGGCAGTGCGTCTGGGACTCGTGGATTTCTTCCGGAAATCGCTGCATCGTGACCCGGAGGAACGCTATGACAATGCCGATGAGATGAAGTGGGCCTGGCAGAAGATTTTCCGGGACGCCGAAGATCGTCAGGTAAAAACGGCCACTGGCGCTGCTGTCGAACTCGGAGTGGCCCTGCACGAAGTGGAACTGCGCACTCCCATCGCCGCACTTGGTCTGGGCTCGCGAGCCACCAATGCGCTCGAGCGAGCCAGCATTCTGACCGCGCGGGAACTGCTGCTGACGCCCATCATGCAGCTGCACATGATGCGGGGCGTTGGAAATCAGACGCGTCGGGAAATCACCGAGTTCGTCGCGCGATTGCGACTGCGGTTTCCCGAAGTGACTGAAGATGCAATCCAGCGAAAAACGGAAATCGAAGACGATGCCGAACTGCCATCACTGGAGACACTCAGGCAGCGAGTGTTCGGAACTCGAAATCCGCGGAAGGATGCGGAGTGGGGCATTCGTTTGGCGCTGCTGGCTCCGGCTGTCAGCAGCCAGGCCGCAGCAACCGCCGTCTGGCCCAGTCAGACAGATGTGGCCACGGCCCTCGGGCTCACACCCGTCGCCGTCAACAAGGTGCTGAGTGCGGACCGCAGGCGCTGGGCAAAGGAAGCGTCACTGAATCTGCTGCGGACTGAGCTGGCGGAGGAGCTGCTGCGACAAGGCGGAGTGATGACGGTGGCCGAGGTCACGGAATTCGTGCTGCTGCGGCGTCCGGCCAGGGACGCATTGGACATCAGTCAGCAACAGCAGTTCGCCACGGTGGTCGCCCGAGCACTCGTTGAGACCGAGGCCGGGCTGGCGGAGCCTCGATTTCAGCTCAGACGCCCTGGGACTTCAGCTGTCATCGCCTGCACCCGCGAACTGGCCCTGTATGCGGAAAAACTGGGCGAAGTCGCAGATAAGCTGGCCAGCGAGGATCCGCTGCTGCCGCCCATGCGAGTTTTTCAGGAACTGTTCAACGTCTCGACACCCGTGCTGCCGGAAGGCTGCCAGCCGCTGAACAACGAACGGCTGTTGCGGTTAGCCGCTGCCATGAGTTGCCGCGCTGCCGTGTCGGCCCGTCAGGAATTGTATCCTCGCGGCATGCCGGCAGAACGGGCACTCAGACTCGGTCTGGGAGCGTTGACCGGGCTGGGGCTGGGAGACAACGAGCGCGGCTTTTCCATCGCTCAGCTTCGCGGACGCGTGGAAACTCGCTACCCCGAAGCCGAACGGTTGCCGGATCGTCCGGAGCTGGATCGCCTGCTGGACCAGGTGGGACTGGATGTCCGCTGGAACGCGGAGACGGAGACCTGGCACCGGCGTGAGCTGCATCCGCTGTTCACGTCCGGATCCAGCGTACCACGCCGCAGGTCGACCGCCACCGCCCCGAGACAGCTGGAGGTGACTCCGGATGTCGCAGCGGCTCGGCAGTTTGAGCAGCGGCTGCAGTCAGCGTGGCAGGAAGGTGGTTTTCTGGTGCTGACCGTGCGTCCCAGCCGGATGCGTGCCTGCGAGGCCAGTCTGCTCAGGCGCTTCCCATTGCAGCGAGTGTCGTTTGATGACGTGTTCTTCGCGGCACTGCGACGCGAGGCGCAGGAACTGGATGTGGACTGGAAGGTGGTTGAGCGGGCGGACGCCTGTGCCACGGGCAGTCAGGACTGGCAGAACCTGCTGCAGCTGTCATCAC
>JBEAUF010000225.1:0-4110 GCA_041161565.1 Planctomycetota bacterium | reverse complement strand
GGTGGGCACCAGGGTGCCGAATCGCAACCGGGGGCTTCCGCCCGTCCGCTCAAGGGGGCGGCAGGGGTGGGCACGAGGGTGCCGGAATCGCAACCGGGGGGCTTCCGCTTCTGTGGGTGGTTGTTTGCGAAATCCTGTCACGGTTTCGCAGGTTTCGCATACGGGAGTGCGTCTGACGGTGACAACTTCAATCCCCTGCAACACAAGGAGATCAAACATGTCCGAGGCAAAAACTCAGGAAAGTGTTCCGGTCTGGTTCACGCTGATCTTTGCGGCTTACGTGATTGGTGCGGTGCCGTGGTTCTTTGTTGAGCTGATTATGTGGACTCAGCCAGGCACGCCGTACAGCTTCAGCGACGTGGTGTTTTTCACGTTCATCTGGCCACTGCGATTTCTGATGTGGCTGTTGTTGTCCTGATTGCGTGCTGATCACTGTTTGCGTCAAAAAAAGGGAGAAAAAACATGTCGAAGGTCTTCAGGTTTATCGCCCTGGCCATTTTCTTTCTGGTCTCAGTCTACAGCTCGTCGGACAGCAGTGAACCGCCGGAGGATGGTGGTACGGCGGGGGCCTGTCAGGACTCGCGAGCCTGGGACAGGTATCTCGGAAGCGAGACCGCCCGAATAAATCAAACTTACAGCAACCTCAACAGTACGGCACGGGATATGGGGTTTGGAACGATTGATTGACCGTGCCGGAAGTTCAGCTCTTCCATTCACAGATTGTCACGAAGGAGTATTTCGATGATTGCAGCCACTGTCACGTTGCAGGAGACCGGAAACAGACGCACACAGACCGTTGGCGGGTGTGCGGACAGCATTTTCGTGCAGCGAGCCGAGTCAGTGGCTCAGCCGCCGGAAACGGGTGCTGAGTCACGCCAGTCGCAGCCGGTGGCTGGCTGCTCCGGCGTGCTCGCCGAGCGGGATCTGATTGAGCAGGCCCACGCTGACTACTGGACGCTCTGACCCGGCACACCCCGGGTCGGGGCTTTCTTTTTTCAACAAATTTTCACAGGAAACCAGCCATGAATCACTGCACGACAGCCGGCGACGAATCGGACAAGTTCAGTCGTCTCGACAACATTCCCACCATGTCAAAGATTGGCGAAGGAATCGGCAAGCCCATCCCTGCTCCGGGGGATGAGCTTGATGCCGAGGCTCGTCGGAAGATCGAAGAGGACCGAGCGGAGCAGCGGGCGATTCGGGAGCAGGCCATCAAGCGTTACCAGGTGGCCTGTATGGCCTACATTGGCGCCATGGTGCGAAATTCGGACGCGGTGACGAGTGTTTGGGAGCGAGTTGTCGAGAAGTGGATGGAGGGGGCACTGAGTGGTTATCGGCGAGTGTCCGACGACGGGAAACCTCAGTTGTTTCGCGCCTATCTGAAAACGGTTCTGCGGCACGAGGTCTTCGCTTATGCTCGCGACGAGGCGCGTGAGGCGAAGCGGGGGATGGTCAATTTGCCGTCGGAGTACGACCATGTCGACGCTCTGGAGGTGAGTGCCAGTGAGGCCTTTGATCGCGGAATTCAGGACACGGTGATCAGCCGATCGCTGGAGGCCATCCGCCTCGAAGACTCGCTCTACTTCGAAACTCTGCGACTGCTGATGAACGCTGTGGCCTCGGACAGCAAAGCCCCCCGTTCCACTGCTCTGTCAGAATTCCTTTCTCAGCTCAGTGGTCGCCGGATTTCGGAGGACAATGCCCGCACGATCAAGAAACGTGCGCGTCAGATGTTTTCCCGGAAAATCATCGAACAGGTCGCACTGTTCATTGAGGATAACGATCTGAACCGGATTGAAGCAGCACTTCGAGACTGGAACCTGCTGCCATTCTGCGAGACTGCGCTGCAGGAAATGCGTGGCAGAAAGAAACCTCAGTAGTTCTGAAACCCTGGACGCTGCGGCAGCGGGGCCGGTCAGGATCCCGGATCCGGATTCGGCCCCGAAGCCTCCGCTTTTCCCGGATTTTTTGTCACAGTGCAGCAGTGAATGAGTATTCGATAGCGGGCGCGGCGAACCGGGCTGCGCAGAACGTGTTGCAAAAAGCGAATTTCCACCCATCCACATCCGTCACTTAACCCCGTTGGCGGCAATCAATCATGAATAAAAATTCCGGACTGCCTGAAGAAAACGAGCCCGAGTCAGGCGGGGCTGAGTTCCCGAGTGTGTCTGAGTCGAGCAGCGAAGCGGACTTTGACAGGCTGCCGCCCATGCCGGGGGCCGCGCGAGCCGCGGAGGTTGGCAGGGATGCGGAATATGACCCGAAAAATTCCGGATTCTGGCCGCAGATCGACGGCTATGTGATCGAGTCTTACCTTGGTGGCGGAGGTTTTGGCAGCGTCTACCGGGCGCGCAGAACCAAACATGGCTCCACCGTCGCCATCAAGATCCTCAAACCCGAAGGACTGCTCGACAAACACGCCGAACGCAGATTCAGCCAGGAAGTCCGCACCGCTGCTCAGAATCCGCATCTGCACGTTGTGCAGGTCATCGATTCAGGCGTTGTCTCCATCGCCAGATTTGACCGCTGCCCGTATATGGTCCTGGAATACCTTCCCGGAGGAAATTTCGGCGAATGGCTCCTGGAACACCCGCGGCAGTCAAAAAACGATGACAACCTCCGGCTGGCCATTGAAAAACTCATGCAGGTCTGCGCAGGACTGCAATCTCTGCACGATGCCGGCATCATCCACCGGGACGTCAAACCCGAAAACATCCTGCTGGACCGCGAGGGTAATCCGAAGCTGGCCGACTTCGGCATGGCTGGCTTCTTCGATCCCAGCCCCGTCGATGGGGCGGCTGAGTATTCGGACAGCGAAGTGTCCGACTCGAGCTCCGGGCGGACGGCTCAGTCGCGGATCACGTCTGCCGGTGAAGTTTTCGGTACGCTCGGCTACATGGCTCCGGAGCTCTTCCGCGGCGCCGTTTGTGCCTCGCCACAGTCCGACCAGTACGCCATCGGTGTGATCCTCTATCAGATCCTCTGCAACCTCCGGCCCTTCCAGACAAAACGCCGGGATCCGGAAGAACACGATCGGATTCGCAAACACAGCACCAAACTGCCGCAGCCTCCCAGCTCCAAAGGCAATTTTCAGGATCGTGATCTGCAGCGGATCTGCCTGCGGTGCCTGGAACCCGATCCCCAGGATCGCTATTCGTCCATCGGACAACTGATCACACATCTCTCCCAGTGGCTGGCCGGAGAAGAAATCGACTGGGACCTCGATCCGCGACTGGTTCGGGTCTACAGGAAAACGAAGCAGCTGATTCGCCGCAAACCATTTCGGTTCCTTGGACTGGTGGTGGCCGTGCTGCTGCTGTTCGCCGGCTGTTACGGGATCTGGTATCGCTTCGCCTACGTGCGGCCGTCTGTGTCGTGGTACAACGACATTATCGAACGCCGGGGGGTGTTTGAAGGTATCGAGCCGATTTCGCGGGCGAAGGTCAGGCAGCGTGATCAGAGCTATCGCATCACGACGAGGGGGTGGTATGGCCCCATACAAGTGGTGGAACGTATCAATGGCTCTGAACAGTTGGTGCAGACGCCGCAGTCGTACAATGCTATGTGGGGCACCGAGTTTGCGGCGGATTATCTGAATGCCAGTCATGAGGAGGTTCGTTACGAGTACCAGTACGCTGTGGACGGCCGGGTGACCCAGGTGCTGGCGTTCAACCCCGGTCTGCTGCCGCTCTGGAAAAAGACCTTCACGTCACCTGAAGAGGCGATGTATCAGGTGTTCCTGCAGCCTCGGCGGGAAGGTCGTTCGGCAACCAGTCTCCTGGCGATGCTCGTGCCTGGTACGTCCGCGGGCCTTGCCAGTCTTCCGGGTGCCGGCCTGAGTTCTTCGCAGTCGGTGATGCCAGCTTCGCAGCTGGAATCCAGTCCGAAGACCGGCCAATCACTGGCGACGGTGGTGCGTTACCGGTGGTCTGCGGATGGCCTGAAACTGGCTGCCGTATTCGCTGACGACGACAACGTTCCCCAGCAGAATGCTGACGGGGTGTATGGCTATCAGGACCAGCATGATGCTCTTGGCCGGATTACGTCCCGTACGTTTCTGGACAGCAGTGGACAGCCGGTGAGAAATCGAGTGGGTGTCGCCACGGTCAG
>JBEAUF010000199.1:0-52162 GCA_041161565.1 Planctomycetota bacterium | reverse complement strand
CCTGTCATCATACTGACCCCTGAAATCCGGGCGGAAGAATCGCTATCCTCCATTGATTTCCGCAAAAATCACCTGATAAAAGCTGTCCGCCAGCGAAACCAGGCTGGACTGCACTCGATTGCAGGGCAGTTAGATCCAATCAATTCACACCGCTACCGCCACTGTTCCCCCACCCAAAGCAATGGTGCATGTCCCATGAACTGGCTCAACTACCACCACCTGCTCTACTTCTGGACCATGGCCCGCGAGGGCAGCATCAGCCGCGCTGCGTCCAAACTCCACCTCTCGCAGCCCACAATCAGCGGACAACTCCGACAACTCGAAAAATCCGTCGGCAGCAAACTCTATGAACGCCACGGCCGAGAGCTGCGGCTTACCGAGGTGGGCCGAATCGTCTTCGAATACGCCGAAGAAATCTTTTCCGCCGGCCAGGAACTGATGGAACGCCTGAAAGGTGCACAGTCAGACGGAACTCTCACTTTCACTGTTGGTATTCCCGACTTCCTTCCCAAACAGGTGGCGTTTCGACTGATCGAACCCGTCCTCCGCATGCCCCAGAAAGTGCAGCTGGTCTGCAACGAAGGTAAACTCTCCGAACTGCTCGCCGATCTCGCCATCCACAAAGCTGACCTGATCCTCTCCGACAGCCCCGCCGGATCCCAGGTCAGCGTCAAAGCCTATAACCACACCCTCGGAGAATCCGGCATCACCTGGGTAGGCACCGCCCCCTTCGCTGAACGACTCCGCGACCAGTACCCCGACTCGCTCGACGGACAACCACTGCTCCTGCCAACCCAGAACACGGTGCTCCGCAGATCCCTCGAAGAATGGTTCGAACGACAGAACTTCACACCCAATATCATCGCCGAAATCGAAGACTCAGCCCTTCTGAAGCTGCTTGCCACAGAGGGCATTGGATTAGCGCCTGTCGCCACCACCGTCCTTGAGGATCTCGAAGCCCGCTACGGCCTGTTCCCGGTTGGAAATCTCGAGGGCATCTCCATGCAGTTCTATGCCATCAGCGTGGAACGAAAAGTCTCTCATCCGGCAGTTCGAGCCATCGCCGAGGCCGCCCGCACACGCCTCGCTCACGGCTGAACAACTCCCGCTCTCGCAGCCCACGGCTGCCCCTCCACCTCAACCCCGTTCTGAATCTGCAGCGCAGGACACAACCGCCGCAGAATCTCCTGAGCCCGCTGCTTCTCGTGCCACGTTCCCACCCGGCCGCAGATCACCACCCGGCTGCCGGCCAGCCGCACTCTCAGATCAGCGGCCGGCAACTCTGCCAGCGCACGCTGCAGCATCCCCTGCAATCGCTCTCCACCCTCGGGCACAACCGCCATCACCATCCGATCACTCCTGCCAGACTGCGATCATCCACCACTCCCGCACCGCCCGCCACGGCCGCCCCACGCACGTGCCGGTGACAGTTCGTGCACGTCATCATCACTCTCAGAAATCCCAACTCCTCACCATCTGCATCACGCGACTCCGCCACCCGATTCAAAAACTCCGCCGCCGCGACAAAATCCGCCGTATCCTGGACAAATCGTGGACTCGCCATCCGCTCCCACGCCTCCAGACGGCTTAGTTCAATCATCCGCGCCGCGGATTCCTGCACCATCCCGTGGTCCTGGCGACTGATCCCCTCCAACGCCGTCTTCGCCGCCACCAGCTTCTGCCGCATCAGATTTTCCATCGAACGCTTGTCCGGCGGGGCCGCAATCTCGTCCTGTACAGACCGCACCGGCGGGGGATTCACAGAATCCTGAACTCCCGCCGCCGCAGACATGACCGCCACGGATGCCATCAGGATTGCCGCACCAACAAACAAACCCGTACTCAGGGAAACATACGAAACTTTCATCTGCACATCTCCATAGCTCCCGGTAAATCAGCACCCGACAACACCCAATCAACCACCGTCCCCGGCAATCACCGTATTCCGCACCCACTCGTGACACTTCAAACACCGCATCGTTACATTCACCCACGCCAGGGATGTTCCATCCATGTCCTGCTCCTCTGACTCCTTCAAAAGCTCCTCCACCGCACCCGAAAACTCATTGCTGTAACGCCTGTACAGCATGTCCGCACTGACCCGCCAACGCTCCTCGTGACTCATTTGCAGCAGCACCCTGGCTCCCTTCGAAACCATCTCGAGGTCCTCAGTGCACAACCCCTCCAGAATCGAGCTCGAAGCCTGCAACTTCTGCCGCATGAACTTCGACAGGCCCTTCCTCGGCTCGTCCTGCTTATCCGCATTCCCACCATCCTGGGGCCGAGCAGCCGATGGAGTCACCGAATCCTGCAACGGCCTCGCCATCGCCTGACGCAAACCCAAATGCTGTCGAAATGCGAGCAGCACCAGAAACAGCGACATACCCGCAGCGACGCTCTTCCACCAGAACCAAATCGATCTGCCTCTCATCGCTCTGCTCCTGTTCTATACCACAGCGGGAAAACCGAAGTTCTCACGAAGCATCCGGCCGGTCAGACACGCAAACACCGCGCCAAACGCAACAAATGCGATGACAGGCCCCCGATTCCACAGCAAATGCCCCTGCGATCACCGTCCGCCCGCTTCCTGTCACAACTGCACTCTGCCAAATCCGCACAGTTGCCCCACGACGCACACCCGGAGCTCGAAGAATGCGCAATTCAGGCAGTCCACAAAAACTCTGCCAGTCCTGCCCATTACGCCAGCCGCAACAGCAGACTTCTGACTCACCGCCGATTTCCAGCTGAATGTCCGCGAGCCAACTCGGCCCAATCGGTATCTTCAAAGAAGATCACAAAGCCAGAACTGTTTTCCACCGCGGAGACTTTCGATGCGACCACTGCATCCCCTACTCCCCCTCATCGCCATCCTGCTGCTGCACGCCCCGGTCACTACTGCACAGGACGCCGGCTGGTTTTCTGACCTGCAATCAGCCAGAGAACTTGCAGCACAACGCGGGGTTACTCTGCTCATACATGTCTACGGGCAACAGTGCCCCCCCTGCCTGCGAATGGAACGCGATGTGTTTGCAGATCCCCGCATTCAATCCGCCCTCACTCGCGGCATCGTCGCCGTCAAACTCAACGGAGATGCCAACCCGACTCTCACCCGGGAGCTCGGAGTCAGATCGTACCCGGCAGATGTGGTTCTCCGCCCCGGACTCCCCACAGCAGTTCTCCACCGGCCCCACTCCACCGCGGAATACCTCGCGCTCCTCGACAGCATCGCTGTAAATCCGCCCGCACACACCACGAAACCTGCTCCCCCAAAGCTGCCCCGAACGGACTCGCGAGGCACCCGCGCCCACTCAGGCAGCAAACGCCGCTCACAGGTTCAGGCCCCCGAACCACGTGCGAACGCCAACATGGCCCCCCGCAAATACCCCGCAGACGGTGACGCGCTGAACACCAGCCTTGTGGGCCTCGACGGATTTTGCCCTGTGACACTCCAGCAACGCCGGATACTCAGCCCTGGCAGACCGGAGTTGACAGCCGTCCACGAGGGTGTCCGCTACCAGTTCGCCTCCGCCGAACTTCGCAGCCTGTTCAATGCTGAACCAGGCCGATACACCCCCGTTGTTCAGGGGTGCGATCCAGTGACCCTCGCCCGTGAACACCGCGCTGTTCCCGGGAGCGTTCGCTACGGAGCCTGGTACGCCGGCCGGCTGTATCTGTTTCAATCCGAAGCAAACCGACAAACTTTCAAAGCGTCGCCGGTCACATGGACGAAGATTCAGTCGGCAGCGGCCCCTTCCGCCCGTGTTCGTCGATAAACTCGATGATCGGCGTCGAATCCTCCAGACCATGCACATGCCCCGCACCGGGCTTGATAATCACCTGCATGCTCCCCCCAAGCTGCCGGTAGCGTTCCTGAACCAGCCCGGTGTTCTCCGCAAGCGGCACGATCTCGTCGGCGTCACCAGTCACGTGGAGGATCGGAATTCCGGCGTCCGCAAGCGGCTGCAGTCGGTCGACGGGGTTGAGCGCCTGTTTGAGCAGTTCGTCTTCACCAGCCACACCGTACACCGCAAGCAGCTTCTCCACTTCGCCGCCGCTGCGTTTGCCGCTGCCGCGTCCCAAAGGCCAGCTCTTCAGGTCGCAAACCGGAGCGTCTCCGAAGATGCATGAAACGCGACCGGGGTTCGCCGCCGCCCAGTTATAGCAGTACAGACCACCACGGCTGGTTCCCACAAGGGCCGGCCGCGGCCCCAGCCCGTAACGCGCAGTCACCGCCGCGTACACAGCATTCCAGTGAGCCACAGCAGCGGGTGAACCAAATTGATCGCTGATGCGAGTGTAAACCACGTGGAAACCACGCCCCAGCAGAGCCACGTCGGGAAGCGGGCGGTGACCGAAAAATTCACCATGCCAAACCCATGGATGTCCCTCAGCTGCTGCCATCGGAACGATTACCAGAACAGGTCGACCATCGAGCTCAAAATCCAGTCGCCGAAAACCGTTCCACGTACTCAACCGCTCGCCGTGCAGCAGCTGATTCCCGACAGACCGGGTTTCCTGAGCTCCCGCCGGCAGTTCACTCATCCGGCATACGGCGACAGCGACAAAAAGTCGCAGCAGCAGGGAACCAGGGAATCCGCCGGATGTGAGCATGTGCATTCTCCGTCTGAAGATAAAACTTCCCCCAAATACCCCGTTTTTAACAGCGGAGGCAGGCGGAGCGATCGTTCCGGTCGCAACGAAATGCCGCACACCTGATGTATTTTTTCAACACCCACAACAGGGAATCGGTGGAACAAACTGACTTTGCATCGTACGATGTTCTGGTTGACTGTGCTACTTCTGCCGGTCGCTCCTGTACGGAAATCAGCCTGCATGCAACCCGCACGCCACCACCACAGTCCCCCCTCCGGCCCCAAAGCTGACTCCGACGCAAGACTGGCCCGCCAGGAAAAACTTGCAGCAATCCGTCGTGCCATCGAAGCCGGTTACTACGATAACGAAGATATCCTCGAACAGGCCTTCAACCGTATGCTCAGCAAAGTGCAGGCTGAACGCCACGCCGACTAGCCTTCACAGGCCGTCGTTTCCTTCAGGACGCTCCCCCCGGTAAATCACAAAAGGCCCAAGGTGACACACGCTGCCACCCCAGCTCTCACACCCCACGAAGTCACGGTCTCACCGCTCGAGAAATTCCGTGAATTCCTCGCTACGCGCAGCAAACGGCTCACCCAGGAACGCGAAACCATCGTCCGCGAAATCTTTGCTGACCACGAACACTTCGACTGCGACCGCATCGTCGCAAAACTCACCCAGCCTCGCCGCGATGGCGGCCGCGTCAGCCGCGCCACTGTCTATCGCACCATCCGCGAACTCGAAAACGCCGGACTCATCCGCAAAGTCGCCCGTGCCAACGACCGTGAAGTCTACGAACATGACTACGGCTACCCCCAGCACGACCACTTCATCTGCGAAAAATGCAGTCAGCTGGTTGAATTCCGCAATGAAGAGATCTCCGCGTTGCTCGAAAAGGTCTCCGCACAGCACGGTTTCCGCATGACAGGGCACAGACTCGAAGTACACGGACTCTGCGCCGCATGCGCCAAGCCCCCGGTTCGGCGGCACCGCAAACTCGACATGATCTGAAAACAAAAAATCCCAACTGCCATCCGGCAATCGGGATTTTGTGATTTTCGTGCATCAAAACCGGTCGGCAGTCTCAGGGACTCGCCGGATTCTCAAGCTCCCGCACCCGCTGCTCCAGCTCGGCCACTTCACCATTCAGTCTGGTGTTCGCCGCCTGAGCATCGTCAGCTGTGTTCATCGCGTCGACCCCGATCACCACTGCAGCAATCGTCGCACCCGCGTACACCAGCATCGGCAAGTTGAAGGCACCAAACTGGCCACGCACGAGAGAAGGATCATTGACCACCGCTGGCACAGAAACAGCTGCAGGAGGCGCCGCCTCAGCAGCCCAGAACCGGCAGGGAAGCGAACCGCTCGATGTCACAATATCGTGCTGCCCAGGACGCAACCCCGCGATCGTCACCAAACCATCCTCACCGGACTCGGACGTCGCCACAGGCTGACCACGATGCAGCACCTCGACCAACTGACCTGACATCGGCCGGCCCTGAAGGTCCACAACCCGCGTCGTTAACACACCACCCTTCGCCAAACGCACATCCTGAGTCCGCACCACTGCCGCGTCTGCGGCCGTGGCTGCTGGAGCATGAAACGTGACCGCCAGTGACAGCAGAACGGTCAGCAATCCTCGGTTCCCGGAATACATGGCAGTCATGAGTTCACTCCTTTGAGCATTACCACAAAAAATCTCGGGCTGGCGGAGCCCCTGCGGACGGAACAAATGTCAACGTCCCGGTCAGCCCTACTTCGAACTTGAATCAAAGCTTACGGGCGAACGCATTTTTCGGAAATAGGAGTTTGCGCGGGTAAGAAGTAGGGGACTTTGAGTATCCGCGTAGGAACTAAACGCCCCAGGTGCCTCCCCTCTGTGAATCTCCTGAACGTACGCCCGCAGCAACCGCCGAGACTCCTCAGACTCCTCCAGCAAAAAAGCGGTCCAGGCCCAGCTGTTGCGGTAGTCGTTGCCATCCATCGACTCCGCCGAAGGCAGACGCTCCAGAACCCGCAGTGAACTCAACTGGCTCATCCGCGCCTTCCACCGCAGCAGCTCCCGCCTCGCCGCATCCCCGCGACTGCCCATGCGCTCCTCAAAACACTCCGCCAAACCTTCATCCAGCCACAGTGGTGCAAAAGGCAGATGCTGATGCACCCGCACATGCACCATTTCATGCCGCAAATCCGTTATCAGGGCCCTGTTGTTCCACGCGTAAATCTGGCTCACATCAGCATTTCGGTAAAACAGGGCACGACGACTCCGCGCCTGCGGAAGCCCCGGCAGCAGATACCTCAGGTAACTGGATTGACTCTCAAACAGGATGATCTCCACCCGCCCATCCGTAGGCGCAATTCCCACAGATTGCTCCAGCAGCGAACTGACATCCTCCAGTTCCCGCCAAACGTCAGCAGCAGAAATGGAAAACTCGGAATAGAGCACGGCCACACCTCGCTGCTCCTCAACCGTCCACTTCCCCACTCGCTCATCACCAGCGCGGACGCTCGCCACAACAACCATCATCAACATGAAGGCTGCCGGAAATCCCCCCCTGAATTCCGCACGATTGCTCCCCATCAGCCGCTTAAATCCCCCCAGCCGCAACTTGAATGACTCCGGAAAGACAAAACCAAAAATTCGAAAGCGAGATTTCTGAATCGCGTGCGAATCGGCAAATCGTGCCGGATTCAGCGCTCGCAGGTCAACACCACTTTCTCCTTCAAATGCCGCTGCCACCCGGCTTACAGGATCAGGGATTTCCCGAATTTCGTGTGAATCTTCCGCATTTCTTCTCGAATCTTCCTTCAACTCGTGCGTAATCTTTTGCAAATCGGCAATTTCTGCCGAATTCATCCATCGGGAACAGAAACTCCCACAGGCCACAGGTGCCCAATGCTGGTGCTCAGCAGAAAAGTTGGCGAATCCATCCACATCGCTGGTGACATCCGAATCACGGTCACCGAAGTCCGCGGTGGTCGGGTCCGACTTTCCATCGAAGCACCCCAGTCCGTTCGCATCGCCCGGCAGGAGATTCTCGAATCCGGTCCCACGGCCCCCGCCGCCGGGTCTGTCAGACCGCCCGCTGTTGAGGACGAAATCCCCGCCGGCCAGCCACAGCTCTGACTCAACCAACTCGCCGCGCCACTCCGCTCGCCCGCCCCTGCGGCAAACCGCTCCGGCCTCCCGGGAAAAACCGAAAACTGCCCAGCCAAACACGGACTCGCCGCCAAATCAGCGATTTCTCTCCCGCACTGTTGACTCCAGTCACCCTCCCGACTAGCCTTTCTGAGGCTGTCGGTTGCACCGGCCGCCCTGTTTGCTTTCCCCCCAAGGAAATCCCTTAGCCATGCACAGCCTTCTCCTGCTTTCCGGCTTGCTTCTTCTTTCGCCGTAGGGTTTCGGGGATTGTCTGCTCAAAATAGATAAACCCTGAGGCCATCACCTCAGGGTTTTTTTGCACCCCAGCTTCCGCATTGGACCTCCGGAGCCGTTCCATGACCGGTGATCAGATTGTGATCTTCGATACCACTCTCCGTGACGGCGAACAATCGCCCGGCTGCAGCATGAACACCCGCGAAAAGCTGGAAGTCGCGAGGGCCCTTGTGGAGCTCGGAGTCGACGTGATTGAGGCCGGATTCCCGATCGCCTCCCCGGGTGACTTCGACGCCGTCTCTCAGATCGCCTCCCGATTCGGTGACCGCACCACGATCTGTGCCCTTGCACGCAGTCGCGACGAGGACATCGAAAAGGCCAAAGGCGCTCTGGCCGGAGCTGAAAAACGCCGCATCCACGTATTCCTCGCCACCAGCGCCATCCATCGCGAGTTCAAACTCAAAATGGATAAAGCTCAAATCATAGAGCGCGCGGTGCGTTCGGTGCAGCAGGCAAAGGAATTCTGCGATGACATCGAATTCTCTCCCGAGGATGCCGTCCGCACCGAACTCGACTTCCTCTGCGAAGTTGTCGAGAAAACAATTGCTGCCGGGGCGACCACAGTCAACATCCCCGACACTGTGGGCTACGCCACTCCCAGTCACTACTTCCGCGTCATTTCTCATCTCAAACAGAACGTTCCCAATATCTCCAAAGCCGTCATCAGCGCCCATTGCCACGACGACCTCGGCCTGGCGGTAGCCAACAGCCTTGCGGCCGTCGAAGCTGGCGCCCGGCAGGTTGAATGCACCATTAACGGCCTCGGTGAACGAGCCGGCAACGCAGCACTCGAAGAAATCGTGATGGCCATTCGCACACGCGGTGATTACTACAAGGTGCGTACCGGCATCAGGACTCAAAAACTCTATCCCACCAGCCACCTCGTCTCATCCATCACCGGGATGAAAGTCCAGCGCAACAAAGCCATTGTGGGACAGAACGCCTTTGCCCACGAAGCCGGGATCCATCAGCACGGCGTCCTTCAGGAACGCTCCACCTACGAAATCATGCGGCCTGAAGATGTCGGCTACGTTGGACAAAATCTGGTGCTTGGAAAACACAGCGGCCGCCACGCTTTTCGCGACCGCGTAGCACAACTCGGATTCAATCTTGATGACACCGCCCTGCAGCGCGCCTTCGATGACTTCATCGCCCTCGCAGACCGCAAAAAAGAAATCTACGACTCTGACATCACGGCCCTGATCGAAAACCGCCTCACAGACAACGCTGACCGCTGGAAACTCAAACGCTTCCACACGTCTGCCGGTACCGGCATGATTCCCACCGCCACGCTGGAAATGCAGTGTGAAGCAGACGAACCCGTTTCTGATGCTGCAACCGGTGATGGTCCCATCGATGCTGTCTTCCGCGCCATGGAACGCATCATGAACCTCAGCGCTCGGCTCGAAGAATTCAACGTCCGCAGTGTCTCGGAAGGCAAGGACGCACAGGGCGAAGTTCACGTTGCCATCGCCGTCGACGGCAGGCAGTATTCAGGTCGGGGCGTCAGCACCGATATCATCGAAGCCGCCGCCACCGCCTACCTTCGCGCTTTGAATCAGGCTGACAATGCCCGACGTTACCCAGCAGTCACCGCCGCAGCACAGGACGTCAAACCCGGCGTGTAATACGTCTCGCTACAGAAACGAACAGATGTAATCAGTTACCTGAGACACCTTCAGACGGAAGGACGAGCTACCCGCAACATGGAATGACTCGCCCCCGCGAACAGATCGCCACTCCGTTTCACCAGCCGCACACCACTCCAGCTCACCGGACTGAATCTCCATCAACTCCGGCTTGCCGGTGTTGAATGTATATTCCCCGGGCAGCATGATTCCCAGAGTCTTGATGCTGCCATCCGGGAACTCAACCGTGCGACTCGTCACTTTCCCGTCAAAGTACACGTTCGCTGCCTTCACCACCGATACACCAGTAAATCGAACCATCGCTCTCCCGCACCTCCTGAAATTTGTTATCAAACAAATTCGACCGCAGACCATCCGCAGACGACAACCAACAACATCACATTAGCGAAACAAAGCCACTCCGCACACTCGCCCAAACAGACCCAGGCAACGATTTTCGCATCAGATAATTCTCAGCGGAATCCGCACCATGCTCACCAACACCCCCCTGCCTCCGCTGACCTTCACACCCCTCCTCAAACGCATCCGCTGGGGTGGCAGAAAACTCCAAACACTGCTCGGACGCAACCTCGGCCCGGAATCTGACTACGCCGAAAGCTGGGAAATCGCTGACCACGCCGATGGAACCAGCTGCGTTGCCGACGGCCCACTCGCAGGTACCTCACTCCCCGAACTTCTCCAGCGTTACCCCGGCGAACTCCTCGGAAAACACCAGCACCTCACTCAGTTCCCGCTGCTCGTCAAATTCCTCGATGCCAACGACTGGCTCTCCCTTCAGGTGCATCCCAACGATCAGCAGGCAAAAACGTGGAACCCGGTCGAAAACGGCAAGACGGAAGCGTGGATCATTCTGCACGCCGAACCCGGTGCCCGCATCTGCAGCGGACTCCAGCCCGGAGTTACCTCGGAAATGCTCCAGCAAGCCCTCGGCGGCTGTGACCTCGAAGAACTCCTGCACATTTACGAAGTTCACACCGGTGACTGCATCTTCGTGCCTGCCGGTACCGTACACGCGCTCGGCCCCGGCATCGTCCTCGCCGAAATCCAGCAGCAAAGCAATCTTACCTTCCGCCTGCACGACTGGGGCCGCACTGATGCCAGCGGCAAACCTCGCCCTGTTCACATCGCCGAATCAATCGCCTGCACCAACTTCCAGCAGGGTCCCGTTTCACCCGTCATCCCACACTCCCGCTGCGATGATGACCACGCCTTCGAAGAACTTGTCTCCTGCAGCTGCTTCCAGATCCACCGCCACCAGTCCGATCGGCCCTTCTCCATCCCCCGCGACAGCCGCTTCCATATCCTGATCTCGCTGGCAGGCCACGCCCGACTCGAAACAGCCACCGGTAATGCCAGCCTCAGCTTCGGCCGAACAATGCTGCTCCCTGCCTGCTCCGGCGGAGCTCGCATCATTCCCGAAACCGACATCACACTCCTCGATGTCACCTGCCCCGTGAATTGATACTGCCCCCAACTCTCCACGCCCCGGACACCAACACCTCAACAGCCACCCAGAAACGGCGCGCAGCCCGTGAAGTGAAAACCCGGTGCCGGCTGCGCTCGGAGCACAGAGTAGATCGCCAGCGTGTCCAGCAGCCGCAACTGCTGAAGTTTTGAGCTTTGCAGGTCGTATCGGCTGCTGGTGCGAATCGCAGGAAAGTCCCGCAGCATCTTCACCGCCAGGAAGCGAAGAAAATGCAGACATCCACTGCGATCCTCCAACAGCACATCACGAGGCCCGCCCGACAACATCTCACCGATTGAAATCTGCCGGACCTCGAACAGTACGCCGTTATAAAACAGTCCGAGCCCACGTCGCTGACTTTTTCCACCATGGCCGCTGCAAATCAGCCCCTGCAGGAACTCCGGCTCAAACGGCGGAAGACGCAGTACCCCGCTGATCAGCCCCCTGTTCAAGACCCCCTCCAGCTCTCGCAGCTCGCTCAACGTAAACGTACCACGTCTCTCCGTCAGCAATCGATCCACAACCGGCACCGCTGCCTCGGGCGAACTGCAAACACCGGAAACAAGATCGCGAATCTGCCGCATCGAAGACGTCGACGTCGACTTCAGATGGCTGACAGCCGTACGCACACTCCGCCGCGTCAGCCGCAGTACACGACCGTCGCCCAGCAGACTCAGACCCACGGATACGCCGCGTCCCATCAGACTACTCCTGAGACACCGATGCTCCGCAGACGGGTAATGCCGCATCCAGCTTCTCCCGGATGCCTGCAATTACCCGCTCCAGAACGCTGTCGTTCTGATGCCCCTTCGCATTTGCATCGTCAATCGCAACCTGCACCGCGATCTTCAAATCCCCCACCAATTCCTTCAGTCGCTCGATCACCTCGATCTGCAGACCGAAATCAATTTCAACCTGTTGAGTGGTACTCACGAGAGTCTCCACGTGAGTTTCATAAGTACGAACCCGCGTGGTCGAATCTTCTTCGTAAGGAATGTACCGAGTCTCGCGGCGACGGTTTTCAACCGGCCTGCGAGCACAGGCTGGACGGTTTTCGACCGTCGTGTTGGGGACCATTTTCGGATTCCGGCGCGGCAACCGTGTGCACAGCTCAGACAATAAACCGCAGACATCCTGCAGCGCACGCAGCTGCGGCACCGTCAGATCCGCCTCAATTCCACACCACGCAAAACGCCCCGTGTTCCGCGAATTGGCCTGCTGACGCGCACCGTGCTGCGACACAACACGCTCAGCAATCTCGAGAACCTGCCTCGCAATTGCCTCGGGGGGAAAATCCACATAAGTGTCCTTCGTCACCTCCAGCACCTCGCCGGTCGGCGAACGCAGGATCTGACGCACCTCCTGCGCTCGAATCTTCTCCAGCATCGCCGCCGCCTTCGCAAGATCATGCTTCTGACGAGTAAATGTCTGCTGAACCATCACAACACCCCTCAAAATTTGATGATCCTGATGTCCTGACCATAGCCCCGGACATTCAGCTCCTGCGCCACTCACCGGCAAAAGGCACACGGTCAACGGGAAAGCTCCGGACGCTGGAAGCCTGAAGGCAAACACCTTCACTGCCACGGCCTGTCCGCCGAAACGGATGGAACTCGGCCGTCAATCCTGCCACCCCGCCTTGTCACACCGAATTCCGCAGCGCCTCGTGGGGTCCTCTGACTCTCGTCTGCCCCAGGTCATCGGCCCAAATCGGCATCATCCAGTACAACACGGCTTCAACGTCTCTGCGGCAGTCTCTGAAGACGGCACTCCCGGTGACTAAAGACTCACCCACACAACTTCAGGAGCGATCTCCGAAGAAATCACGATGAAGCTGGCAGGAAAACTTACCCGGCACTGATACGTCACCGCACCAGCACCTCATGGATTCGGTTCCGCACACGCGACCGTCAAAAGCCGTCGCTCGCTGAATCACTCATGCAGGTGATGAAGAGGCGCCGCCACGCCCAGTGGTGAGCAGATTGGACAGGGTGCTGAAACAGCAACCGGGATTCGCAGAAGCCGACAGGGCCAACAAATCAAAACGGTCGGCTGTACATGGCTCTCGCCGACATACCGACAAGACCGTCATCCCCCACGCCCGAGAATTTCGGGCTCCTTTGTCCCTGGCAGAGACCGACAGAGGTTTACAATCCGACTACGGCTGACCCAGCCACAACGCTGACGCTGCATGCTGAGCCCGAACGCCCGGCCTCCTGAACTCTTCTTTCTTCACTGATCGGAACCTGTGTCCGGAAAAAACCGGCGATTCCGAATTGTCTGGCGGAACATTTCACCCTTCAATCCTGCAGACTCTTCCTGCGGCCTTGAACGACATGCGCCCTCAGCCTGAATACTGCTCCTTTCAGTCTTGAAAGAATCCTTTGACGCAGCCACCGACCTCCCCTGAGTGACGGATCGACAGCCTTCGGCTGCTGCGGCAGTCCCGTTGACCATGGCCTTCATTTCGCTGAATCCCGAGGACTCTGACAACCTGTATCGTCAGGGGGTTCACGTGTGACACAAAAAAAACGAAATTCATCCACGCAACCCAAAATACTCCCGCAGAAATCCCGGCCGATCCTCGCTGCGAATATACTGCACCAGCGCGTACAGGCGTTTCTGATCCCGCAACAGCTTATCCGCCCGACGGACCGCATCCGACAACTCTGCCGGCAAATCACCGCTCAGTTCCATTCGCGTCAGATCGTGCTCGTCATTCAACACCCCGTATCGCTCCAGCAGGGCCAGGACCGTTTCCAGACGCCGGTCGTGCCGCTGACGGTCACACAGCCGCTCCCGCAGCCATTCAAGTCCAAACGCCCGCACCTGGTCGGCACTATGCACCAGCAGATGCCACGTACGCTCACAAAATTCCGCGTCAGGGTTCGACCAGCGAATAAACTCCAGCTGCGTATTCAGGTCGTTCTGGTCATAAAGCAACAGACACTCTGATGGTTCCCCATCACGCCCCGCTCGGCCAATTTCCTGCACATACCCCTCCAGCGAACCTGGTACGTCAGCATGAATCACAAAACGAATGTTCTCGCGGTCCACCCCCATCCCAAACGCATTCGTAGCCAACACCAGCCGACTGCGGCCCTGCATGAATTCGTCCTGCACCATCCGCCGCACGGAACGCTCAAGGTCCCCGTGATAACAAACATGCTCAAAACCCTCAGCCTGCAGCCGCTCACTGAACTCCTCCAGCGTTCGGATCAGCGTGAAATACACAATTCCACAGCCACTGGACTCCGCCAGCCAGTGCTCAATCACTTCCTGCATCAGCTCCTGTTTTTCATCAGCTCCCCAGACTTCACACACTCGCAGATCAAGATTCGGTCGCTCCATCCCCTCATGAAACAACTGCACCGATTCTGCCGACAAATGCAGCTGCCGCAGAATGTCCTGCTGGACATCCGGAGTTGCCGTGGCGGTGAACGCCGCGGTCGTCGGCCGCCCCAGCAGTTCACGGATTTCCCCCAGACGCGTGTAGTCCGGACGAAAGTCGTGCCCCCATTCACTGATGCAGTGTGCTTCATCCACCGCCAGCAGCACCACCCGGCGCCGCTCAAGCACTTCCAGAAAGTCGACCTTGCGAAACCGCTCAGGTGTCACGTAGAGCAGCGAATAACGGCCCTCCGATAACTCCCGATACCGCTGCTCACGCTCCGCACGACTCAGCGACGAATTCACAAATACCGCGTCAATCCCCCGCGCCCGCAACCCGTCCACCTGGTCCTTCATTAACGCAATCAACGGTGAAATCACCAGCGTGAGCGGCCTGGGGGCTCCCTCCTGATCCGCCAGCACCAGCGCCGGCACCTGAAAACACAGCGATTTGCCACCGCCCGTAGGCATGATCACCAACGTATGACCACCCGCCAGCAACCGCTCAATCACCGCCTGCTGACAGCCCCGGAATTCCCCGTGACCAAAACGCTCTCGCAAAATCGCTTCCGGTGTAATCCGATCCATCACAGAACCCTGGTTCTTGTTCTTACCCATGCACAAAATACAGAAAAACGGCCCGGCACAACTTCCCCGAACCATTGCCGCCCCCAAATGTACTCGCTCCCTGCGAGTTTTTCTTCATGCTCAGCGTTGAGCACAAGTTTTCCCTGGTCAGCCGGTATTTGCTCCAAAGCCTGTTGTGACGTAGATTCAGTCTGCCGTCTGTTGCCAGGCCTTTCTGCGCTCCACCTCACATCGGATCCCCAGCATGTCCGCTGATCTGCTCGCCACCGTTGAATCCGCCGCTGCCTCCGGAAAACTCACCGGTGATTCCCCCCAAAACATCCGTACGTGGCTCCAGCAGGACTCCCTCCGCCCCTGGCGCAGCCGACTTGAACAACTCATCCGCAATCAGGACTGGACAGCTCTCGACGCCATGTTCTGGACCGCGATCCCGTTTGGTACCGGAGGACGCCGCGGCCCCATGGGTGAAATGGGGCCCGCCACCATCAACGACCGCACCATCGCCGAATCCACCCACGGCATGGCCGTCTATCTCCGCTCCACCGGATGCTCGTCCGGTTCCGTTGTCATCGCCTGCGACACCCGCAACAACAGCCCCCGCTTCTCCCGCATCGCGGCCTGCGTGTTCGCCGCCCACGGACTTAAAGTCTTTCTCTTCGAATCCCACCGCGCCACACCCGTACTCTCCTTTGCCGTCCGCCACCTCGGCTGCAGCATCGGTGTGATGATCTCCGCCTCTCATAACCCTCCCGCCGACAACGGCTTTAAAGCCTACTGGAGCAACGGCGGGCAAGTCATCCCCCCCCACGACAAAGGCATCATCCGGGAAGTCGAACGTGCCAACGAAATTCCTGCCGCTGACTTCGAACAGGCTCTGCAGGCCGGCAGCATCACCATCATCGGCCGGGAAATCGACCAGGCCTACACCGCTGCCGTCGCCGCCCTCTCCGCCTCCAGCTGCCGCAACATCCCCGCGGTGTTCACCCCGCTGCATGGTGTCGGTGAAACATCCATCTTCGCCGTACTCAAAACCGCCGGCTTCACCAGCGTCGATATCTTCGAACCCCACCGAGCTGCCGATGGCAACTTCCCCAACGTCCCCCAGCACCTCCCGAACCCTGAAAACCTTGCCGTCTTCGATCCCGTCGTCCACTGGGTCGAACAAACCGGACACCCAGCAGAACTCATCCTTGCCTCCGATCCGGACGCCGACCGTCTGGGAGTGATGTTCCGCGCTGCTGACGGTCACTTTCGATCGCTCAGCGGCAATCAGGTCGGAGCACTCCTCACCGACTATCTGCTCCGCAAACGCAAGGCCGCCGGACGCTTCTCACCCAGTGACTACATCGTCGAAACCCTTGTCACCACTCCACTGACCCGTGCCGTTGCCAACCTCCACGGCGCCCGCTGCTTCCACGAACTGCTGGTGGGATTCAAATACATCGCCCAGGTCATCGAAGACCAGGGCCCCGAACACTTTGTCTTCGGTACCGAAGAATCCATCGGATTCCTCGCTGGCAACTACTGCCGCGACAAAGATGCGTCCGTCTGCGCCCTGTTCATCCTCGAACTTGCCGCCGAACTTAAAGCCGCCGGACGAACCCTGCAGGATCAGCTGGATGACCTCCATCGCAGCTGTGGCTACCACTGCGAGGGCCAGGTCTCCATCTACTGCGAAGGTCCCACGGGTAAAGCCAAAATCGACGGACTGATGCAGACTCTGCGTTCCAGCCCGCCTCAGTCCATGGGCAGTATCTCATTCAGCGAGGTCGTTGACTACAGCACCGGCAAACGCACTTCCCTGCCCGCCGGCACGCCACTGACACCATCCTCCGGCCCCCGCGGCGATCTGCTGATCTACCACTCCGACCCCACTCCCCCCATACGTATTCAGATCGCCGCCCGCCCCTCCGGCACCGAACCAAAAATCAAGTTCTACTTCTTCTGCCAGTCTGATCTCGAAAACAACACCCTCGAAGCTGCCCGCACCGCCGGAGACAACGCTCTGGAAGATGCCCGCAAAGCCCTGAAAGCCTGGGCCACGGAAAAACTTGGCGAGTGATACAGTATTTGCGGTCCCGACCGCCGGATGCCTGAGACAGACGCCCGCCCGATTCCGGCCGAAAAGCTGCTCGTTCCAGTCCGTCCGGATGCGGGACCAGGCAGAAAAACCACCCGCCGGTTTCTCACAGCACCCCGCGAATCCGCTCCAGTGCCTCGCGTACATTTTCCACGCTGTTAAACGCACTCAGCCGGAAATAGCCCTCCCCGGCAGCACCAAAGCCGCTGCCGGGAGTTCCCACAACGTTGGCTTTCTGCAGCAGCAGATCGAAGAAGTCCCAACTCGATAGATTGCCTGGTGTCTTCAGCCACACGTAAGGTGCGTTCACGCCACCGAACACTCGTAACCCGGCCTGCGTAAGCTCTTCACGCAACAATCGAGCATTGTTCATGTAGAATTCGATAAGCCCCCGTGTTTCCCGACGACCCTGGTCGCTGTATGCGGCCGCTGCGCCCTTCTGGACCACATAGGACGCTCCGTTGAATTTCGTCGACTGACGGCGGTTCCACAAGGCGTGGATGGATGTTTGACTGCCGTCCGGCGCACTGCCCATCAGCTGCTTCGGTACCACGGTCAGAGCACAGCGTATCCCTGTGAAGCCGATACTCTTGCTGAAACTGCGAAACTCAATCGCCACGTCCTTCGCACCCTCAATCTCAAAGATGCTGTGGGGAATCGAGGGATCGGAGATGAAGGCTTCGTAGGCGGCATCGAACAAAATCAGAGAACCATTCGCCCTCGCGTAATCCACCCACCGCTGCAGCGTCTCACGACTGGCCACAGTACCTGTTGGATTGTTCGGGTAGCACAGATAGATCAGGTCAACTGGTTCCGCAGGCAACTCCGGCACAAACCCGTTGGCCTCATTTCCTTCCAGATACACTAATCCCCCAAAGCGACCCGAAGCATCAGCAGGCCCCGTATGACCGGCCATCACATTCGTGTCGACGTAAACAGGATACACCGGGTCCGAAATCGCAATGCGATTGTTGTCCCCGAAGATATCAAGAATGTTGCCCGTATCACATTTTGAACCGTCCGAAATAAAGATTTCGTCCGCTGAAATGTCCACACCCCGCGATCGGAAATCATGCTCCGCCACCGCCTCGCGCAGGAAACCATAGCCCTGCTCGGGACCATAACCTCGAAAGCTGGATCGCTGAGACATCTCGTCGACCGCCTCGTGCATCGCTGCCACTACGGCGGGTGTCAGCGGTTCCGTCACATCGCCGATTCCCAGGCGAATAATGCGAGCCGCGGGGTTGGCCTGCGCGAAGGCCGAAACCCGACGTCCAATCTCCGGAAACAGGTATCCCGCACGGAGCTTCAGGTAGTGGTGGTTGATGTGCACCATTGTTCAACTGCCGGAAAAGTTCTTTTGATCACACAAAAATGACAACACACAGGCCTCAGCCTCGCCAGACCAAAGTCAGCACTGAAGCATCAGCAGACCAGCCTGAGCGGCACAGCATATCGATCCAGCAGGCCGAATCAACCGGACTGCATGCGCCTGACGCCACGCCGAGTCGCGATCCCGCGCCAGAAAAACAGCGCTCGCAGTGCGATCTGCGGGAACAACAACCGCGACCAAACACCCCGCCACCCGCCGTGGTGCTCGTACTCAATCCGATCATGCACCTCCGTCAGAGCGTCCCCGAGCCGCACGAAACGATGCGTGTGACGCCACGACTTCATCGGACCAGCAGCCTGCACATCCACAAATGACTCCCGCGACACGCACTCGTGCCGTGCCGTCCAGCGCACCGGAATTGGCCCCATCCACATGGTGAAATCACCTATCGATCCATCCGCCAAAGCATCGAATCGATGCACCTGCATCACCATCAGCGGCGGCGTGAGTGCCTTCAGAATGCCAGTCTGGAAATGAAAGGACGAAACCGCCTCAAGCGACGCTGGCACGCGAAAACGAGATTCGAAGACCTGCATCGTCATGTCACTTATCCCCAAACACCAGCTCGACTCTGCCGCCAGCATCGCATCAAACATGCACAACAAGCACCTGATGACAGCTGCGAAATCCATCGCCCCACTGCAAATTTATAGGCCAGGATTCGAATCCGGCTTCCCGGATGATGGCAAGTTCAGGGATCGTGCTCCCGGGATTTAATGCCCACACCCCGCATAACGGCCGCAACGGCGGCCCCCAAAACGACGGCATCTCTGCAGTCCTGTCCGACCACAGAGATGCCGCCCGAGTTATGCAGGATTGCCCGAGGTCCTCAGAATGCTTCCACCAGAGGAGATTCGCCGCCCGATCCAGCGCCCGCGGTGTCAGCCTGCGCACTGAGAGAGATCGTGGAAATTGGTGCCCCTGATGCCACCGGACCCGATGGAGCCGGTGCCACCCCAGTGCCACTGCCGCTCGAAAATGCCGGATCAGGCACCGGGCCTGTCGCAGCCGGAACTCCCGAACTTCCCGGAATTTCAAAGGGCATCGGCGACCCGGATACTGTCCAGCCACCGCCCTGGCCAAATGTCATCGCAGTACCCGCACCACCCATAACGGGACTGCTGAAGTAAGAACCATTCGACATTCCACCGCCAGCCATACTTCCTGACTGCCAGGGCGTTGCCGCCATCTGCGGAGCACCACCAAACCCGGGCATCGCCGGATGCTGCACAAACTGGTTCTGCATCTGTGCCTGCATCTGCATTTGATTCTGCATCTGAGCCATCTGCGCTCCCGACGAAGGAGCACCGAACACGGATGCCTGCCGCGGCACGTCCCATGGATGAACGCCTCGAGCCATAGCAGTGGCAGCCATCGGATTCGCCGCTCCGGCTGACTGACTCACACCCGCCAGACGCGAATGCACATCGGGCTGATTCCAGTCCGCCTGCAGGGACTGCTGGTACATCGCAGCAGCCTGATCAGGACGACCGGAACCTTCGTAATACTCGCCCAGATGCGCCATTGCCACAGCATGGTTCGGGTTGATCTGCAGTGCTCGCTGCAACGACTGCGCAGCCCCCGCAGACTGACCTGTCTGCCTCTGCAGCCAGGCCATCTCGATGTGCGGCTCTGCAGAATACGGCTGTGAGCCTGCCCAGGTGGTCAGCATGGCCTGTGCTTCGTTCCCGCGGCCCTGAGACAGCATCAGCTCCGACAAACCGTGGTAAGAAGGCTGATGAGACGGCGCGGCGGTGAGTGCCTGCCGGTAGAGCTGCTCGGCTCCGTGAGCATCCCCCTGCTTCATCTTCACTTTCGCCAAATTCGCCATGTAATCCGGATTGCCCGGATCACTCTGCAGTGCCAGCTGAAATTCCTGAGCGGCAGCAGAGTAGTTTCCACGCTCGTAAAACCCCATCCCGGAGGAATTCGCCACATTTCCGCCCAGCGATCCGCAGCCCGCCAGCGAAAACACTCCCGCCAGACCCAAAATACTGTGAATCGCACGCTGACGCCGTGAAATCGTCATGACTTGAAACCCTGGGAAAATAGGGAAGTTAACCCAATTAGCCAAACTCAGCGGCAAACAGGACCGTGATCCCGGAACACAGGCTGAGCTTCTCTGAAGGCCAACTCATCCAGCCCGGCGCAATCGCAGGGCAGCTTGAGCAGACTTCAGGAGATTAGCCGGATTTCAAAAAGCTCAGCAATGCGGTTTCCCACAAAACCGGCCCCGTTCGCTCTTCCGGCGACGCAAATCGGCAGAAACTGCCGCTTTCCAGCATGCCCGTGAAAGCCACTTCAGCAGAATCTGCCGCGGTGACGTCGCAGAGCGGGGATCAACGGCCCCGTTCCCCGGAAACCGGGCCGACCGGCAGAGTCACATCACAGCCTCAGGGACCACGACCGACCCCCACAGCACCACCGATTTCCCCCACCAAACAGGCAGTATTTCCACCCACCTTAACATCAGGCTTTCTTGGACTGTGCCGATTGCGAGGGTTCTGCAGATCCGCGCGGTCCTTCCGCTGCAGTCGCTCAGGCTGAATGCCCCGCGTCGCCTTGCCGATACAACCGGCATGAAAGCCAGACCAGATCAACCAGACAGCCTCGAAAGCCAGTGCCTGCAGGTGCTTGGCTGCTACGCGGCTCTGGAAACCGTGGTCCGGTCCGAGCAGGCTGACTTCAACGGGTGGGTGGACCGCATTGCCGAAGCCCCGGGTATTGAGCCGGCCCAGCTGCCCGGGATCCACGGTCAGTTGATCGCGCAGGGATTACTGCGGTTCGAATTTTCCGGGAGAGCCCGTGGCCTGCAGTACCAGCTCAGCCCCCAGGGCCGCGAAGCCCTCGGACGTGGCACACTGGCCGTTGCGGAGGAGACCAGCAGCGATCTCCGCAGTGCGGTTGAGACAGGCGCCCAGGCCGCCTGATCAGCGCAGTCCGGCACTTGGGAATCCCCCTGTGCACCCGTGAGAAAACCTCAGGTTTTGCCAAGGATTGTCTGGCCGCACGAGTGAGGCTTTGGGACAATCCTGGGTGGAGGTTCCAACACTATGAAAGCTGCCGATTCCACCGCAACCGGGACGTCACCGGACGTTCCTGAACAGTCGGCGGTTCCTGTCGAACGTGAACTGGGAACACGGGTTTTTCTGGCCTGCCTGTTTCTGATCGCCTGCTTCTACGCCACCGTACTGATTTACCACAGCGCCTACCCGCCTGATACACAAACGGTCACTGCCGACTCCGGGTTCCTCGAACGCTGCCGACAGATCTGCCTGAAGTACGGTCTGGTATCAACCGGCAATCTCCGTCGCGACGCAGAAAACTACATCCAGGTTGTTCAGTCCTCCCCCCTGACAACCGGCCTCAGCGAAATCCTCAGTACCCCCAACTTTCAGCCTGCGTCTTCAGAATCCAACGCACTGCTCCACCAGCCCGCCCCCGACTTTTCACTTACCGACGACAGAAACACCCCGCACACACTCAGCCGGCTTGCCCAAAATCGGCCCGTTGTGGTCGTGTTCTACCTCGGCTACGGCTGCAGCCACTGCGTTGCACAGCTTGTGTCTCTCGACAGGGATGCTCACTATTTCCGGGAACTCGATGCAGATATCGTTGCCATCAGCGCCGACCCGGCCGAACACACCGCGCAACGATTTGCCGAATACGGTCGTTTCAGGTTCAATGTCCTGTCTGACCCCGATCGCACCGTCGCCAAACAATGGGGCGTGTTTCATGCCGCTCAGGGCGAACAGGACGAATGGATGGACCACGGTACATTTGTGGTTGACCGCAACGGCAAAGTAATCTGGTCCCGACAGGGCAACGAACCATGGCTCGATAACCAAACGCTGCTGCACGTCATCGCCAGATCTCAGGGACTGCTCTCCGATTCCATCGCACAAAACAATCCCGGGGAACAGTAACACCCACGGTTATTGGGGTGAGTTTTTCTGAAAATCTGTCAGAATGCGGCAATTCTGTTCCGCACAGCCCTTCTGATGGATCCCCCATGACCGCAGGCAGCAACGTTTTTTGTGGCTGTATTCCGGCCCTGATGACTCCCTGTTCCGCAACCGGCATCCCCGACTTCGATGCTCTGGTGCACACTGCCCAATCCCTCATCGCCGCGGGCATGCGTGCCGTCGTCTACTGCGGATCCATGGGTGACTGGCCATTGCTCACCGACCAGCAGCGGCAGACAGGCGTGGCACAGCTGGTCCGTGCCGGTGTCCCGGTGGTTGTCGGCACCGGTGCTCAAAGCCCCGCCCAGGCTGCCGCACATGCAGCCCACGCCCGCCAGGTTGGTGCTGCTGGCCTGATGGTCATCCCGCGCGTGCTTTCCAGAGGAACCTCCCCTGCCGCGCAGCGTCAGCATTTCGCCGGAGTGCTCAAGGCGGCCGCCGGACTGCCCGCTGTCATCTACAACAGCCCCTACTACGGCTTCGAAACTCGAGCCGACCTGTTCTTTGATCTCCGCCGTGAATTTCCAGGTCTCGTGGGTTTCAAGGAATTCGGTGGCGCCAGATCGCTCACCTACGCAGCCGAACACATCACCGGCCAAAACCCGGATCTCACTCTGATGGTCGGCGTTGATACTCAGGTCTACCACGGCTTCGTTAACTGCGGAGCCGCTGGTGCCATCACCGGTGTCGGCAATGCACTCCCCCGCGAAGTACTCCGACTCATCCGACTCTGCAGCCTCGCTGCCGGAGGCTGCCCGCAGTCCCGCCGCCTCGCCCAGGAACTCAACGAAGCTCTGATGGTACTCTCCACTTACGACGAAGGTCCTGACCTCGTCCTCTACTACAAAGCTCTGATGGTCCTCGAAGGACATCCTCAGTACACCCATCAGATCAATCCTTCCGATCGACTCAGCGACAGCCAACAGCAGTCACTCGAACGACAATACCGCCAGTTCCGCGCGTGGTGGGCGAGCTGGGAAGGCAATCGCGAGTAACCCCCAACGGATGAATGGACAAACGCCGGAAATATCGCCACCGCATGCAACCCAAACAGGTCCGCCCCGCCGTCCTGTCAACTGCCCGCCCTGCCATGGAAACACAATCATGTCGCAACCATGCCCGCAACTCGTCCTCCTCGCTGCCCTCGCAGGAGTCTGTCTGATGAAACCTGTCGCGACGGCGGATGACGGCATGTTTCCCATGAGCGAACTGCCGCGGCTTGATCTCCGCGCTCGCGGCCTTCAGCTCACAGCGGATGAGCTTTTCAATCCCGACCGCGTCAGCCTCGTTGACGGCATCTGCCGAGTCAATGGCTGTACCGGTTCCTTTGTCTCAGAACGCGGCCTGATCCTCACAAACCATCACTGCGCTTTCGATGCGATCCAGAAAGCCAGTACTCCACAGCGCGACCTCCTGCGGGATGGCTTCATCGCCGCCGCAACCGCAGAAGAAATCCCGGCTCCCGACTACCAGGTACGCATCACGGAACAGTACAGAGATGTTTCCGAACAGGTGCTCTCCGCTGTGCCCGCAGGTGCATCCAGTCTCGAACGCACAAAAGCCATCGAACGACGCCGCAAGGAACTCGAAATCGCCGCAGAAAAAGAACACCCAGGTCTGCGGGCTGAAGTGGCCGAAATGTTCGCCGGAAAAACCTACGTCCTGTTCCTCTACACATGGCTCAAGGACGTTCGTCTGGTCTTTGCTCCTCCAGCATCCGTCGGAAACTTCGGCGGCGAAGTCGACAACTGGGAATGGCCCCGACACACCGGCGACTTCTCACTGATGCGTGCCTACACCGCTCCCGATGGCTCCTCCGCCGTCTACTCCCCGGACAACATCCCCTACAAACCCAAACGCGTTCTGCGTGTCGAATCGGCCGGTGTGGACGAGGGCGATGCCGTATTCCTGCTCGGATACCCGGGCCGCACCGCAAGACACCGCACCGCCAGCTTCCTCACCTGGGAACAAACCGTACGACTGCCCTTAACCGTCGAGCTCTATCAGTGGCAAATTGCTGAGATGGAGCGCGCTGGTGCAAGCGACCGCAGCGCAGCACTCAAACACGCCAGCCGCATGAAGTCACTCGCCAACGTCGAAAAACGATCCCGCGGACAACTCCTCGGGCTCCGTCGCGCCGGCATCGTGGAAGCCCGCAAGGCCCACGAACAACGCCTCCAGGAATTCATCGCCGCAGACCCGGATCGCAAGGCCCAATACGGAAATGTCCTTGCAGACATCACCGCCGTGTATGAAGAAATGTCAGCCGCTGGCCACCAGGAAATCCTGCTGCAGCAGCTCCGACAGGCCTGCCGCGCCGCCGCATTTGGATTCTTCGTCGTTGATGCCGTACACGAACGCTCGAAACCCGACCTCGAGCGAGAAACCCCGTACATGGACCGTAACTTTCAGCAGTCACTGAGAGAACTCAGGGTCTCTCTCACCGACTGGCACCCTCCCACCGATCAGGTCCTGCTCGCCGGTATGCTCAGCAGACTCCGACAACTCCCGGGCTCCGGTTCCATCCCGGCGCTCGCAGTTATCCCCGCCGAAACCGAAAAAATTCAAGCACTCGCCAAACAACTCATCTCCACAACCCGACTCGGAGACCCAGCATTTATTGAAGCCCTGCTCAACGGCAGCACCACCGAACTTCGCAAGGCGGCTGACCCACTCCTCAATCTGCTCCTCGACCTCTACCCCGAGTACATGAAACTCAGAGAACTCGAAAAAGCCCGCGATGGCAGACTCAATGCCCTCTACGGCCCCCTGCTTGAAGTCAAGGAACAGTTTCAGGCTGAAGCCTTTATCCCCGATGCCAATGGCACACTAAGATTCACATCCGGACGCGTGAGAAGCTATTCCCCCGCCGATGCTGTTGTTCGCACCCCCATCTCCACACTCAAAGGCGTCGTGGAGAAAACAACCGGAGTTGATCCCTTCATCACTCCGGAAGCCGTGCTGCAGAAATACAACGCCAGGGACTTCGGCAACTTCGTTCACCCCCGAATCGGCGAAGTCCCCGTCGCCATCCTCTACGACACCGACACCACAGGCGGCAACTCCGGCAGCCCAGTCCTCAACTCCCGCGGCGATCTCGTTGGCGTCAATTTCGACCGCTGCTTTGAGGCCACGATCAATGACTTCGCGTGGAATACCAACTACAGCCGCTCCATCGGAGTCGATATTCGCTACGTGCTGTGGATCACCGGAAAAGTTTATGGGGCCAGCCACCTCCTGCAGGAAATGGGCGTCAGTTACTGAGCCAGTTCCCGGAGCGCCTCCAGTACCTGCTCGTCATGCCCGTCCACCGATACTTTTTTCCAAAGGCGCGCAACCTTGCCATCCGGCCCGATAATATAGGTTGATCGCTGGATACCCATGGACACCTTGCCGTACATATTCTTTTCCCGCCACGCGCCATACTTCTCACACAAAGCGTGGTCCACATCGGCCAGCAGCGGAAAATTCAGACTGTACTTTTCCGTGAATGCCGCATGCTTCCCGACGTCGTCCGCACTCACCCCCAGCACGACTGCCCCCAACGCCTGAATCTCCGACAGCCTGTCCCGGAAAGCACACGCCTCTTTCGTGCATCCCGGAGTGTCGTCCTTCGGGTAAAAATAGAGCACCACCGTTTTTCCCTTGAAGTCCGACAGCTTGACAGTCTTCCCATCGGTAGCTTTGAGTGAGAAAGCGGGAGCTTTTGCTGGTGGTTCAAGCCAGTCGGCCATGGTTGCGTCCTTCGTGAACAGGGCTGTGTGCGAATACAGGTCTACACTGCCGCAGGCTTCACAGACGTGCCGCGGCGAATCCGCCGCTGTTATAGACCAAAACGGAAACCTGTCCCGCGACAGCCGTTCAAATGCCCCGCCACCTGTCAGTTACACCCCGGCAGCAGTCTTTTTGCCTGACGCAGGTGATTCTGCAGAAATGGGCGATCTTCACCGGGGCACACTGCCAGCTCCTGCTCCAGCAATGCGATGGCCTCTCCATAACGGCCAGCCCGCAGTGTGAGCACGGCATGGTCGCGGCGTTCCCGCCACGAACTGGGGCTGAGCAGTTTCAGGCGACACTGTACTCGCCATGCAGCCACCCACTGCTCATGACGACCGAACACCGCCTTCAGGTTCTGCAGCATGCGAATCACAACCGCTCGCTCGTCAGCACGTTTCAGGGATCGCCGAACTTCGGAGACAGGCAGGCCGCTGAGCTGCCTGATCAGAGCTATGCACTCCGCCTCATCAAGAATCCGCCCCTGGTCAAAGGCATCGATGTAGAGATTGCCCTGATCGGTGGCCAGCCGCGTAAGAAATCGAACCGGGGTGCTGATCGGTTCCAGCGGTATCCCCAGCTCATTTGCCACATGCAGATACACCACGGACAGCGAAATCGGGATGCCGCGGCCGTTGCGCAAAACGTTGTGAATATAGTGTGCGTCGGGGTCCGGCACTCCCGGATCCTCACCGTGCAGACAGAGCTCCTCTGTCATGTAGCGCACAAGCAGCTTCAGCTCTTCAAGGTCAGACCCCGCCTGAGTGACAGGATGCGTCAGACGGGACACCGCCCGCTGCAGAGTTTCCAGGGCCGGTGCAAAGTCGAGGTTCTCTTCGCTGTCGCGAGCGATTTCAAGGGCGACTGTGACGAGGTCCACGTCGGGTTCACGTCGAACCAGACGAAGGAACTGTTCGTCCTGCTGAAAATCATCAGAAAACGACATCAGGCTCACCGAGAACCAGGCTCTGTTCACAGTATTTCACACAGGCCTGAATATACTCGTGGTCGCGCAGCACCACAACATCGGCCGGCCTCTGAGCGAGTGCTGAGAAGGAGGCTGGATGAAACCGTTGATCGCCAAGTGGCAGAGGTGGAAGGCGACACGTTCGAATCGGCAAAAGCTGCTGCCCGGGTCCGAAGTCAACGCAGGCACCACGCTCAGAGGTCTGTCAGGTGCAAGCCGCCTCCCGCACAGCCGCCGCCTCAATAATCAACTGCTCAGTCGCCTCGTGACGCGGGAATTCCGCAGTAATCCGACCGCTCGCAAGTACCAGGATCCGGTCGCACAGGCAGAGCAGTTCAGGGAGTTCTCCGGATGCCACAATCAGCGACAAACCCTCGCTGGCAAGCCCATTCAGAAGGTTGTGAATCTCAGCCTTCGCCGCCACGTCCACTCCACGAGTGGGATCGTCCAGCAGCAGAATCTGCGGTCGCGTAAGCAAAGCACGAGCAATCAGGCACTTCTGCTGATTGCCGCCACTGAGTGTTGTGATGCGAGCATCTGCGGTGCCTTTGACTCCCAGCTGTCGAATTGCCCCATCAGCAGCTGCTGCCTCTGCACGCCGAGGGACCACCCCAAATCTGCTCAGCTGTCCGACCGCCGCCATCGTGATGTTTGATAACACGGAAAGCTGCGGGAACAACCCCAGACGCTTGCGATCCTCAGTCACAAGCGCTATCCCCTCGCGCATCGCCGCAGCCGGACTCCGCAACTCACAGCGCCGTCCATTCCTGAAAATACCGCCGGTGGGCTCGCTGGAACCGGCTCCCGCCAAACACTCCAAAAGCTCTGTCCGGCCAGCGCCAAGTAACCCTGCCAGCCCCAGAATTTCTCCTCGCTGCAGACCAAAATTGATGTTCTGCAGACGCGGCTGCGCAACTCCACTGCGACCTGCCAGCGACAGTCCCCTGACCTCCAGTACCAACTCCGCAGAACGCGCGGGAGTCTCTCGCGTCAACGGCGGCGGTAACTCCCGTCCCACCATCAGCCTCGCTACCTGCCCCGGCGTTGATTCACGAGCAACTACAGTCTCCACGAAACGACCGTCCCGCAGCACTGTAATCCGATCTGCCAGCCGAAAGATCTCGTCCATGCGATGCGAGATGTACAGCACGGTGGTGCCTCGACTTCGCAGTCCGTGAATTACAGATTCGAGGCGACGAACTTCGGATTCCGACAACGCCGATGTCGGCTCATCCATTACCAGCACCGCTGGCTGCAGGGCCAGGGCTCGAGCAATTTCAACAAGCTGCTGATCACCGATCCGCAGCGTACCCATGGGTGCCCGGGGATCAATGGTCGGATCCAGAGGCTCCAGCAAACCCGCGGCCAGATGATCCATCTCAGACTGGCTCAGAATGCCGGCCGCTCGCGTAATCTCACGACCAAGGAACAGATTGGCGGAGACTGAAAGCTGAGGGACAAAGCTGAGTTCCTGATGGATGATGCCGATGCCTGCTGCCTCGGCCGCACGCGGACTCTGAAACCGCACCTCGCGACCTCGCAACAACACCTCACCCTCATATTCCCCAATCACCCCGGCAAGAATCTTCATCAGAGTACTTTTGCCGGCACCATTCTCGCCCGCCACTGCGTGCACTTCACCGGGCGCTACATCAAACGAAACACGATCAAGCGCCCGAATTGCTGCAAACCGCCGGGAAACCCCTCGAAAACTCAGAATCGGCGTCATGGTTTGAACGCCCTTCAACGCAGCTCCTGCGAGCAAAATCGCAGGTATTCCGCATGGGACATCAGCCGAGCCGATTCAGATGCACTGGCAATCCGCAGCCGGACTATCCAGGCCTTCTCGAACGGACTGCTGCTGAATAAGTCCAGCTGGTCAGGGAGGTCACTGTTCACTTCAGTGATCTGGCCACTGAACGGCGAATAAACGTCCGTTACCGCCTTTTCGCCCTCAAGCTCAGCGATCCGATCCCCACGAACAACCAGCTGCCCGTGTTGCGGGAGCACCAGCGAAATGGGGCATTCAACCAGTTTCACCGCAAAGTCACTGATCCCAATAGTGGCGATAAACCCGTCCAGACTGACCCATTCATGAGTCCTTGCAAACCGCAGCTCGACGGGCTTCATGCACACCTCGGGAAGAAACAGGCTTAGTCTGCGTCACCCTTGATCAGATGAGTCGCAACTTCTCGTTCAAGTTCAGCAATCTTCTGCAGGCGCCGCGCGTGACGACCTTCCTCAAATGGCGTCTTCAGCCAGATACGAATCACCTGATCCGCCAGCTGATCACTGAGCTGATCGGCGGACAGACAGATGATGTTCGCGTCGTTGTGGGCCCGGCTGTATTCCGCCGTCACACTGTCGTGACAGGTCGCCGCCCGGACACCCGCGAACTTGTTGGCCGTGATGCACATGCCAATTCCAGTGCCGCAAATCAGAATGCCACGGTCCAGCGTTCCCGCAGAGACTTCCCGGGCCACCTGAGCAGCGTAGTCGGGATAGTCGACACTCTGGGATTCAAATGGACCAAAGTCGCGCACTTCACAGTCCAGACTCTGCAGCAGCTGGGAAATGCGCGACTTAAGTGACACACCGCGGTGATCGCTCGCAATGCCGATCTTCATGGAAGTTCTGAGTCTTTCTTGAACAGGTCTTGCACCCAGTGACGCAGGTTTTCAGCGATCTGGGAAGCACACTGGCGGTAATCTTCAAGAGTTCCGCCGATAGGGTCCTGAATGTCGTGTCCGTTGCGGCTGAGCAATTGAAGTCGGGAAATCTGATCCGGGCAGGCGTCAGCCAGCAGTCGTCGATGACGGTGAGTCAGGGCCAGCACACAAGTGGACTGACGCACCATTTCCGGAGTCACCTGCTGGCTCAGATGATCCGAAAGATCCATACCGTATTCTCTGATTACCTGCACAGCTTCCGGTGATGCCGGAGAATGATCCCATGCAGCTACGCCAGCCGAAAACACATCCACCCCCTTCTCACGAAGTTCTCCCGGACGGCAGCCAAGAGCCTGTGATGCGAGCAGACGAAACAGTGCTTCAGCCATCGGGCTGCGACAGGTGTTGCCTGTGCAGACAAACAGGACTCGCAGAACGGATTTCCTGGAACCGTCGGCCACGTTCACTGGTTTTTCCCTGATCATCTGACCGTTGACGGACCCAAAATACCTCCGACTGCTGCCCTGAAAGCCAGCATCGTACGCAGCCCGGAAGGGAATCTCAAGTTTTCGTGACACTTCCGACAGTGGTTGGGGCGGAATTCCGCCAACAACTCTTCCCCACAGCCCCCCCATTGCCCCAATCCTGACGGTGATTCCAGCCATTCCGAAACCACCGATTCTGCAGTTTGTTGCCTTTTTAACGCGAATATCAGAAGATCCGTCATCACGCTGCTCTAACCGCGGACGCTGATGCCGCACTCCGGTGACATCCCCCATTACACCCGCCTGCCAGCACAGGACCTCCCTCACGTGAAAGACCGCGTTCATCGGCTCCGCCGGTCCGCTCGACAACAACTCCGCAGGCTGGGCGAGTTTCGCGGAATTCGCCGCCAGCCCTTCGGCTCCTACCAGAAATCCGTCCGCCGGCTCTACGACGGACCCAAAGGAGCCATGCTGAAATTCAGCAGCCTCATCTCCCTCCACGAACCACTGATGGGACGCCTGTTCCACTCCGGTCGCTTTGAGGCCTCACGCTTCAGCCGCATCCTCGACGTCGGTTCCGGCGCCGGACAAATCCTCCGCCACCTCCTCGCAACCGCCCGACCCGACTGCGAAATCGTCGGCTTCGACCTCTCCTGGGAAATGCTCCGCCGCGCCCGCGAACGACTCAACTCCCCACGCCCCGTCTTCGTCGCCGCCGATATGCGCGCACTCCCGTTTCGCGATAACAGCTTCGACTGCGTTACCTGCGGTTATGTCCTCGAATACCTCCCGGACCCCCGCGACGGACTCCGCGAATTCGCCCGCGTCCTCCGCCCCGGTGGCGTCATCCTCCTGCTCGCCACCGAAGACTCCTTCTCCGGACTCCTCACCAGCCACACCTGGAAATGCCGGACATTCAACCGCCAGGAACTGAAAACCGCAGCCGAAGAGTCAGGACTCGCCTGGGGCACCATCCACTGGTTTACACGCTTCCACCAGGCCCTCAAACTTGGCGGTATCCTCGTTGAACTCGTTAAACCCAATAACGCCCTCCCCTGTAACCCACCGGCAGAGATCCCGAATGAACCAACCCGCTGAAAACTCCGGCTCGCCAATCATCCAGCGGTTCCTGAACACCATCGAATGGGCCGGAAACAAACTCCCGGACCCCGCGTTCCTCTTCGTCTGGGCCATACTCATCACCATGCTCGCCTCCCGCTGGCTGGCCCCCGTCGAATTCAGCGAAATCGATCCGCGCAAAAAAAACACAACCCCCGCAGCGCAAACCACCACTGCTGCCGCAGCCACCGATGAGTCCCGCATTCGCATTGTTGACCAAACCAGCGGCACCGCGATCGTCGGACTGCTCGCAGGCATGGTCAAAACCTTTACCGACTTCCCGCCCCTCGGCGTCGTCATCGTCGCACTCCTTGGCGTCGGCGTTGCCGAACATGCCGGCCTCATACAGGCCATGCTCAAAGCACTCCTGCGGATCACACCCACCTTCCTCCTCACTCCCATGCTCACATTTGTGGCCCTGATCAGCCACTCAGCGGGCGATACCGGCTACGTGCTGATCATCCCACTCGGCGCCGTCATGTTCCAGGCCGCAGGCCGACATCCGCTCCTCGGAATCACCGCAGCCTTCGCCGGCGTCTCCGGAGGCTTCAGCGCGAACTTTCTGCCCTCCTCCCTCGATCCACTGCTCCAGGGTTTCACCCAAAAAGCCGCCCAAATCATCGATCCCTCCGCTGCCGTCAACCCCCTCTGCAACTACTGGATCATGACCGCGTCCTGCCTCGTAATCACCGGCGTCGGCTGGTACGTCACCGACCGCATCATCGAACCCCGCCTGCGGAAAATGCCCGTCGATGGACAGCAGGATGCCGGCTCCGCCATGCACTCACTCACCAGCCGCGAATATGCCGGACTCGCAGTTGCCGCAACAGTGCTCCTCGCCGGACTTGCCACACTCTGGATCGCTGCCACACCGGCCGATTCCCCCTTCCGCGAAAAAGGCTCACTCACCGATCACAATGCCCCCATGATGAAGGCCATCGTGCCACTCATCTTCCTGCTGTTCCTGATCCCCGGAGCCATCTACGGGGCCATCGCCGGAACCATCAGGAGCCACCGCGATATCGTTACAGGTATGACTCGCTCCATGGGCTCAGTCACCTACTACCTCGTCATGGCATTCTTCGCCTCCCAGTTCGCCGCTGTTTTCTCTCAGTCAAACATCGGAGTTCTTCTGGCGGTCAAAGGCGCTAACTTTCTCACCAGCTTCAAAACAGCTCCCGAGATTACGGTCGTCGGCATCATCCTCCTCACTACACTCGTCAACCTCCTCATTGGATCCGCCTCCGCCAAGTGGGCACTCCTCAGCCCCATCTTCGTCCCCATGCTCATGACCCTCGGACTCTCACCTGAACTCACCCAGGCCGCCTATCGCATCGGCGACTCCAGCACCAATATCATCACGCCACTCATGCCCTACTTCCCCCTCGTCGTCAGCTACGCACAAAAATATGTCAAAGGCACCGGTATCGGCACCATGATCTCGCTGATGCTCCCCTACAGCTTCGCGTTCCTCATCAGCTGGACCGTCCTCCTGCTGCTCTGGTGGACACTCGGTCTGCCCCTCGGTACCGCTGCCGGATACAGCTGGCCACCAGGCTGATAAACGGCAGCTGCGGTGCTCTGCAAACCCCACCCAACCACCCCATAACTCAAAAACTATGAACGAATGGCTCTCCACCATCCGTGATCAGCTGAGCGACCACGGCATCAAGGTTGCCGTTGCCGTCGGTTTCACGATCCTCGGCTGGCTCTTCGGCCGCTGGAAGGCCGCTCGTGACTGGCGCCGCCGGGAATTCTTCAACCGCCTCAATATCTCGCTCAACAGCATCATCGACGGCAAGCTGCTCATCCGCACCGTCCTCGAAAAATCCTGCGAAGAAGTGTTCATGAACCGCGTCGCCGTTGATCGACTGCTGCAGGCCGCCCAGCAAACAACCCCGGCCGAGCCACTCATCCCCCTCATCCCCGATGATCGCTGGTTCTACCTCAATTCCATCCTCAACGAAATCTCCGAGAAATTCTCCTCCGGCCTGTTTCTCAGGGAAGCCGCACGCCCACACGATGCCGTCAGATACCTCATCTGCCTCACCAACGAATGCGACGGCGATGTCCGCACTCGCAAGATCCGAGCCATGGTCGTCCGACGCGATCGACTGCTCAGCCTGCCATCCGAACAACCAGTCCTCGAAAGCCCAAATCACGCCGTCCGCTGGAAAACGCTTCAACACATGCAAAAACGCTACGCCACCGATCCTTCCATGTTCCTCGATGTGGAAATCCTGATCTGAACACCCACGCGCTTTGCATTACCTGCACGCTGCCGCCGTTTCGTTATCCCAGCCCGCACCTCTCAGCAAGTGTTCCCGCGCTCGATGGCCTCCCGCATGCAAACAACCAGCCTCCTCGACTATTCGGTCCACCATTCCCCGTCTGCGAACTCACCGCCGGATCGCTGAGGTTCCCTCACCGCCGTTGCGGCTTCACTGAGCAGCTTTTGAATCCGCAGCACAACACCCCCGGAAAATGCCCCAATCAGTGGACCACCGGGTGATTGACGAGTGTTCAACAATGGTAGGGTTTGCCGCGGAACCACATAGCCCGCGGTTGACAGCAGCCCCTCGCTGGTGAGTACCTGCGGAGTCCAGCTGAGCTGGCCACCCTCAATCGCGCCACGCAACAACCCCGCCACCACCAGCACATCAAACAGGTTCTGCAAATCTGCAAACGCCGCGTGCCTCCTTACCAGCTCTTCACGACGTTCATTGAATAACCGCGCGAACTCCTCAGAACTGCCACGCAGATCATCCGCATCTATCAGAGTCCCGTCTGACGCCATTATCTCCTCCTGAGCCAGCAACTGAAAACGCGGCCCCGACAGCAGCCACAACGAACGATCCGCTGAACTGCTCAGATAACCCGGGGCCGCCGTAAACCACCAGCGACGCATCATATTGTCACCAGGCTTCGCCAGCTGCAGAGTACTCTTCAGACCGCCGACGCCGGACCGCTCCACACCAATCGCCAGACGCTTCATCAGATAGTCCGCTTCAACCATCGACAGGCTCATCCGACTGTCCTCCGGCACGCCAAATGTCGTCACATTCCAGCGGCCCATCAGACGAATCATGTGTTCCATGCGTGCCTGGGCCACCTGGAGTGTTGCCGGAGTCGCATTGGCACGCAGCCACGCCTGCGACTCCGCAAGGCGTGCCGAGTCCGGATCGATCGAACAACCGCATCGCTCCAGAATCTCAGGTGCCCGCAGCGCCGTTAACAGATCCTCCAGACACAACACCGGACGACCAGTTTCCAAACCCATCACCCGACCACCGGACGCAGGAGCAAATCCCTCGGCCGGACCACTGATCACAACGTCACCCGATTCGTCGAATACAATCTCGTCTATTCGAGTCAGCCCGGCCAGAAAACGGATGTCCGCCGGGAGCGGTTCTGAATCCGCAAGCAGCCTCGATAACTCAACATCCAGACGCCGCAGCGAAACACTGCGATGAACGGAAGGAGTCCGCAAGGCCTCCGGTAACAACTTCTCCGCCTGCTGCCGCCGCTGACGCAGACCAGCCGCAGGGATCGATGCTGCTGCACCGTCAATCAACCCGTCTGCTCGAATCAGAATTCCCCCGGGAAGCTGGCCACCGCCGCCACCGCCCGGACCACCACCACCCTGCTGAGCTGCCGCGGGAACGGCCAGACCGCCCAGACACAGACCGGCTAAAATCCATAAACCCCAGCGGGACAAATCACATCGCATGGCCGATCACCCCTGGATTCAGATCACATGAATGCACTGCATGGGACGAAGAGGCCCATTTTACCCTGTCAGGAGTGCGAAAACATGGGCAAACAGGGAGTTGCCACGGCGATCCACAAAGATCACTCAACCCCAACCCATTCGAATCAGAGCCATCGCTGAAAGCTCGCAGACCAGCAGTAACTCCCAGGCTGCCAATGCCACTTCTGCATTAGGATCCGTCAAAGGGACTGAATTGAGTCCCCACGGCGGCCCTGGCCCTGCGAACTTCTGCAGAGCAGGACACAATGCAGACAACGGCCTGCGAACTCAGAAGACGTATTCTCCGCCGGAAACGACTGGTTGCCCCATCGCATCATCAGAAAAATTCGCCCCCCTGCCGTCCGGAAGCTACTGAGCGGCCTCGGCTCTGACCGGAGACTTTGTCTCCCCCGGTCGCTTACGCACAGCGTCCCGAAACTCAAACCGGCGGTACTCGCGAGTCTGGTACTCTCGTAACCATCGCTCGTACTCTTCCGACGCCCCCTGATGTTCCAAATTCTGCGGATACTGGGGCATCGCCCGCGTCGGATATGGCTCCGCAGACTGCCCATAGACAGTACTCAAATCTGCATCCTTATCCCAACCCACATTGTACAGCACAAAATCGCGCACCCAGCCTTCCGGTACCGACTTTTCCGGCACCGCAAACTCCACCGTTAACTCGTCACCAGGCCCCATCACCACCAACCGGTCATCCTGACTCGCCAACAGCTGTGTTGTTTCACCGTAGCGAGTGAATCGCCCAAGCATTTCATTCCACTGCGGTTCAGTTCTCACCGCCGAATAGTCGTAACCCTCCGGACCGTAGCCCTGGCGAAACAGCGATTCAGGGGCGTAGACCCGCTGAGAGAAGCCGCGGTAGTGCAGGTCAGCCTGCTGCAACTCACACGTCTGCACCACAGTCGACGCATCCACTTCATTCACAATCGCAAAAGCGGCATCAAAATACAGCTCCATGCTCGAACGAATGCGAAACCGTAATTGCCCCTCTACCACAGCCTCCGACACATCCACCACCATCGCCTTTGTCTTGCCGCTCGGGAAACCTATGAACGGCTGAAGCACCTTCCACGAACCATCACCCAGCGGCACCTCCAGCGACGGTGGTGCAGGATCGGGCAGCCGCGGATTCTGATTCAGCCCGGCGTTGATTGAAGTGTCCGTTGGAAAGACCCAGCCAATCAGCACCAGCCGCACAGAGCTCGCAGACGCATCGGCAGGCTTGGGGATCGCCCCAAAATCAAATTCCAGCGTCCATTCATCCGTCAATCCCTGCAGGACCCGCTGCCGAAAAGGCTTCGCGTAATCCTGATCCTGAGCCTTCAGCGACGGCAGCAGATCACCACCCTCGCCATTCACCACACTCCGCGGAAGCAGCGGTTCACGCACCGTATGAATCCGGTGTGCAGCCATCGCGGGTGAGCCCACCTTCTCATTTGTAAACACGGCGACATCCGCAGGATGGTCCACAGCCATCAGCTGCACCTCATCGAAATAAGCCGCCTCCCAAAGCTCCTCTGTAAACTGGAGCACGTATTTGTTGCCGCGAGGCTGCAGCTGCCGGCCGGGAATCAGCAAATACTCCCACTCACGCGTTGGAGCCAGATCCCCCGAAGCCTGCACCAGCCCCAGTGGTGCGGCCCAGAGGCAGTCACTGAAGAAACTGAACTTCTCTCCGTCCCACGTGTAGATGTACGGACACGATCCCTTCAGGATCTGCGGAGCCAGCACTCCCAGCCGCGATCGCAACAGCTGCACATCCGTAATGTTCTGAGGCACCCCGTCAGTCCAGATCACGCGAATCGTGTCCGCCTGCTTTTGCGTTCCCAGTCCCACATGCATCCGCGGTGCATCAATGACATGGGCCTGCCAGTCTGCGCCGCTGCGAACCTCCAGCACAGCGCCAATCCCATGCATATTCACCCGCTGAGTCTGAAACTGGGAATCTTCGCCAATCGCCCGAGGGACAATTTCCATCCACTCATTGGTGTTGCCTCCGGCGTTCAGCAACAGCTGCAGACGGCCCTCTGCCGTGGCCGCTATCACGTCAAGCCCCCCGTCGCGGTTGATGTCCGCTGCAGCCACTGCACGAACCGCAGCTTTCAAGGGCAACAGTCCCGATAAATCCTCAAAACCACCATCAGCTCGCCCCCGATAAAGATTCAACCCCGAAGCCCCGCCTGTCAGCAGATCCACCAGACTGTCGTTGTCGAAGTCGGCCCGCACAACCTGTCCAGCGGTGCCCTTCCCCACCGCTGCCACCACAGCCGTTTCCGGTCTCTCGTTGTTGCTCAACTGAATCCGCCACACCCCACCTTCACCCGCCGCCGCCAGATCCCAGCGACCGTCGCGATTGAAGTCAGCAACAGCCAGATCCGCAGCACCTGCAGCCGGAACACTTCCGGCCAAACCGTCGTTCCAGCGAAAACGCAAATGCAGCATGTTCTGCAGCCAACCCGCCCGGCCATCCGCAGAAATACCAACCAAATCCATCGCCATATCGCGGTTCCAGTCGACTGCACGGAGCGACTGCAGGCCTTCCGGATAGTCGGGGCCGCTGAGCCCCTCAGTCAGTTGCTCAAAACTACTCCCGTCGAGATTCTTCCAGACACTCAGACCACCAGAACCCGCAAAGGCCAGATCAAGGTCCCCGTCAGCCTCCAGATCCGCTGCCACAGCTGATCGCACACCCGACACCGCGGGCGGATTTGCCAGCGGTGTCAGCTGCCGGCTTCCATCAACCCCCAGCTCATTCTTCAGCAACACCACACCATCCGCTGTCCAGGCCACAACATCAAGGTCTGCATCAAACCACCGTGGCTGACCAGCCAGCTGCGGCAGCGTACGACGGTCACCTGACTGATCAAGCAACATCGCAGCTGACTTGACATCCGCCAGCGTCGCTCGGTCGAAGTCACGGTCAAGATCGGCCAGCAACAGCCCCGTAAACGCGGGCAGGTTGACGGAAGTTTCCAGCATCAGCGTCCACGCTGAACCGTCAGCATCCGTCGAATAAATCTGCACCCGCCCGCCTGCCAGCAGTACCAAATCGTCACGCCCATCCAGATCCATGTCCGCTGCCTGCAGCCACGTGACGTTCTCCGCTGCAGGCAGATTGCCAGCCTGAGTAAACGCGGTGAGCACCGAGGGGGCGGTTTGTTCCAGCAGTGCAGCACGCTGCTCCGATGTCAGCCCCAGTGAACCAGTCAGATCCAGATCAAGATATTCCAGCAGATTCAGGTCAATTCTTCGCATATCGATCTGCTGAGCAAGTTCCGGGAGCAACAGATTCTTCGTGGTCAGTGCCGGACCGCGAAGAGCTGCCGGAGCAGGTGGATTGCCGGAAGCCAGTGCCTTACCGATCAGTTCCAGCAGGTCCACTCGATGCTGCTTTTTTATGGCGGCGTTTAATGGTCCGAGCTGCCCTGCGGCCAATTCGAGCGTGCGACTGATACCAGCTGCACGCAATTTCGTTTCCGGGTTGGCTGAACTCAGCCCCAGCGCCTGCTTCTCCAGCAGTTTTGTAACGACAGCCAGATTTTCCGGCGCGAGCTCCATGGTCTTTTGCAGCGCGTCCAGCAGCTGGGGACTGTCGGCGTATTCTCGGTTCTCTTCCATCGCCTTCGCATATGCATACCACATCGTTGGCTCATCGCCCGACAACCGAATCGCTTCCCGGAAATATTGCATAGCATCCGCTATCCGCGGACGCGAGGGCGCATCGGCGAAAGCGGCCAGCTTGCCTGCAAGCAGCTCTGCGACCGCCCGCTGATCGTCCGTGCCGGCGAGCACTCTGTACCTGTCCACCGCTTCACCGGCCAGACGCAGCCCCTCACCAAAAGCAGCCGCATTGTCAGATTCCGAATACGGTGTGAATCGGTCAACCATCGCCAGCACTCGACTGACAGCAAGATTCCGAGCGACCGTTACGTTTTGCGGAAGCTGTTCAGCGAGCTTTGCAAGAGCAGCCTCCGCCTCCTTCCACTCCTTATTCTCCAAATGACCAATACCACGGTTGTGCAGATTAATCAGTTCCCGCAGTCGAGCGATTTCACCCGAGTTCGACTGATTACGACACCCAAATGTCGGCAGCAGTCCGAACAATACCATCACAACCAGCAGCGACAGCCGTGAAGCACACATGGAAAACACTCTTTGAAAGCCAACAGGAACAACAGAAACTGCCACACCACGAATCCTACCAAATCGCTCTTCAAATCACCCCTCAAATCAAGCCGTGACCGTCAGGGAGTAGAATCCCGATATTCCACCCGCAAATCGCGTCTCCCCACCAACACCTGCATGCCACGCTTGCATCCAGTCACCCGGCTGGAGAGACTGAGTTGCCATCCGCACACCCTATCGCCCCATACAAGTCGCGGCCCCGCACAGGCGAAACTCCTGTTGATCCCCATCACCTGCCGCTCAAAATTCGCCTGCCCGGACACCGCGCGAAATGACCGACGAAGACATCATCGAACTGGCCCCCGTTCAAACGGCGTCCGGAACTGAGTGGGCAGACCTCACAGACGAGCTGCGTGGACGCCTCGGTCCAGGACCATTCCCCGGTCTGCGCCGCCCCCTCAAATCAACCTGGTGGTGCCTGCACATCAGCTTCGGCGCCCTCTGCATCATCCTTGCCCTCGCAATACTCGCCGCAGTACCCGGACTCAATGTCCTCGCACTCGGATATCTGGTTGAACCACAGCGGCGAGTCGCCCTCTCCGGACGACTGCGGGACGGCTTTCCACTGCTGGTCCTCGCACCCAGACTGGGCATCATGCTGATCTGCGTGCTCATCTTTCAACTGCCCCTGCGATTTCAGGGAACCCGCGTGAGTGATGCCATGGTGCTGCTGGGCCCCGATCACCCCCGCACACAACTCATGGCCACAACTCTCACCACACTCCAGTGGCTCATCGGCACCCACCTCGTACTCGCAATCCTCAACGGCAGTACACTCGGCTGCTATCTCCGCCCTGTCCGTAATCTGCGTCGCAGCCTGCGGCTGCTGCTGACAACGGATGGCCGCCGGGAACTTGCTGCCGGCATCGATCTGGTGCTCAGCATCCTGCAGCCAGTCCAGCACTTTCTGGCCGGACTTCGGGCGTTTTTCGGTGCGGCTGTCTGGCTCATCATCCCCACTTCACTCCTCGTCGCCTATTCGCCCCCTGATCGCGTCAAACCAGTCTTCGGGCTGCTTGCGGCGATTGGAGTTGTCCTGATGATTCCCGTCGTCGCGTGGCTTCCGTTCCTCCAGGTACAGCAAATCGTTGCCGGACGCTTTAAGGCTGTTCTGGCTGTCCGCGAAGTTCGGCGGCGAATTCGCACGGCTCCGCTCGCATGGATGTTCAGTACCACCCTGCTCTGCCTGATGACCCTGCCGCTGTACCTTGGCAAGGTCCGACTCCCGCCCGCTGATGCTCTGCTGGTGCTGACACCCATCTTTGTGGTGCTGATCTATCCCGCACGCCTCGCCGTCGCCTGGGCCTGGCATCGTGGCGGTCGCTCGCAACCGGCTCGCTGGCTGCTGCACGTCGCCGCCAGACTAATCATGATCCCAATCCTTGCTGTCTACGCCATCTTCCTGCTGCTCACACCAGCAATCAGCGAACTGGGACGCAACGCGCCCTTTGAAAATCAGGCATTCCTTGGCCCCGCTCCCGTCGCCCAATGGGGCTCACCACGTCAACAGTCACCGCCGCCGGGACAGCCGCAGCAGAACCAGAAAAACTCCGCCGGCAAGGACCACGGTCAACAACAGCAAAGGCCCGATCAAACCGGGCCAGATCCTGAATAGGCTGTCAGACAACCAGGATTGCAGCAGACACAGCGGAGCCATCCCCAGAGCCGTCGCGGCCATCACCGTTAACAACGGAATTCGACTCAGACCCGCAGCCCAGGAAACAAGGTCACTGGATGTCAACGGATTCAGCCGCAGCAACAAAATCACCCAAAAACCGTGCCGCGACAAACGCCGCTGCAGCTCCCCAAGACGTCCTTCAGAATCCAGACCACACACAAATCGACCACCCAGACGTCGCGCCAGTGAACAGGAAATGCCAGCACCCAGCACATTACCCGCCAGCGCCAGCAAACCTCCCGGAATCGCCCCAAAAATCAAGCCCCCCGGAGCGTACAACAACAGTCCCGGTATCGGCGCCGCCACAACTTCAATCGTCACAAACAGCAGGTACGCCACGGGCGCACCCGCCCCAAAGCCGCGAAACCACGCCTGCAGAATCTGCACCTGATCTGCCGCAGTCTCAGCACCACGCCACTGGGCGAACGGAAACTGCAGCAAACACCAGATGATAAAACCCAGCAATAAAGGGATCGACGTCGCGGCTGTATACCGCAGCCACACCAATTGCCGGCTACAGTCCGCTGCCGACCGCAATTCAGGGGATGACGGCACAGTTGTCCAGTCGGCGAATGAAGACGTTCCGATACCAAACCTCGCTGCCGTGATCCGTCAGCATCAGATGGCCCCTGTGATTCCGACCAAAACCATCCTGCCCCCGGAACTTGCTGTCCTTCACCGCCGCAGCAAATCGCTCGGAATCGTCCCGCTCATCAATCACCAGATTGCCGTTCATCCAGTGCCGAATCCGGTGTCGCTGCACGATCACGCGCCCAACACTGTATGTGTTCAAATCGAGATATCGCCGGCTGAAGATCGGCAGAGATTTGTCAACCAGGTCATACAGCGACGCCGTGTAATGTTCGGCGGACATCTTCGGAAAGGCGGCATCGTCCTGAATCTGATACTCCGGACCCAGCCATGACTTTCCATACTTTGTCACCCGATACTTGATCCCGCTGTTCCCCCGCTCCGAAATCCGCCACTCAAACCACAGATCAAAATCCCCAAACTCCTCCTTCGACAGCAGATTGCCGCCACGCCCCGCAAGATGCAGGCTGCCGTCCGTCTCCACCGTCCACCCGGACTGCACATCACGACCGTCCTCCAGCATCCACTGTGACAGATTGCGGTCCCGGAGCAGATCAGTGTACTGCTGCGCTGTCGCGGGAACGGCAGCCAGAGCAATCAACAACAGTCCAACACAGAACGAGGCGGCCTTCATGCAGTCTGAGCTCCGGACAGGTGGGCGGTGAAAAAGACTGCAGGACGGGGCTCACAACAACCTCTGCCGACACGAGCGGCCCGACTCAGTCCACCGACATTCTGAACCCGGGCCGAACCGTATGCAATGGCGGGACCGCGCGAGTTTGGGGGAAATTGGCAGATCCGGCGAACACAAACCGCACACAGCGCAAAAAAAATCCCGGAAGCAGCGAATCCCAGGGGGGCGGAGGACTCCAGCTGCTTCCGGGGGCGATTGGATCAGCCAGTGCTTCGTGTTTCACCAGTTTTCACCGGTCTTCTGCGTCGCACCGTCATGGTCAGAACAGTATTCGGAACGCTGATTTGGGTCAATATGTTTTGGCTGGCTCACAGAGCGTTTCTGGCCGCCAATTACAAGTTGTAAGTCACTTCACAGCAGCCACTTACAAATAATCGGCAGATTTCGCCGCAAGACTTTCCCGGAAATTCCCCGGAAAAATTTCCCGCAGTTTCCTCGCTGCAGTTCCTCCGCTCAGCGATCTGGCTAACCCACGAAAACCGCAGGCAGCACCGCCGTCGATGGAATCGCTAAGGCAGAGCCGTTGGAGCACCTCGGCCAGCAAAGAAATCAAACACCTCAGCCGCGTCCAACATACCCAGCTCCCGGCTCCAGTCTGCCACCGCCCGAATTGCCCCGGGATTCTCCGGAACCGCCGGCCCCAGCCCAATTCGAAGCCTGGCCAGTACCGCCGACCGTTCCATGTACTCGGCTCGAAGCTCCGGACGCTGCAGTCGACCATAACATTCCGCCAGCCCCTGACAGGCTGCCGGGTTCGACCGATCACGCTGCAAAAGCCGCTGAAAACATGCCTCCGCCTGCGACCATGCCTCTCGCCCCAGCAGCCAGACGCCACGGTGCTCCATCAACAACAGCGGCTCCGCGGAAGTCTCTGCCGGCAACCCCTCACAAATCGCCTCGAAACGAGCCGTATCATTCTGCTCACGGCAACACTCGAGCAAAAAGGCGACCGTCTCAAGGTCCCGCGGATCCGCCCCATGGAGCCTCTCCAGCTGCTGCCGCGCATCATCCAGTCGACCTTCACCTGTCAGGTAACGAGCAGCTGCGTTCTGCAAAGGACGAGAATCCGGTTCATGCCCGAGGTAACTGCGGACACGCGACGCACCCCAGTCATTCTGCCAGACCAGCAGTGACGGAAAGAAATGGTACTTTGCTTCATGCACGTCTGCGGCCCGTTCGTCCATGAGTTGCTTGAGAATCTCCGCGCGACGCCCCGTGCGCATCTGCACACCGTACAGCAGACTAAGCGACCGCAGTGAAAACAAACGCTGCCGCGTTGGGACAGGAACGCCTCCGCGAGCCGCTGCCAGAATTTTCTGAAAACCTGCCTCCGCTGCCCCCGCCCGAGACTCCTCCAGGCACAGCGATGAACGTTCAAACTCCGCCTGTAATCCATGCTCCGGATCGTCCGCCGGGATCGCAGCAAAACAAACAAACGCTTTCTCAGACTGACCGTCCCGGATGGCCTGTCGAGCCAGTGTCAAACAGACTTCTGCCCGTACCGGAGCACGGCCAAGTCGCCGCACCGCAGCCACTTCCGCCTCACGCCACTCCGCGTCAGTAATTCCCAGCGGAGGCGAAGAACGGCCCAGCGTCCAATACCAACAGACTGCCGCAGCCACGACTGCTGGAAATGCGACGCAGAGCCACCGCAGGTGCCGCCCGGTTCTTTCCGCTGCCATCACTCCAGCCCCACAACTCTGATCACGCCGGGAATCAATCGCCAACCAAAACCTTCCGCCACACCGCGCCGCCGACTCGCAACGCCCCGCCTGCAACACGCCCTTTTCAGCGATCCGCTCCGGCATTGTCAGCAATCCAATCCGGCATTTCACCGGGAAATTCACGAATCAGACGCAGGAGGGCTTTCATCGGCAGCCATTCAGCCACCAGCGCAGCCACTGCCACGAACAACACCCCGGACACCCACCCAAACAGCGTCGGAACTGGCCTCTCGACGCCGACGACAAACTCCCCCGGCAGTGAAACACCCACCGCCGCTGCCACCAAACCGTACCGAAACAGGAAAATCCCAAGTCTGCCCAGCAAACACTCTGACATTTGTCGCTCTCTTCCCCCCCCCAAAAAACGCCAAAATCCCCGACAACGGGGACCGCATGGCGGAAAACCCGAGCGGCCGCGGTGCGCTGGGATTTCCGCGTGCAGCGAATATACTGCAAACGCTGTCGCCATTGCCACCAAAACGGCTGCACAGCTCACTCGTCACAGCCCCGCTTTCCTGCGCGCCCTCCCACTGGCTTACCACTATGCTCCACTCCCACGTCGCTTCCCGAACCCGCTCCGCTCTGCTTGTGCTGGCGGCGATGCTGCTCGTCTCCTCCAGCCTCTCCGCCGCCGACCTCAAACTTCTGTTTATGGGCGACAACGGTCACCACCGCCCGTCCGAACGCTTCCATGAACTCGCCGGTGTCCTTGAACAACGCGGCATCGAACTCAAATACACCGACCGCATGGAAGACCTCACCCCGGAAGTCCTCAGCCAGTTCCACGGACTTGTCCTTTACGCCAACATCGATCGCATCGAAGACGCCCAGGCCAAAGCAGTACTCGACTACGTCGCCGCAGGAAATGCCTTTATTCCCCTCCACTGCGCCACCTTCTGCTGGCGCAATAATCCGGATATCGTCAAGCTCATGGGAGCCCAGTTTCAGCGGCACGGCGGACAGGTGTTCGCCACCCAAATCGCCACCCCTGAACATCCCATCATGCAGGGCTTCAGCGGCTTCACAAGCTGGGACGAAACCTATATCCACACCCTGCACAACGAAGAAAATCGACTGGTGCTCGAATACCGTGTCGAAGGTGAACAGGCCGAAGGTCGCGACCGCGAACCATGGACATGGGTCCGGACACATGGCAGAGGACGCGTGTTCTACACGGCCTGGGGGCATGACCAGAGAACATGGACCAACCCCGGCTTCGCCAGCCTCGTCGAACGCGGCATCCGCTGGGCCTGCAATGCTGACCTCTCCAAAGTCCAGCCATTTGTCGACCTCGAGGCCTTCACACCACCGGTCATGACCGCCGTTCCCTCCGGACTTCCAGCCTTCGAATACGTCGATGTCGGCCCCAAAATCCCCAACTACACCCCGGGACGACAATGGGGAGTGCAGGGTGCGCCCAGAACCACCATGCAAAAGCCGCTCAGTGTCGAAGATTCCATGCAGCACTACATCACGCCCCAGGGCATGGCACTCAGACTTTACGCCGATGAACGCAACTTCCAGTCCAAGCCCATCGCCATGAACTGGGATGAACGCGGACGACTCTGGATCTGCGAAACACTCGACTACCCCAATGAACTCGGACAAAATCGCGATCGCATTCGCATCTGCGAAGACACCGATGGCGATCACGTTGCAGATAAATTCACCATCTTTGCTGAAGGCCTCTCCATCCCCACCGCCATCCTCGTCTTCCGCGGCGGTGCCGTCGTTCAAAATGCCACCGAAACCATCTATCTCAAGGACACCAACGGCGACGACAAAGCAGACACCAAAACCACACTCATCTCAGGCTGGGGTGCTGGCGATACTCATGGTGGCGTAAGCAACTTCCGCTATGGTCTGGACAACTGGATCTGGTCCATGCAGGGCTACAACGACAGCACACCCCGCTGGAAAACCGCCGCCGGTGAGGAACGCTCGGCCGAATCGTTCCGCCAGGGCTTCTGGAGGTTCCGACTCACCAACACCGATCCCCCCACCGTCGCCGACCTCGAATTTGTTCGCTCTACCAATAACAACACCTGGGGACTCGGCATCAGCGAAGAAGGCCTGATCTTCGGCTCCACCGCCAATCACAACCCCAGCACCTTCATGCCCATCGCCAACCGCTACTACGAAAAAGTTCGCGGCTGGGCCCCCACCGATATCGGCACCATCGCCGATACCCACCTGTTCAAACCCATCACCGAAAACATCCGACAGGTTGACCAGTTCGGCGGGTACACAGCAGGTGCCGGCCACGCCCTCTACACCGCCCGCACCTTCCCTCGGCAGTGGTGGAATAAGACCGCATTCGTCTGCGAACCCACCGGACACCTCGTCGGCACCTTCACTCTCCGCCGCGATGGTACCGGTTACAAGTCCACCAGCCCCACCAACCTCATCGCCTCCGATGACGAATGGGCCTCGCCCATCATGGCCGAAATCGGCCCCGACGGCGCCGTCTGGGTGCTCGACTGGTACAACTACATCATCCAGCACAACCCAACACCACAAGGCTTCAGGACCGGAAAGGGCAACGCCTACGAAAGCGAACTCCGTGACAAACGCCACGGTCGCATCTATCGCGTCGTCCCCGTCGCCTCGCAAGCCGGCCAAACACACGGCGACCAACTGCACCCGTGGAAGCCCCTGCAAAACGCCTCCACCGCAGAACTTGTCGACACCCTCCGACACCCGTCCATGCCATGGAGACTCCAGGCCCAGAGATTGCTCGTCGAACGACAGGATACCTCTGCTGTCCCCGCACTCCTGGCACTCGCTACAGATCCCTCCACGGATGAAATTGGCCTTAACCCCGGCGCCATGCATGCCCTCTGGACCCTGCAGGGCCTGAACCTCACCGATCCAGCCCCCGCCGTCAACGCCGCCACCGCAGCACTCAGCCACAAATCGGCGGGTGTCCGCCGCAACGCCGCCGCCGTCCTCGCACTCTGGCCTGCCGGACACGCCGCTCTCCTCTCCGCAGGTGCCCTCACGACAGATCCCGATCCCCAGGCCCGCCTCCAGGGATTGCTCACACTCGCTGATATCCCAGCCGACGCGGCCGCCGGACCGCTGCTCGCCGCAGCCATCCGCAAACCTGCAGTGGACCTCTGGGAAAATGACGCCATTACCTGCGCAGCCGCAGTCCATGCCACCTCCTTCCTCAAAGCCCTCGGCAATGACGAAGCCACACTTCCACCGCCTGCCATTCGCACCACACAACTCGTCGCTGAACACATCGCCCGCAGCCGCCCCACCGTCGCTCAACTGCAGCAACTGCTCACCGCACTCGATAAAGCCACCCCGCAATTACTCGAACTCGTCATCCGCGGTCTGATCGAAGGCTGGCCCCGCGATCATCGCCTCAAAGCCACCCCCGAACTCGAACAGACTCTCACCGCACTGCTCGAACGAGTCCCTGCAGACTCGCGCGGCAAACTCCTCCAGCTGGCCACACTCTGTGGCTCCTCCGCACTCGACGCCTACGCCCGCGAAATTATCGATGCCCTGCTCAAAACAACCGGTAATACCGAGGTCGATATTCCCACTCGAGTGACGGCAGCCAAAGAGGCTGTCAGCTTCCAGACCGAAAACAGCGATGTCCTCAACGCCGTCCTCGCCAACCTCAACACAACCACCCCACCGGAACTCGGCTCGGGACTCATTGAAGCCGCTGCACTCAGTACCTCTGAATCTCTCGGTACCGCACTCATCGAACGCTCCAGCACCCTCACCCCCCAGGCCCGCTCCGCCGTTATCCGCGTCCTGCTCTCCCGACCAGCCACCACCAAAGCCCTCCTCGATGCCTTCTCCAGCGGCTCCATGGAACTTGGCGACCTGACGCTCGACCAGAAACAAGCGCTCCGCTCACACCCCGATCGCGATGTTCGTGCCGCCGCCGAAAAAATCATGGCCGCCGGCGGCGGACTCCCCGATGCCGACCGTGACAAAGTCCTCAAAGCACTGCTGCCACTCTGCGAACAGGAAGGAGATGTCCCCGCCGGAAAAGCCATGTTCGTCAAACATTGCTCCAAATGCCATATTCACGGCTCAGAAGGCAAAGCCATCGGACCAAACCTCACCGGCATGGCCGTTCACCCCAAACACGAACTCCTGACTCACATCATCGACCCCAGCCGAAGCGTGGAAGGGAATTTTCGCATCTACACCGTCGTCAAAGCCGATGGCGTTATCCTCAATGGCATGCTCGCTGGTGAATCACGCACCGCCATCACCCTGATCGACACCGAAGGCAAAGAAAACCAAATCGCACGCGAAGACATCGAAGAACTCGTCCGCTCCCGCAAATCACTCATGCCCGAGGGCTTCGAAAAACAAATGTCCGCTGAAGAACTGTCCAACCTCCTCAGCTTCCTCACCGACAAAGGAAAGTTCCTCCCGGTCTCACTCGATCGATACGCCACCGCCGTCAGCACCAAACCACTCTTCAGCAACGACGAAAATGGCCCCGATCGGATGATCTTCGGAGACTGGACTCCCAAAATCTTCAAGGACATCCCGTTCCTCCTCACCGACCCCCGCGGAAGCAGCGTCCCCAACATCATTCTCCTCTACGGCCCCCGCGGACCACTCCCCCCCAGAATGCCCAAAACAGTCTCCCTGCCCGTCAACTCTCCCGCCAAAGCCATCCACCTCCTCAGCGGCGTCGGTGGCTGGAGCTACCCGTTCGCACAGGAAAAGAGCGTCTCCATGATCGTCCGCATCCACTACCAGGGCGGCGAATCCGAAGACCTCCCACTGCTCAACAGCGTCCACTTCGCAGACTACATTCGCCGAGTCGACGTGCCCGGATCCGAATTTGCCTACATGCTCGGTGGACAGCAAATTCGCAAAGTCACTGTCACCCCCTCCAAAATGGCCACCATCGAATCGCTCGAACTTGTCAAAGGTCCGGACGATACCGCCCCAATCGTCATGGCCGTGACCGTCGAACGTCCCTGAGTCCCGCGTTTCAAAGTTGAACCAAAGCCGCTGCGGAAGCAGCGGCACACGGCCACTTGCACACCTCTGTTCAACGCGACTCAATCGATATCACTGTCTTCACGGAATTTGCCAGAAAGCACTCGGCGTGCGCTGCCTCGTGCAGCGCCGCCACAACCTCCGGCACAGGAATCGGTTCGGCCCACTCAATCTCCGGTCGCAGACGCACAGTCTGCATCACCAGCCTTCCGTCCTCACGGCGCCCCATCTGCGCTACAGCGTTGTCCCGGTATCGATTCACACGGTATCCCCCACGCGCAGCCAGCGACAGAAACCACAGCATGTGACAACTGGACAACGACGCGGTAAACGCTTCCTCCGGGTCCACTGCCTTCGCATCAGACATGGGTACCGGCACGATCTCCGGCGATGAAGATGCCACCACTTCACTGCCACCGTCAAATAACCAGCGGTGCACACGCGAATAACGGCCGTCAGAAAAATCTTCGCCGTTGCGAGTCCATTCAACCGCCACAGAGACAGCGACAGATTCCATCGACGTGATTCTCCCATCCCGCCAGACAGACGGAATTCATGTCTTCCGCAGGCAAATCTCCGAAGCGATTCCGCTGAGCTGGATCAGTGTCATCAACGCCCGGAACTCCAGCATCGCACGTCCGCCGCGCGGCAAACACCGGAAAAGATCCTTCAATTCTCAGTCAGCTCGAGACACGGGTCCAGACCCATGTTTTCGTACTGTTCAAGTCGCATCCGTTCCTGCTTGAGCAGATGCTTGCGCTGCTTGCGGTGCATCCGCTCCAGAAATCGCTGCACGCGGCGAAAGTAACGCAGCCACGCCCGGCTGAGCTCGCCGTTGCGGTCCGGCAACGCGATCCGCCGCTTCCGCGCCACCTCACGCGGCTCACGACACCGCAGCAATTCATCTTCCAGCGACAGAAAGAACTGAAACGAGCCAGGATCTCCCTGCCGTGCGGCGCGACCCACGAGCTGTCGATCGATGCGTCTGGAACTGTGCATTTCCGTTGCAATCACATGCAGCCCCCCGGCCTGTCGCACGTCGTCATCCAGCAGAATGTCCGTTCCGCGGCCTGCCATATTCGTGGCGATCGTCACATGCCCCGCACGACCTGCTTCCGATACAATCCCCGCTTCCTGTTCGTGGTAACGCGCATTCAGGATCTGATGTTTGATCAGGCGATCCTTCAGCAGCACTCCCAGCGCTTCCGAGGCTTCCACGGAAGGTGTTCCCACAAGTACTGCCCGACCACGCCCCGTCAATTCATGGATGGCGTCAACGATGGCGTTGCGTTTGGCTTCCTGAGTCGTAAAGAATCGCGGTGGAAGTCCCCGGCGAATACAGGGTTTGTTGGTGGGAATCGTCGTGACTTTGATGCGATAAGTTTTTCGCAATTCGCCTGCAGCCTGAGTTCCCGTACCGGTCATGCCGGCCAAATGCACATACAGCCGAAAAAAGCTCTGCACGGTAATCCGAGCCGCCTCACCTGTCGCCGCCGTAATCGGGACCAGCTCCTTCGCCTCAATCGCCTGATGCAGTCCGTCCTGCCACTTGCGGCCGTCCATCACCCGTCCAGTCCCCTCGTCCACGATTACGATCTTGTTGTCGACAATCACGTAATCCCGATCCCGCTCGAAGGCATGCTTGGCCGTCAACGCTTTTTCCACCTGCGAGTAAATTCGCTCAGTGTCCATGGAACTCAGCAGGGATGGCTTGGAAAGCAATACCACACGGCGACAGCCGGCATCAGTGAGCCAGGCATTGCGACGCTCCGGCTCGTAGACGTAGTCACGCTTATGCTCAAGCTGATACGTGGCACGATTGCTCCAGCGAAACAGATTAACCGTCGCGGGGTCATTCGGCTGCGTCAGACCAATAATCAGCGGCGTACGTGCTTCGTCAATCAGAATACTGTCCGCCTCGTCAATCAGGGCAAAATGGTGCCCACGCTGAACCGGCTCCTCCGTGCCCCTCAGCGTTCTGATAAAACGTCGCAGCTTCGGACTCCCGTCATCCTGCGATGCCCCCAGACGCAACCGGTCCCGCAGGTAATCAAAGCCCATCTCCTTGGCCGTGCCGTACGTAATATCCGCCGCGTAATTCTGCCGCCGCTCATCCGCCTCCATATTCTCCAGAATCTTCCCGACTGTCAGCCCCAGCTTCTGATGCACAGGACCCATCGTCTCCGCGTCACGTTTCGCCAGATAGTCATTGACCGTCACCACGTGCACGCCCTGACCGCCGAGCGCCCGCAGAAACGAAGGCATCGTGGCGGTGAGCGTCTTGCCCTCGCCAGTCTGCATCTCCGCTATATGCCCCTCAAACATCGCGATCGCACCCATGATCTGCACCGGGAAATGCTGGATTCCCAGACATCGCCGCGCTGAATCCCGGACCAGCGCATAGGCGTCCGGCAACAAATCAGCCAGAGGTGTGCCAGCCCGCGCGTCCCATCGCAGCCGCCGACCACGGGCCAGCAATTCCTCGTCAGACAGTGTCACCAACTGCTCACTGCGGCCAATAATGTCCATCGCCATCGACCGCCAGCGCGAACGACGAGCAGTCGCCGGGTGAAACCCGGATTTCACGTAGTGGAACAAATGGGAAACAACTGACATAAACTGGTCACTCAATCTCAAATGGTTCGGTGAATCTGATTTCCGCTGCATTCCACATCAATCGTGACGGGGAAAATCAAACTCAATCCTCCAGCCCGCACGGAATCACTCCTAATTCTGACTTCCACCCCCGGATCCGGTCTAGGTCAGTTCCTGCAGCGGAACTCCAAACGGCAGCACCGGGACCGGACGCCCACTGTGGTCGAGGTAATTCACGGACGTATCAACCCGCAGATGCCGGTAGACAGTTGCCAGCACATCCTGCGGCTGTTTGGGATTACTCAGAGGCAGCGCACCGTACTGGTCAGATTCCCCTGCCACAACCCCGCCCCGCAGGCCT
>JBEAUF010000193.1:0-10472 GCA_041161565.1 Planctomycetota bacterium | reverse complement strand
ACCCGCGGGCTCCCGCCCGGCGGCTCATGTGTGGCCGAAGCCCACGGTGGCGTTTCGCACCTTGGTGCACGCACCCGGCCCGCGGCGGCAGCAGAGCGTTGCCTGGGCTCTTTACCCGCGGGCTCCCGCCCGGCGGCTCATGTGTGGCCGAAGCCCACGGTGGCGCTTCGCACCTTGGTGCACGCACCCGGCCCGCGGCGTCAGCATCGCGTAGCCAAGGCTCTTTACCCGCGGGCTCCCGCCTCGGCGGCTCATTGCGGTTGATAGCCTGGTTGATAACACCGGCTGGGCTTCTTCGGCGGCCGAATTTTGTCTGACTCTGTGGCCCCCTGTGTCCTGCGGGGCCTTCACAACGGCTGCTGTTGCCCGCTACTTTCTTCTGCGGATCCAGCGGATGGGCAGCAGCACTGCGAGGGCCACGGCGGTGGCCAGTCCTGCCAGCCCGGCGGTTCTCAGAAAGCCCGGTTCGGCCATGCGTGATTCCGCAAGGATCAGCACCGAAGAGGCGATCAGCAGCCCGGTGATCACGAGCCCCACGGCGATGGTGCCGCTGGCGTGTTCCAGAGTGTTGTCGTTCAGGCGATCAATCCCGTGATGACGCAGATTCACGCTGAACTCCCGGCGGCGCAGCTGGTCCAGTACATCGCGAACCTCGTCCGGCAAATCCTCTGCCAGCGACACATATCGCCAGACAGCCGAACGCAACCGCGCAGCGACTGCTCTGGCGCTGCAGCGATCGCGGATCAGCTTCTCCAGCTGCGGACGACCGTGCGCAATCAAATCAAACTCCGGATCAATCTCCCGCGCCACTCCCTGAATCGTGGACAACGCCTTGATCAAAAACACCAGATCCGCAGGACACCGCAGGCGGTAGCGTTTGAGCAATGAGAAGAATTCGTTGAGCAGTTCTGCCATGTCCAGTGACTGAATCGTGCCCCGTTCAAACCGCGCCACAAAATCAGCGGCGTCGCGGCGAAAGCTGCGATCCATGCGGATCAGAGGATCGGGACTGCAGAGCGCCGAGACGGCGTCCAGGACTCCCTCCAGATCCCCGTTGATCACTGCCAGCACCAGCATGGCCAGGTCCTGCATGGTTTGACGGTCAATTCTTCCCGTCATCCCGCAGTCAATAAAGCACAGCGTATCGCCCGCACAGACAAAGATGTTTCCCGGGTGCGGATCCGCATGAAACAGACCAAACTCGAGACACTGCCGAAACACGGCTCGAGCACCGGAAGCCACGATGCGACGGCGACGTTCCGGAGTCAGTGCGGCGGTGTCCAGACGCGACAGCAGCGTGCCGTGAATACGTTCCAGCGTGAGTATGCGCCGAGTCGATGCGTGCCAGTAGACCAGCGGGAAATGAATGTCGGTCTGGTCACTGAAGAGCCTTCGCAGCTGGTCGGTTGAACGGCCCTCGTGCTGCATGTCCACTTCCCGCTGCAGCTCCCGCTGGAACTCCCGAACGGTCTCCACCGGGCTGTAACCCTGCTCCTGAAATCTGGCCTCCAGCAGCCCCGCGATCTCGCTGAGGATATCCATGTCGGCGGCGATCAGTTCTTCGATGTCGGGCCGCAGAATCTTCAGCACGACCTCGGTTCCGTCAGCCAGACGCGCCGCGTGCACCTGGGCGATCGATGCGGCTGCCAGTGGTGCTTCGTCGATCCAGGCGAACAACTGATTCTGCCGACCGCGAAACTCCTGCTCCAGACACTCCTGAATCGCCGGCCAGGGCACTCGCGGGCAATCCGCGCGAAGCCGTCGCAATTCGTCCGAAAACTCCTGCGGCACAAGGTCCGGGCGAGTACTCAGCACCTGCCCCAGTTTGATAAAGGTCCCGCCCAGCTCCTCAAGCGCCTCCCGAAATCGCACCTCCGTTGGACGCGACAGTGAGACCTCATGCCGCGTCCTCAGCAGCAGCTCCTGTCCCAGGCCAATGATCCGCTCAATGCCGGTATCGGCCAGCAATTGGCGAAAACCATGCTTCGCCAGCACCGTAATTACCTCGGCCGCACGCCGTGTATTCCGGATGCCCCGGCGAATGCCAATCGGATCCTTCACTGTCCCGAATCTCCGTCGGGACGCACCCGATCTGCGGCACCGCTGAGCAGGCTGCCGGCGGTTCTGAGCACGGCGCTGAGGGTCAGCCGACTTCCGCGCACCGCCGTCTCCGCCGCTTCCGTGGCTGTCTGCAGGGGATGCCGCAGCAGACTCTCCGCTGCTGACTGGATCCCCGGTAAGGCAGCCCCGGTGGCCCGTTCTGCATGCGTTCGCAGCTCCGCCGCCGCGTTCCCCAGATCAGTTGTCAGCCGCGTGGAGAACCAGCTGAGACTCTCACGCAGAATTCCTCCGATCCCCTCCACGTCACTCCGCAGACGCTGCATGTCCTCAGCCGCAAACTTTCGTCCCCGGGACGAAGCTTCCTCCATCGCGTATCGAGCCGACTGAGCGACCGACTCCAGCCCCGCCACTGTTCCCTCAAACAACTCCCGCAGAACCGAATCCCGCCGCTCAGGCAACGACTCCCGCGCCAGTTCCGCTGCCGACTGCAAACCCTGCTGCAGGACTGCGCCAGCGGCCTGCACCGATCCCTGGCCGCTCTGAAAAAGTTCGCTCACCAGCTGCTGCACTCGCTCACGCAGCGGCAGGCCGCCGCGCACCGCATCCGCAAGAGACTCGCAGAAAGACTGTGCCTCGGGAGCATTCTCGGTGGGGCCTTCAGACGCATGCATGGCAGATGTTCCGGAAGGGTGTGGGACGCTGATCGGGAAATGGAACGCACGGTTGCGCCCGCCTGAGGACGCAAACTGAGCAATCCGAGCCGGCAGCGGTCGCCACCAACCGCCGACATCATACGCGGGACGGTCCGGCGAAGACAGTTCAAACTGGGGTGGAAGGCCGGGCGAGGATCCTGGTATGCTGCGAGACCTTTACGGTCCGTTTATTTTCTGCGCAGGAGCGTTCCCATGCGGATTTCCCGATTCACCGCTGTTGTCCTCTGCTGCGGTCTGGCTGCAGTTCGCTCCGGCGCTGCGTTCTGCGGCGACTGGCCACAGTTCCTCGGTCCCCAGCGCAACGGCAGCTCCGCCGAAACCGGACTCCTCAAAACGCTCGAACCCGGCTCCGTGAAAACACTCTGGCAGGTTCCCCTCGGCACCGGTATGTCCGGGATCTCCGTCAGCAACCACCGCGTCTACACACTGGCACAGACAGAGACCGAACAGTTCGCTGTGGCACTCGATGCCAAAACCGGTGAACAGGTCTGGAAAACAGCACTGGCCCCCACCTACGAAAACTCCATGGGACATGGCCCCCGAGCCACTCCAACGGTGGCGGATGGACGCGTGTTCGTCTACACCGGTGAAGGCATCCTCGCTGCTCTGAATGCCGACGACGGCAAACTTCTCTGGTCCGTAAACGTGCCACAGTCGCTGGCCGGCCAGCCCAGCGAATATGGCTGCTCCTGCAGTCCCCTCGTCACCGACGACCTCGTGATCGTCCAGTCGGGTACCGAGAGTGCTGCAACAGCCGCATGGAACACCACAACCGGAAAGCTCGTCTGGAAATCCGGTTCCGGCAACGCAGGATACTCCTCACCAACCCTCGCAAAACTCGCCGGACGCCGACAACTGCTCGTTTTCAACGCCGCCGGAGCTGCGGGACTCGATCCCCTGACCGGTGCTGAACTCTGGAACTTCCCCTTTCCCACGGAATTCGACTGTAACACCGCCACACCCGTCGTTCTCAGCGAAACAGAAGTCCTGATTTCAGCCGGTGAAAACCACGGCGCCGTCATTCTGCAGATCGAGGCGTCCAACTCCTCAATCACCGCCAAACCCCTCTGGCAGTCGCTCGGAAAAGACAGCCAGCTGCGCGCCGAGTGGCAGACACCCGTCGTGCACGATGGTCACCTGTATGCACTCGATAACAGCGGCAGCGCCGGCCCCATCACAAACCTCGTCTGCATTCGCCTGTCCGACCGCAGCACCGTCTGGCAGAAAGCCCGGTTTGGCAAAAGCAATCTGATCCTCGCTGACGGACGACTCTGGTTGACCAACATGCAGGGCGAGCTGGTGCTTGTGGAGGCCAGCCCGAAAGCCTTCAGGGAACTCGGGCGGATTTCGGTGCTGCAGACCACCCGCCAGGCCCCGGCCCTCGCCAATGGACTGCTCTACGTTCGCGATAACGAACAACTCGTCTGCCTCGACGTGCGAGCCGCAGATCGCTGATCACGAGCTTCGCCGCGGGATGGCGAAACGGTGATCAGGACTCATGGTCCTGTATTTCGGACTCCGGCCAACCGTGACAAGGCGTACAGTGCAGGTCAATCCCCCGGTGACGGTGCGTGTCTGCGCTGCCAGCGTCGCAGCAGCAACGCACCGGGGCGGACCGGCTGATTGACGTCGGCCGCATGCCGAGGGCGTGTTTCGTGGCCGATTCGGGCCGAAGGATGCAGACGGCAGGCTGACTCGAAGTTCGTCCATCCCGCTCATTCACACCATTCACCATTCCAGCCTCGCCCAGCAAGCGGGCTCGAGGCTGTGTCAAGAAAAAAAGCGGCGACTGTGGGTAAATCTCAGAGATCCCGGGCCATATTCCCACAAGTGATACTCACGCGGTCCCGGCACAACCCGATCGCCGCTGATTTCCGGAACAACCGCAGTGGCTTTTGCAGTCCGCCGGGTTTTCCGGGGCCCCGGAACCACGGAATCCCACTTGATGCCTGGCAAAAACAGAGTTCCCGCGGTTGCCCTCGACCCCGCGCACTGGCAGACTGTTAAGCAGAGCCTATAACTGCGGGCAGTCCACCGCCAGGGAGACCGGGCGGCTATGGGGATGCCTGCGACATGAACAGACAAATTCCAGGAGAAGACACATGAAACGATTCGGGCTGTCGGCCTGCAGTCTGCTCTGTGCCGCAATGCTCGCGGCGGGCAGTGTGCGTGCAGGGGAAATTGTGGTGCTGGGTGAAGATGATTCGCTGACCTCAGGTATCCCGGGTACGGGAGCACTAACCGTCGACGAAGTCCGCGCCTGGCTGGAGAACCCCGCCAACCACGAAACTCTCGAAGTCCGGCTGCCGCTCGGCCTCGACCTCGGCCAGGCCCAGATGAAGGGACTCGACAAAAATCCCCTCACCCGCGCCAAGGTTGAACTCGGACGCCAGCTCTACTTCGACACTCGCCTGTCGAAAGACAACACAGTCAGCTGCGCCTCCTGCCACCACCCACAGGAAGGCTTCTCCCGTCACACCAACACGGGTGTCGGAATCAACGGCCAGAAGGGCGGCCGTAATTCGCCCGTCAGCTACAACCGCATTCTGAGTGACCTGCAGTTCTGGGACGGCCGCGCCGGTTCTCTTGAAGACCAGGCGATTGGTCCCATTCAGAATCCCATAGAAATGGGCAATACCCACGCAGCAGCCGTCAAAACCATCGCCGCCATTCCCGGCTACGCTCTGCAGTTCGAAAAGATCTTCCCGGGTGAAGGCGTGACCATTGGCAACGTCGGCAAGGCGATCGCAGCCTTCGAACGAGTGCTCGTCACGGGTCCGTCACCCTATGACTACCAGGAAGCCTACAGCAAGTATTCCGCCATGGACGCGGAAGACCTCGCTGACCTCCTGGAGGATGAAGACCAGAAAGCCCGCTATGAAACTCTCAAGACCATGGTGGAAGCCAACCCCATGTCTGAAAGTGCTGTGCGAGGTATGGGTCTGTTCTTCAGCAAGGAAGTTGGCTGCAGCAACTGTCACGTCGGCGCCAATCTGGCCGATGAGCAGTATCACAATCTGGGCATTGGTATGGCCGCCAAAGAACCGGACCTCGGACGTTACACCCAGACGAAAATGGACAAGGACAAAGGCGCCTTCAAGACGCCCACCATTCGCAACGTCGTCTACTCTGCTCCCTACATGCATGACGGCAGTCTGCAAAGCCTCGAGGATGTCGTCGAACACTACAACAAGGGCGGCGACCGTAATCCCTGGCTGAGCACAAAAATGACGCCGCTCAAGCTCACCGCTGAGCAGAAGGTGGATCTGGTGGAATTCATGCGGGCCTGCACGGGCACCTTCCCGCACGTCTCCCCAGCACGGCTCCCGCAGTAAACCCGCGGGTGAAATGAGGAACAATCTTCAGCCCGAGACCGCAAGGTCTCGGGCTGTTTTCATTCGCGGCGACAACGCGATGAGCCGGAGGGCGGCAGCCCGCGGGTAAAGTGCCCTGATGCGCACTCCTGACGCCCCGGGCCGGAGCGGGCACCAGGGTGCGAATCGCAACCGGGGGCTTCCGCCAGCCCGCTCAGGACGTTGCTGACGCCGCGGGCTGGGGTGCGCACCAGGGTGCGAATCGCAACCGGGGGCTTCCGCCCGTCCGCTCACAGCGACATGCTCACGATTTGCCAGAATATTTCAAGGCCCACCCACCACCCACCACGCACCACGCACCACGCACCACCCACAACCCACATCCCACAACCCACAACCCCAGCCGACTCCCTGAAATCCCACTGATTCCATCAGGGCCCCTGGGACTGCCTATTCGCCGGCCGTGTGCTACAATTGCATGGTCCTCAGGCCGCCCGCGTTTCACTCGCAGGATACCCAGCCATGCAATTCGCTCAGCAGTTCGCCGAATTCCTCCGCCGCCGCTGGTTTCTCAGGGACTGCGGTGTCGGTCTTGGTGCGCTCGCCGCCTCGTCACTCCTGCAGTCAGAATCCAGGGCGGACAGCGCTGATTCCGCGGGGCCGCTTGCACCCCGCCAGCCGCATTTCCCGGCCAGGGCGAAACGTGTGATCTACATGTTTCAGGCGGGTGCCCCCAGCCATCTGGAACTGTTCGACCACAAGCCGGAACTGGCCAAACGCAACGGCCAGCTGCCTCCGCCTGAACTCCTGAAAGGCTACCGAGCTGCGTTCATCAATCCCAAATCCGCACTGCTCGGCCCCCGCTTCGCCTTCAACAAAGCCGGCCAGTGCGGGATGGAGCTCAGCGAAGTGCTCCCGCACACCGCCGCAATCGCCGACGACATCTGCCTCATCCGCTCCATGCAGACAGACGCGGTCAATCACGCGCCCGCTCAGATCTTCATGAACACCGGTTCCCAGCAGTTCGGTCGCCCCAGCTTCGGCTCATGGACGCTCTACGGGCTCGGCAGCGAATCCCGGGACCTGCCAGGCTTTGTGGTGCTCACCAGCGCCAAGGGAACCAGTGGCGGTGCCAGCAATTACGGCAGCGGATTCCTCCCAACCATGTACTCCGGGGTGCCGTTCCGCAGCAAGGGCGACCCGGTGCTGTATCTGTCCAACCCGCCGGGCGTTGACCAGGAATCTCAACGCGCCACGCTCGACACCCTCGAACGTCTCAACCAGCTCTCGCTCAGCACCATCGGCGACCCCGAAATCGCTGCCCGCATTCAAAGCTATGAAATGGCCTTCCGCCTGCAATCCAGTGCTCCGGAACTGATGGATATCAGCGGCGAATCCAAACAGACGCTCGAACGCTACGGCATCAGCGATCCCGCGGAAGCCAGCTTCGCCCGAAACTGCCTGCTCGCACGACGTCTGGCCGAACGCGGTGTGCGTTTTGTCCAGCTGTTTCACGAAGTCTGGGATCAGCACGGTAACCTCACCGGTGGCGTGCGGCAGAATGCAAAGGACACCGACAAGCCTTCCGCAGCGCTGGTCACCGACCTCCGGGAACGCGGGCTGCTCAACGACACCCTCATCATCTGGGGCGGCGAATTCGGTCGCACCCCGATGGTTCAGGGCGGCAATGACGGCCGCGATCATCACAATCGCTGCTACAGCCTCTGGCTGGCCGGCGGCGGAATCCGGCCCGGCACCGTCTGGGGTGCCTCAGATGAACTCGGATTCCAGCCCGCTGAAAATCCCGTCCACATCCACGACCTCAACGCCACCCTCCTGCACCTGCTCGGCATGGATCACACCCGACTCACATTCCGCTTCCAGGGCCGCGACTATCGACTCACCGATATCCACGGAAAAGTCGTCGACGGTATTCTTGCCTGACCCGTTTCCACTGCTCACCGCCCCCTATCCCGGAGTCTTTCCATATGTCCCACTGTCTGCTGTCACGCAGCATCCGCGCGGCGCTCTGCATCGCTGCCATCGCCCTGCAACTCCCCAGCTCCCCTGCACAAACACTCCGGCTATACATCGGCACCTACACCACAGGTGAAAGCACCAGCAAGGGTGTCTATACCTGCGAATTCAACGCGGAGACCGGCCGCATCACCCCGCCCGTCCTCGCCGCGGAACTCAAAAACCCCTCGTTCCTTGCGATTCATCCGTCCGGTCGCTTCGTCTACGCTGTCAACGAACTCAGCGAAGGCGGTGGCCGCGGGAAAGGCGGCGTTACTGCTCTGTTCGTGCAGCCCGACGGCACGCTGAAGAAAATCAACGAACAGCCGTCCCACGGTGGCGCCCCCTGCCACTGCAACGTCGACAGCACCGGTAACAACCTGCTGATCGCCAATTACGTCGGGGGTAATGTTGCCGTCTATCCCATTGCACCCGATGGATCCCTGCAGCCCGCCTCCAGCATTCAGCAGCACGAGGGCAGCAGCGTTGACAAGTCCCGCCAGGAAGCGCCCCACGCCCACTCAATTAATCTCAGCAGCGATAACCGCTTCGCCTACGCTGCCGACCTCGGACTCGACAAAATCCTGATCTACAACTTCGACGCCACCGCACACACTCTCACCCCCGCCGCGCCCCCGTACGCTGCCGTGACACCAGGCGGCGGCCCACGCCACTTCGCCATCCACCCCTCCGGTCGCTTCGCATGGACCAATAACGAACTCACCATGATCGTCACCGGCTTCCGCCGCAATCCTGAAGATGGCAGCCTGTTCCCAATACAGGAAATCACAACGATTCCAGGCGGCTACAACGGCCGCAAAAGCACGGCCGAATGTCTGGTGCACCCTTCCGGCAGGTTTCTCTACGTCAGCAATCGCGGACACGAATCAATCACCGCCTACACCATCGATGAATCCACAGGGCTGCTCACCTGGGTCGAAAACGAAAATACCGGCGGCCGAGAACCTCGCAATTTCTTCATCGAACCCGCCGGCCGCTGGCTGCTCGCCGAAAACCAAAACACCGATACCATCGTCGTCTTCTCCATCGACCCCCAAACCGGAGCCCTCAATCCCGCCGGTCAGTCGGTCTCCGTCGGTCGCCCCGTCTGCATCCGCGCTCTCCCCGCGCTAAAAATTGCCTCCAGCCCCTGATACAACCCCAAACAGGAACTCACCCCCATGCCCCTGTATGAATTCCTCTGCGAAGACTGCCAGCACCAGGCCGAACTGCTGGTCGGCCGCACCGAACGTCCCAACTGCCCCTCCTGCGGCTCCCGCCGCATGGAAAAGCTCATGAGCGTCGCTGCGGGTCGTGTCTCCGGCGGCTCGCTCCCGCTCACCTCCGCCTGCCCTCCGCCCGAAGCCGGCCCCTGCAGCCCCCACTGCTGCCGACTGCCACAGTAGAACTCACGCACCCCGCGAAAAAGGGGCCTTCAAGTTCTCGCAGTTGCCGCCCAAAAACCGGTGCCAATCGGGACGGCAAGCCGTATATGGCGAAACGGCGGCCAAAGGTGCGAACTGGGATGTTTTCAGATCCGACTGCATGTGTACACCGCACGTCCCGATCACATCGCCCAAAAGACGCCCTGCGGCGCAGGGTCGATGTCAATCGGCCCGTGCAGAACTTAATAGGCGGTAGGCAGTAGGCAGTAGGCAGTAGGCAGTAGGCAGTAGGCAGTAGGCAGGTGGGGCGTGCGGCCCGTGCTCTTTCACCGCGATGTAACTCCTCACTTCTGACTTCTCACTTCCGTCGCTCTCCCATCACGCAGCGGCGTCAGCACTGCGTCGCCAGGTCACTTTACCCGCGGGCTTCCGCCCGGCGGCTCAGGGCGGCTTCTCACTTCTCACTTCTCACTTCTTACTTCTCACACCCATCGCTCTCCCATCGCACAGCGGCGTCAGCATTGCGTCGCCAGGTCACTTTACCCGCGGGATTCCGCCCGGCGGCTCAGGGCGGTTTCTCACTTCTCACTTCTGACGGCCGCTGGCTGGCCCATTTGCCTGCCGGAGTTCAGGGTGCGGCCGTGGTTCGCCCTGGGATGACGAAACGATGTAAACAAGGGCAAATTGGGAGATTTCAGTTCCGCTTGCCAGTTGAAATCCCACGGCCGGATTGAGTCACGAAAACGCAGTGTGGCGTGCGGCCGATGTCAATCGGCCGGTGCGGCCCTCGGTGAGTTCCGGCTGCGGTGTTGGCCGCGCGGGCACGCACCGTTACCGGGGGATTGACATCCCCCGCACGTCTTGTAATGGGGGGCGGAGTCCGAAAGACGACTTCCGGTATTCTTAACACCGTTTCGCCATCCCAGCCTCGCTCTCCCAGGTCCTCACCCCTCTTTTCACAGAATTTCAGAGAATCCCAATGC
>JBEAUF010000179.1:0-6317 GCA_041161565.1 Planctomycetota bacterium | reverse complement strand
ATCGTGAGGCCTCGAGTTGGCACCTGGTGAGCCGGTCGTGCGGCAACCAAAATCCGCCCCTCGCCCCCAACAGGCTGTCGTTTTAGGGCAGTTTTTGAGGTCGACCCACCCCGAAAAATTTTCAAAATCCACTCACCCACGATGGCTGCTGCGACTCCAGCGGCCTTTCAAGAGACGCTGAGGACCCAAATTCGCGAAACACACACCGCGCAGAGCACCCAGATCCCCCATCATGTCTCAACAGCGACCATTTTCTCCTGCTTGGCGCGCAGTGCGGCCATCAGTGTCACAAGTTTCTTTAAATTGAACGCCGTGCAGCACCATTGCCACTCAGCCCGGGCACCCTCGTGCCCCCGCAGCAGAAACCGACGCATGTCAAAGCAGGCCTTCATCACCGCAAACGGCATCTCGCCAAAGTGCTGACGCTGCTTGTAACGTTCAAATGTCTTAGGCTCACTCATCCGCTGACTGTGACGTGCGCGAACTTCTTCATGCTCATCGCGAGTCAGCTTGCGACCCTTTTCCCCATGCGGATTCTTGCGACATTGAGGTGCCAGTTCACACCCCTCGCAATCGTCACCGAAGTACACAATCTTCAGCACTGGGCCGGATGCTGTCTGACGCGTTTCCTGGCTTTCGCGAGACAGCGTCTTGCCGGCCGGACAGTAAAACTTATCGACCTCTGCATCATATACAAAGGCCTTTCGGTCAAACGTTTTCGACTGCAGATTGACGGGCAGGCGTGCAATTTCATCAGCCGCGACTGGTGCTGAAGGATCATCGCGACGTGCCGGATTGTCTTCACACTCAACTTCAGAAAGTGGTGACAGAAATTCGATGCCGCGATTCTCCAAAGCAGCGATGTTTGGACCGGTCGCAAATGCAGAATCCGCCATCAACGTCCTGATGTCAAAGCCGTAGGTGTCACCGATCGTGTCGACCGTCGTGACCACATGCAGATGCTCAACATTGCCAATCAACACGTCGGCGTCGATGATGAAACCATTCGTCATTTCATTGACGGTCAGCGGTGTGTAGTTCGGAGCGTAGCCACCTTCTTTGTTTGGAAGAATGCGAGCATCTGTGTCGCTTTTCGGCAGTTGAGCCGGGTTCTTCTTCGGATCGATTCCGTCCGCTTTGCGTCTGCGATCCATCTCCTGAGTCTGCTCAAGCAGTTCGGCCAACTTGGCTCGTCGATCCTTGATGTTGGCGAGTTCTGGTGGCAGTTTGTCAGCACGTGTGCCATCGTCAAACAGTTCATCCACGCTGTCGTTGGTTTCCAACTCGGCCATGGCCTTTTCGATCTGCTCATCCAATTCCTTTAACAGCTTTTCGAGACGCTCGGCTGTCCATGTTTTGTGGCGACTGGCGTTGGCCCGAACTCGGGTTCCGTCGACGCACAGTTCTGACAACTTCGCGACGCCCAGTTTGATGGCGTAGCGAATCATCTGCTGATGAATGCCCTTGAGCTGTTGCTTAAAACTGCGGCGGAAGTCGCTGATGGTGCTGTGGTCGATTGTGCGGCCCGAAACAAGCCACATGAAATCAACGGAGTGTTCAATCTCGTATTCGATGCTTCGCGAACTGCGAATGCGACGAATCATTGCGAAGAGCAGGACTTTGCACAGGACGCTCGGATGAATGGGTGGCTGGCCGATCCTGCGATGGTACGTCTTTTCCCACTCTGACCAGTCGAAGGTGTCGAGAATCTCATCGATCATCCGTACGGGATGGCCGTCGGGAATTTTTTCTTCGAGGCTGACGGGGATCAGCACGAGCTGGTCTCTCTTGGCGGGTGGCTTCTGCCAGTACGCACCATTGACCGATTTTTTTGACATTTGCCGGTGTCCGTGACTTTGGAGGGCTTCGGCTGGGACCGATTTTCCGAAGTATACAGCACCACATGGGATATTGAAATACCCACGTACGTCAAAAGTCGACTAAATCGACAGCCTGCCAGGGGCGAGGGGTGCCGGTGTGATTTACAGTGCAAAAACACAAAATCCTACCCTCGCCACTGTCAGGGGGCGAGGGGGGCCAGTTTCAGCCGTGAGCGAGGTCGTTATCACCTTCGCCGTACAGCAGTTTGCGGAGTGCATCGCGTTCGCGACGAGTCGCTTCGAGGTCGAAAGTCAGATGCTGTATGTGGTGCCTGAGGTCTGACAGGGTGTCCTGAAACAGGTTCAGGATATGCAATCGTCTGCGATGGCATTTGACGATGTTGCGCGAGGCTGCCGACAGGATGGCGCGATGCGGAGCCGGGCAACTGTCGATCAGTCGCTGGAGCTCAAGTATTTCAATTGGCAGTGGGTGATCTTCCGGGGCATCAATGCGAACCTGATGTTCCATCGCAGGTGTCCAACTATCCGTAGTGTTTGAGGGGGGGAAAGTGCCGGGGTGGAGTGTCTGTAATCGATTTGCCGGAAAGCAAGATTTCCGGGGGAAAACCACCGGGAAATGACGTTGCGAATTCTGAACGTCTCGGTACTTCCGTCCGGGAATTCGTGAAAGCGTCTGAGAATAGCCGGAAAAGGCTGGAAAAATGGCGGTTTTCTGCAGGTTTGCGGAGTGTCAGGAATGGTCTCGAACCGGATGGCTGTGGTTTGCTAGAATCCGCGGCAGAGGGAAGGGTTTTCCCTGAGAATTTTGCCAGACACGGATGTTGACAGTGGGACAGCCAGTCAGTCTGAAAAAGCCTGTTTTGTGGCGATCTGCCAGCGGTGCGTTGAACCGTGCGTGGCGAACCGCTGTCGTTGTGTGTGTGGTTCTGCTGCCGGTGCTGGTCCGGGCGTCTGTGCAGGCTGTGGCGGACGAGCCGTTTGCCGGGGGCGAGCCGACGGCAGCGAGTCCGTCTGCTGTGGTGGATGAAGAGGCGTCGGGCGTTGATGATGGCAGTCTGACACAGCGTCTGCGGCAGCAGTCGCGGACGGAGGGTTCCCTGATTCAGCAGCTGTCGGGGTCGAATGTTGAGCCGGCGGCGGTGATTTCGACGACGGACTATGAGGGGCAGCTGCTGTCGTGGCGTTGTGAGCAGCGTGGTGCGGGAACAGAAGTGCAGCAGAGTCAGCCGGAGGACCAGCCGGAAGTGGCAGCCCGTTTTCGGTTGACGGCCAGTGCCGTGAGCGAGCCAGTGCTGCTGACGGCGCGGCTTGAGCCATCGCGGCTGCACTATGATTTCAAGGCGGCACTGACGGCCGATTCCACGGCGGCCGGTCTGCGGCTGGCGCTGCAACTGCTGATTCCGGGTCAGGTGGATCCGCGGACGGGCGGTCCGATGGTGGTGTACCTGCCCGGGGATGCTCTCGAACAGTCCGAAACAACTCAGACACTGCGAGTGGCAGTGACGCGCAAGGCGATGGAATCGCTCCTGCGAAGGACTCGCGCAGAACTCAACCGAGCCGATATCCGGTTTCAGGAACCTTTGATTATCGGGCTGGCGGTAATGGCTGAATCGCAGCCGGGTGAGTTGTGGATGGATCTGGGGCTGGCGGAGTATGGTCCGGTGATTGCGCCGCAGCAGTCACAGCTGGATCTGATTCCGCAGTCGGCGTTGGATTCATCTACGGGAGCAGAGCGGGTGCATGTGCCGCTGGACGTGGAGCTGGGGGCACTGCTGCTGAATCAGCAGCCGGTGGTGCTGCGGTTGCTGCCGGATCACGGCGAGGGAGTGGACTGGCTGAGTCGTGCGGGAGTGAACACGGTCTGGCAGAGTGATGTGCAGGCAGTCGAGCGATCGCAGGAGCTGTCAGCCGCGGGTTTTGCGGTGCTTGCGACACCACCGCATCCGGAATTTGCCGCGGGGGATTTCGGGCAGGTGGTCAGTACTCTGCCACCGCTCGATCAGCAGTATCCGTATATTTCCGGCTGGTACCTGGGAACTCGGATTGGCCAGGCGGATTTGCCGCATTTGCTGGCGTGGTCGCGGGAGGTACGGAGTGCGGATCGGGTGATGCAGCGGCCGCATGCGGCGGACCTGGCGGGTGCGGAGAGTGCGGCTTCGCGGGAGATTGATCTGGCGGGCATGGGTCGGCACGTGGTGGGACGCGAAGACGGTTTTGGTGCGTTGCGGAATCTGCTTGTGCACCGGCTGAACATGTCGGGGCAGATGGCATTTCCGTGGACGTGGGTGCAGGCGGAGCCATCGTTTGCGCAGCAGCAGTGGCGAGGCGACGGCGTGCAGCCGGCGGTGGAGCCTGAGCAGATACTGCAGCAGGTGTATGCTGCGATCTCGGCCGGTTATCGGGGAGTGGGGTTCTGGAAAACGAAGAGTCTGCAGTCGGACGATCCGCAGTCGCGTGAGACCAGTTTGGCGATTGAGCTGGCGTGTCTGGAGATTTCGCTGCTGGAGCCATTTCTGGCGCGAGGTCGTCGGGAGGGTTATCTGGCGGTGCGGACAGCGGCAGGTCAGGCGGGTGCCGCCGGTCGCGGCGCGGGTGCCGGGGGAATGCTGAATCTGCGTGGTGAATCCTCTGGTGTTACCGTAGCCGGCCTGGAAGCTCCGCGCGGGCCGGATGCGGTTGTGATCCGGGGCAGTGGAGCGACGCTGATCCTGGCGACTCACTGGGATAATACAGCACAGTACGTCCCGGGTCCGATGTACGAGCGTGAAGTGAACATGACCGTGGCCGCTTCTGAGACGGCTTCGGCGTGGCAGGTCTCAACGGCGGGGATTCGCAGTCTGCCGCGGGATGTGCGAGCGGGTGGTCTGGCGATTCGGATTGAGAATTTTGATCGCTGTGCTGCGGTGGTGGTGACATCGGACACCAGCATCATTCAGAAGCTGGAGCAGCGGATCCGGGGGTTATCGGTGCGAGCGGCGGAGGTGACAGCGGAGCTGGCGACGCTGAAGTATGAGCGGGTGCGCGAGACGGTCAGTCAGCTGCAGCGGGAGCATGCTGTGCCGTCGGGAACGGCGAAGCTGCTGACGGCGATCAAGAGTTCGCTGGGGCGTATGCAGCAGGAGCTGCGTGCGGGCGATCATCACGAGTCTTTGCTGCAGGCTGCGGATGCCCTGCGAAATCTGCGGCAACTGCAGTTTCTGTGCTGGAAGGACGCCACAGCCGGACTCTGTTCGCCGGCAGCATCACCGCACACTGTGGCTTTTGCGACTTTGCCGGATCACTGGCGGCTGATGAATCGGGTGCAGGCTGAGCGATCGCGGCTGGAAGACCATCTGCGGTGGTCGGCGACATTTGATGATGCGGGCAGTCTGCAGCGGGATGGCTGGGAGCGGGCGGCGGCTGACAAGACGCTGTTTTCAACAACGACCGATGTGATTCCGGCGGGGGCTGGTGGTCGGGTGCTGCGGCTGGCCGCCTGGCCGGCGGATCCCACAGGACGTTCGACTGTGCGTGATGATGTAGTGCCGCTGGTGCTGACTTCGCCGGCGTTTCCTGTTTCGGCGGGTGATATTGTGATTGTGCGCGGGCGAGTGCGTCGAGGATCTGCAGTCGCCTCGGGATCACGGCGTCCGCTGCTGCTGTACGATACGGAGCTGGGGCCGGAGCATGGCCTGAAGCAGGAACTGACATCGGACTGGCAGGAATTTGAAATGATTCGGCCGATCCGCCGGGGGCGTGAGTTTCAGCTGTGTGCAAGTGTTCTGACGCAGGCGGAGGTGCACCTTGATGATGTGCAGTTCTTCCGCATTGAAGCCGGCACGCCGGAAAACCCTGTGCGAATGATCGGAACATCGGGCCGCTGATCGGACCTGTGTTCCGCGGTTGGGGAGTGTTGCCGTTGGCCTGCGTGGCAGCGATGACTGTGCAGTGGCTGTGAGCTCAGGCGTGTGCCGAGTACTGTTCGGCAAATTCCAGCACCGTGCTGTCGACGGAACGTCGGAGCGATTCAACGGTGGCTTCGCGCAGAAATTCGTGTCGGGAACGATTCAGGCTTTCGCGATTGCGAATGGTGCCTTTGGTGGCCACTTCCAGAATGCAGACATCTGAGAAGGGGCGGACGAGGATTTCCAGGCGGCTGTACTCATTGCGGGCGGTGCCGCGACCCAGCCGCATGTCGTCCCGAAAAATGCGGGCGCCCCAGCCCTTTTCGTTAACGACTGTCTGAAATTCAAATCCCGGAAAGTGATCACACAGCGTACGCAGCCGCGTTTCGATGTAATCGGACAGCTCGTTTCGCAGCTGAGCGTGCTTCTGGCGGAACTGCTCTTCCGTGGCTGTATCATCGGCGGCCGCGCCGACGCCGGCAGCACGAGTCAGCTGGCCTCGCTGAATTGCCTTCTGCAGTTGATCGTCGAATTCACCCATGGTCCGCCTCTGCACACTCAACACCTTTTTGCATCCAGGAGCCGTAATCCT
>JBEAUF010000174.1:0-11705 GCA_041161565.1 Planctomycetota bacterium | reverse complement strand
CCGGAAAACTGGTGAATAACGAAATTACCGAACACGCCCCGTTTATCGGCCGTTTCCGTCGATTTTCCGCGGCCGCACTCTTCGGAATCGTCTCCCGGCCCCGTAACATACGGGTGAAAATCTTTGCTGCTGATCCTGTAACGTGGTGGAGTTTCCTGCATGCAAAACCGGAACTGGATTCGCCTGGCTCGGCCAGCAGTGCTGCTCCTGATCCTGCTGTTCCAGGCACCCGCGCCGGCCCGGGCAGACAAGGCCGATGATGACTTCAACGTGGCTGTCAACCTGTATCGAACTCAGCGGTACGACACGGCTTCCGAAGCCTTCACAAAGTTTCTTGGCGAACACAAGGGCCATCCCCGCGAAAACATTTCCCGTCTGTATCTGGCTCTCTCCCTGAATGCTCAGGAAAAATACGCTGAAGCAGTCACACATCTGCAGCAATACCTCAAGGCCGACCCCGATGGCACCAACTCGGCAGAGGCCCGCTATCGGCTTGGCGAGTGTCACTACTACCTCAAGGAATACCCCGAGGCAGCCAAAGAACTCAGCGAATTCCTCCGTCGCCACGCGGCTCATCCCCTGAGTGAATGGGCCCGCCTGCTGCTTGGTGACTCGTATGTTGCAACAGCGCGATTTGAAGACGCCCGCGCGACCCTGACGCCACTGATTCCAGGCAAACCCGATTCGCCCGTGACCGGCGATGCGCGACTCAGCCTCGGACGGGCACTGGAAGGCCTCCGGCAACCCGATCCTGCGCTCGAGGAATACACGGCGGCAGCCTCGCTCGGCAATCCTTCACTCCGACAGCGAGCCCTTAGCCGCATCGGTGCTCTCGAGTATGCCCGCAGCAGGTTTCAGCAGTCGGCCGATGCCTGGGAACTGGTTCTGCAGGAAGCACCGGCCACCGCAAAAATCGCCTCAGCGCAGCTGGGTGCCGGGATGGCCTGGTTTCAGCTTAGGGACTTCGAGAAATCCCTGCAGCGACTCCAGCAGGTCCCGGACGGCGGCACCAATACCGCTCAGGCCCGCTTCCTTGCCGCAATGGCCTGCAGGGAACTCAAACGCATTCCCGAGGCTCGAACATCTTTCGATCAGGCGCTTCAGGCCGCCGGCAATTCTCCACTCGCGATTGAAATCTCCTTTCAGCGAGCACAGCTTGAACAGACAGTCGGTGAACAGGCCACGGCCGCTCGTCTGTATCTGGATATCGCGGATCGCTGGCCGAAGGAGCCCCGCGTACCGGACTGCCTGCTGAATGCTTCTGAACTTCTGCTCGAGCTCGGACAACTCGACGAATCAGAACGCCTCAGCCGGCGTCTCGAAACCGAACACAGTCAGTACGCCGGCCAGATCTCCCCGCAGATACTCAAAGGTCGTCTGCAGCTTGCTCGCGGTGAAAAAGACCAGGCGATCAAAACACTAACCGCAGCGCGCGACCTTCCCAGCCCGGCATCTTCCCGAGCGCCGGTTCTGGCATCCTACTACCTGATCCGCGCAGCATGGGAAAGCGGCAAACATCAGTTGGTGGTGGAGCAAACAGAAGAGCTGCAGCGGCAGAATCCCCCGGGAGCTGCTGCTGAAATCGCCGCCGCCTCAGCACTGGCAGCGGTAAGCAGCCTGCAGCTGCAGAAGTACGATGCTGTGCTTGCATTTGCTGACAGCTTCCTTGCTCAAAGTGAGGATTCCAAACAGCGGCTGGATGTTTCCGCAGCCCGCGCCGCAGCACTGGCGGGACTCAAAAAGTACACCGAAGCCACACAGGCACTCGAGGGTATGATTGCAGCCAGCCCTGAGCAGCCTCAGGTCTGGACGGCGGTCCTGCAGGCTGCAGAAATTGCCCTCAATGACAACTCCCACGAACAGGCGGCTGCCCTGTTTAATCTGGCCGTCCGTTCCCCTGATGATGGTGTGATTGAAGCCGGTCGGAGCGGGCTTGCATGGAGCCGCTTCAAGGCGGGTGACTTCCCCGCCGCTGAACAGGCATTTGCGACGCTGGCAACCGACTACCCCAAGTCCCCCGATAAGGCCGAACATGTGGCCATGCAGGCACGCAGCATCGAACAGCAGGGAAATGCTGAACGCACTGCCACAGCCTGGCTGACCGCCTGGCAAATGCTCTCCAAAGACCTTCCCACTCCGGCTCGCGGCGAAGAAAAACGTGAACCACTGATGTACGTGTTTGACGCCGGACGCCAGGCTGCCCGAATGCTGGAAAAATCCGGTAAGCTGGCAGAGGCCGACAAAATCTGGGAAGCACTGATCAGAACCTTCCCGAATATGGAGGATGCAGACAAGTTGCTTGAGGAGTGGGCAGCCATGCACCTCTCCGCGGAACGCTTTGAAAAAGCTGACGACCTCTATCGGCAGCTCCTCGAAAAGTACCCCGATAGTCCCTTTGCCGGCCAGGCCCGGCTGTCGCTGGCCGAAAGTCAGCTCCAGTCCGGCGATTACGACTCCGCTCTCGTCGAAATGCAGGCCATCGTTGACGACCCCCGGTATGGCTCAGCCGAAAAAGAAGCTGCCATGTTCCATGTCGTTGAAGTCCTTGCGGTCCGGAAACAGTGGTCCGCAATGGCTGGAGCAGCAGACAAGTTTTTGAGCAAATGGCCCGAAAGTCGCTTGCTGCCCCAGGTCCGGCTGTACCTCACGGATTCACAACTGCAGCAGGGCCAGAGTGCTGCAGCTGCAGAATCACTCCGGCAAACTCGCGAGGAAATCCTGGCCGGCAAATATGCCGGAGAAGACTGGGTTGACCGGGTCTGGATTGTTCTTGCTGAAGCTGCACTTGAAGCCGGCGAGTTTGATCAGGTCGACCAGCTGGAGAAGGAACTTTTGGAGCGAAGTCCCCAGAGCCGCTTCATGTTTCAGATGCATGACGTCCAGGGCAGGCGGTGGAAGCTCCAGCCTCCTCCGGACTTTGCGAAGTCCCGGGAATATTTTTCCAAGGCCATTGCCGATCCCGTCGGCCAGGGCACGGAAACAGCAGCCAGGTGTCAGCTGCAGATTGCTGAAACATGGGTACTCCAGAATCTCCTTGAAGATGCCGCCCGGGAATACTTTAAGGTATACCTCAACTATCGCTACGATGAACTCCGCGCTCAGGCTCTCTATCAGGCAGCGGTCTGCGAGGCACGACTGAAGAAGAATGAAGCGGCAGTTCGTGACTTCCAGGAACTCATCAAGACCTTCCCGGAATCAGAAATGGCAGCCAAAGCACAGCAGCAACTCAAGGATCTTGGAGTCTCTGCACCGGCATCACCCAAGTAGATTTCCGCCGGATTCCGTCGGAGGCTATCAGCCTTATCCGCCAGCATCCAGATTCCCCACCACCCATTCAAGGACGTCGGATCCCATGCATCCCGAGCTGTCGCAAGGCTGGTTTCGCATCGCAGCTCTTGCAGCCGCGCTTGCCTGTGTGCTGGGATTCAGTCATGGGCTGCTCCAGCCCCTCTTCGCCAGCTCACCTCAGCAGGAGACTGCGGCGAGCCCCGAGGCTGCCCCCGCCACTGGCCCGGCGACAGGAAAGAATGCCGACAACAGTGGCATCCCAACCGATATTCGCGGCATCGCAGAAGCCATGGGCCTGCCATTCACCCTCGCTTTTTTCGCGGCATCCATACTCGGCGTCTGGTCAATCATCGAACGCCTTGTGGTCCTTCGTCGTCGCCGCGTGATTCCAGCGGTGTTTGTGGACACATTTCTCAGCCAGCTGCGAACAGGGCGCATGGATCGCCTTCAGGCACTCATGCTCTGTCAGCAGAATCCCAGCCCGATGTCCGAGATTTTCATGCATGGGGTGCGCAAGTGGGGCCGCCCCGGCGTGGAAGTCGAGCAGGCTGTTCTGGACGGAGGCGAAAGACAAATCAGTCAGCTCCGAAAGGGGCTTCGTGTGCTCAACGGAGTCTCAACCCTCAGCCCCCTGATCGGCCTCCTGGGAACGGTCGTCGGTATGATCCAGTCCTTCAATGACATCGCCACGGCCGGTGCCATGGGCCAAACAGAAACGCTCGCCAAAGGCATCGCCATGGCGCTGCTGACAACCGCCGTCGGGCTGCTGATCGCCATTCCGGCCATGGCTGCCTGGCTTTATCTTGCTGGTCGCGTGGACTCGGTGGTGATGGAGATGGATCGACTTGGACAGGAACTGGTCAATCTGATTTCTGCTGAGGCGTTGCGGGATCGCGCAGTGGTTGTGGATAGCAGCCAGCCAGCCACAGGACGGGCGGCCGGAGTTGAAGCATGACTTCCGCGGCCCCCCTGCCCTCTGCCCCGCCCCCGCAGTCGCTGTCCGGGACGCAACGCAGTGTTTCTGTGGTTGTTCCTGTGTTCAACGAACATGCCAGCCTTCGCCAGTTGCTGCAGGAACTCTTCGCAGGCATCGGACCGGTACTCCCGGACTTCGAGGTGATCCTTGTGGATGACGGTTCCACAGATGCATCCTGGGAAGTGATTTGCGAACTTTCCAGAGAGTTTACGCGCGTCACGGGCATTCGCTTTCGGCGCAATTTTGGCAAGGCCGCGGCACTCACAGCGGGGATGGCAGCTGCCTCAGGCAGCCTGATTCTGATGCTTGATGCAGATCTTCAGGATGACCCGGCGGAATTTCGCAGCCTGCTGAGCCGTATTGATGCGGGATTTGACGTGGTCAACGGCTGGAAACAACGACGGCTGGATCCATGGCACAAGGTTTATCCCAGTCGCGTGTTCAACTGGCTCGTGGGCAGCACAACCGGGCTCAGACTCCACGACCACAACTGCGGACTCAAACTGTTTCGCGCAGAAGTGGCCGCAGAAGTGCGGATCTACGGAGAACTGCATCGCTTCATTCCGGTACTGGCACACGCGAGGGGGTTTCGTGTGACGGAGGTGGCGGTGAATCATCGTCCCCGCCAGCATGGGCACTCCAAATATGGAATTCGCCGCTTTCTCCGCGGACTGCTGGATCTGATCACGGTGAATTTCATCACGGTATTCAGCAGCCGCCCACTGCACGCGCTGGGCGGAATCGGCCTTGGACTGTTCGCCGCCGGCAGTTTGGGACTGCTGTATCTCGGATCGCTCTGGCTGCTGATGCGTACAGGTGCAGTCCCTCTGGCATCCATCGGTGGTCGCCCATTGCTGGCCTATTCCGTCGCTGCAGCACTCCTCGGCGGACAAATTCTGTCCCTCGGACTGCTCGCTGAACTGCTCGTCGCCACAACCGGCCGTGCCCATGACCTCTACAGCATCCGCGAAACGACTCGCCATGACCAACAACGCCAGTCCTGACCAACACCCCTACCGTCGACTTGCCTCCGGCCCCACCCAGGAACATGCCTGGCAACGCGGACCGCGGATCGTCCGCATTGAAACGGCAATCCCACACGATGTGATGCCAGGACTGCTGGCACTGCGGATTCACACCGATGCAGGAACGGTCGGCGGGATTCCAGTTGTTGGTCATGGCGAGACGTATTACGTACCCACCGCAGCTGCAGCTGTGATTCATGACTTCTTCGCCCCCCGACTGCTCGGGAGCGACGCCATGGCAATTGAAAGCCACTGGCGATTCCTCTACGAGAGAATGACGGCATTCGGCGGTACGGGCGCCGAGCTCCGCGCACTTTCCGCAGTTGATCTTGCGCTCTGGGATATCGCAGCCCAGCTCCTGCAGGCCCCGGTCTGGCGAATACTCGGAGGCCCGGTGCGCGACGCCATCCCCGTTTACAATAGTTGCGGTGGCCCATTCTACGGACGCACCAACCGCAGAACCCCCTCCGCGTCCGGATGGCCCGGACACGGAGACCCCGGTCAGCCAGGACCTCTGGAAGACAATTGGGCCTCCGTCAATTCCCCCGAAGAACTCGCCGAAGAACTCGTGGAACTCGGCTATCGTGGCATGAAGCTCTGGTCATTCGACGCTGTCTACCGCCGATCCGGAGGCCAAACCATTTCGTGGCAGGATCTCCGGGAGGGACTGGTGCCGTTCGAACGCATCCGTGAGCGAGTGGGAGATCGCATCGAACTGATGCTGGATGGACATGGATTCTTCACAATGGCTACCGCACGCCGAATTGCTGACGGCATGACTCCTCTCCGCCCCATGTGGCTGGAAGATGTGCTCAGACCGGACTCCGTACATGCGATGGCTGAATTTCGGCGTTACTCCCGAGTTCCTGTTGCCGTCAGCGAAATGCTGGTGACAGCAGACAGTTACCGGCAGGTACTGGACGCCGGAGCAGCCGATTTTGTTATGATCGACCCCACCTGGGTCGGCGGAATCTCAGCGTCCCGCCGAATTGCTGACCTCGCCCAGCTCCACCAGATCCCTGTGCTGATGCACGATTGCACCGGTCCCTTCACCCTGCTCGCCGGTATGGCCCTGACAGCCTCCCACACCGCAGTGGCCATGCAGGAAACTGTCCGCGCCCACCTCAAAACCCTGTATCCACTGCTGATCGACACCGATCTGCAGGTCAGGAACGGATCACTCCCGCTCCCGGAACAAACCGGAATCGGCGCCAGATGGCTGCCGCAACTCTTCGATTCCGAACACCCCGGATATCGATGCTCCGTATTCCAGCTCAGCTGATCGCAGCCCAGTGATCAGGGCTTCTCAAAGCCAGGGACTGCTGCCATCACCAACCGAAGCCGCTCCAACGCTCTCACATAGCGATCACTCGCAGCCTGTTCAGAAATTCCCAGTACCTGAGCCGCCTCACGGTTTGTGAGCTGTTCAAAATGCCTCAATGCGAGCACTTCACGGTCGATTTCCCGCATGCTCGCCAGCGATTCATTCAGCTTCTCCGACAACTCCTCACGCTGGGCTGCTTCACTGGGAGTGGTTAAATGATCGAGCAAATGAAAGGACAACGATGAGGAGGTTGAGGAGGAACACCAACCGCGATCGATCGAGAATTCATTCTGAGCCGCACGTTTTTGAGCACCAAGGTGCCGCCGATGAATATCCACAAGCGTCTGAGAAGCAATCAGCCGAAACCAAACAAAAATTGACCGCGATGCATCCACGACGAAATGATCGATCCGCTGGACTGCCGCCAACCACGACTCCTGCAGCACATCATCCGCGTCCACCCGACCATGCAGCCTCGGATCCATCCGAAAAGTCACAAGACGCCAAAGCCGGTCGCGATGCCGGGAAAACAACACCGCCAGCGCCTCCTGGTCACGCCGCACAACTCGAGCAATCAGCTCCGGATCGTCCTGCTCCGACATCGATCTCTCCCACGGTTCGCTGCCCGCATCGGAAAACGCCAATCATTGCGATCTTTGAGAACTGAATGCAACAGAGAATTCCCCATCGCCGGACACTGCGATAATCGAAGATGTCATTGCGGGCTTCTGCCACTTCGGGGCACCGGCTGCCGCACAGCACCACCCAGGCCCCCAAAACAGCGGTTCAAAAAATGTCCCGAGAATTCCTGACCCTCGAAGAACTCATCCAGCGCGTCGGGAAAGACCGACGAACGGTGGAAAAACACGTACAACGCGGAGTCATCCCCGGGCGGCGGGTCAACGGCGAATGGCGTTTCGACGATCGGGAAATCACACACTGGCTCGAACAGGACCTGCGATCACTGGATCAGGACCAACTGGAAATCCTCGAACTCTCCCAGAAATCCGCCGAAATCGCGCTGCAAAAACCCCTCGAGGCGCTCCTGAAACCACAAACCTGCGCGATTCCGCTGGACGCCGGGACAAAACCATCCGTGCTCCAGTCACTTGTCGAACTCGCCGGAAGTACGTGGCAGGTGTGGGACCCAGCCGCAATCCTCAGCGCCGTCCGAGATCGAGAAAACATCATGTCCACCGCATTCGAAAACGGAGTCGCGATCCCGCATCCAAGAAATCCGCTGCCCGATGCCCTCGGTGAATCCGTCATTGCCTTTGGTCGTACCTCGTCGGGAATTCCATTCGGCGGTCCGCAACGTTCATTGACCGACCTGTTTTTCCTGGTCCTGGCCCGAGATTCCAGAACGCACCTGCAAATTCTTGCGAGGCTTGGCCGACTCATCCAGCAGGAAGACCTGCTCACCGCACTTCGCCGTTGCGAAAACTCTGCCGACGCATGGTCGATACTCATCGAGGCCGAGCAGAAACTTGGCTAGTGGAGGCTTGCGATCAACGCCCGCTTCCAACCTTACCGCACTCCCCAGCTACGGAAAATCTGCGGACGCCTCGTCGCTAAAGACAGAGACCATATGGGAATCTGGCTGTCTCAGAACTGCAATTTCGGTCAGACTGAACATTCGTGGCACTTCGCGGTTGCGAGAATTCCACGGATGCCTCCCCTATTCCGAACCAGACCGACGGGGAATGCCGCTGGTTAAGGTCCCGGATTCCTGTACGTCTCCGATCTCCCCCACTTCGCTGTGGCAGGAATTTTTTTGGCGTCTCGTCAAAACACACCGACTTGGAGGGGGAATTTGCCCAGTTCAGGTCTGAACCACTGTCCGCCGACGTGTTCCCGGCACACCACAGCAGAGAAAATTCTGCCGGCGCATCGTCCATACAGACAGAGAATAAACAAAATTTGCCCACTGGGGGGATGAGACTCGCGTTGGCCTACAACGCCCATGGACCTCACTGCTCCCAAAATCCTCCTGCTGAACCGCCATAGCCACTGCGAACTGGCGGAAAACTGGCTGCTAACGCCCCGCGATCGCTTCTCGACATCAAATTTCCCAGCATTTCCCAGCTGTGAAATTCTGCCAAACTCTCCGCCAAACCAACCGACGTCGAGTGGGAACCTCACTGTTTGACGCCCAGGACTATCATCCACCTCGCAGTTCCCCCCACCTTGCAGCAGAGAAAATGCTGCGGGCGATTCGTCCCCACAGACAGGGAATGAGCGGAAATCAGACTTCTGGGCGATGAGCCCCTTTTCGGTCTCAGATTCCACGCACGGCTCTGCTCCGAAAATTCATCGGGCGCACCCCCGACACCCAACTTGAAATGCCCAAAAATTGGCAGCCAAAGTGCGGGCATTGTTCGTCGCCCTCAGACTTCCGCGTATTTCCCGGCTGCAAAACTCTACCAAGCCTTTCCACACAGCCCTGGGTCACCTCGAAATCTGGCTGGTTAACAGCCGAAACGACTGTCCACCTCCGAGAAAACGCTCCGGGCCCCTCATGGACGCGGACAGAGAATCAACCGAATCAGCTGCCTGCGAGCACCGCGCCCCGCTGCCCTGGGATCTTCTCGATCTCGCAGCTGCCGGGACTCAGTAGTGCCTGGTCACTGCTGACTGACAACGAGTGCCAATCCTGCAAATTCCGAGCAGGGAAGACTCACCGCCAGAAACTATTCCACACGGTGAACGCGAGAAACTTCCAACGCGATTCCTCACCACAAACCGAGAATCAACGAAATCCTGCCAGTTGCCGGCTACGCCTCGCAGCCCCCTCAGCCTTCCCAGACCAGCACAGCTGCGAAAATTGCCGAGGCCAGATCCATCAGGACCGATGCAAAGCAGGAATCCGCTCATTTAAGGGCTGAGAACGATATCTGCCCGACTCCCGGCAACACCCTGCGAACAAGAGAACAAAACAAACCTTCGTCGTCTCAGCCACAGACCGCCCCAAAGGCCACCCCCGGACGGCCGTGATTTCCAACGGCACCAAATCTCCAAACATTACCGCTAAGAATTTTTGCGACCGCATCGGTGGCAAAACCCGATCGCCATTCGGACTTATGACTCTGGGAGCGGGGCCTGCCAAGCTATCGGAATTCGCATCCCCAAACTCGCAGCTGCCAATCCCCGTTGTCGCCTCGGCCTGAAAAACAAAGTTCAAGTTGGAAATATCGCTGGGAGACGACTGCAGTGACAAACAGCCACCTCTTGCACGTCAGCTCGCCGCCCAGCAAATAAGCAGGTTGCGTCTTCGCCACTGACTGCAGCCCCGCCGCAATTTTGCCCGTCGCAGGCTGGGCCGGCCAAGCCTGAGTATCAGGAATCTGACTGTCAGCCGTTCCGTTTGCGATTTGCGTCGCCTCACAGCGCACGCCTGAGCGCGCAAAAAAAAGAGACCGCGGTCTAAACCGCGGCCTCTTAGTATAAACAGATTGAGAAGTGAGCAGAGGACTGGCCAGAAATTGGACATGGTGATCACAGCGAGGCTGTGATGGAAATCCTTAGAAAGGAGGTGATCCAGCCGCAGGTTCCCCTACGGCTACCTTGTTACGACTTAGTCCCAATCACGAAGTTTGCCCTAGGCACCTGCCTCCTTTCGGTTAGCACAGCGACTTCAGGCACCCCCCGCTTTCGTGGCTTGACGGGCGGTGTGTACAAGGCTCAGGAACATATTCACCGCAGCATAGCTGATCTGCGATTACTAGCGATTCCAGCTTCATGCAGGCGAGTTGCAGCCTGCAATCCGAACTGAGCGACGCTTTTTGAGATTAGCTCCCCCTCGCGGGTTGGCTGCCCTTTGTACGCCGCATTGTATGACGTGTGCAGCCCTGGACATAAAGGCCATGATGACTTGACGTCGTCCCCACCTTCCTCCGGTTTGACACCGGCGGTCTCCTTAGAGTCCCATAATTGGCAACTAAGGACAAGGGTTGCGCTCGTTAAGCGACTTAACGCGACGTCTCACGACACGAGCTGACGACAGCCATGCAGCACCTGTGCATGTTCCACCCGAAGGTGTGGCTCTGCTTTCACAGAGTTAATCCATGCATGTCAAGTCTAGGATAAGGTTCTTCGCGTTGCCTCGAATTAAGCCACATCATCCACCGCTTGTGTGAGCCCCCGTCAATTCCTTTGAGTTTCAGCCTTGCGACCATACTCCCCAGGCGGGATACTTATCACATTTGCTTCACCTGGGATCACACAGGGAGACCCCAAGCTAGTATCCATCGTTTACAGCTAGGACTACCGGGGTATCTAATCCCGTTTGCTCCCCTAGCTTTCGCACCTCAGCGTCAGATATGGACCAGAGAGCCGCCTTCGCCACCGGTGTTCCTCTTGATCTCTACGCATTTCACCGCTCCACCAAGAGTTCCGCTCTCCCCTACCATCCTCTAGCACCACAGTCTGCAAAGCAGTTCCACGGGTAAGCCGTGGGATTTCACCTCGCACTTATGGTGCCGCCTACGTGCGCTTTATGCCCAGTGATTCCGAACAACGTTCGCACTCTCTGTATTACCGCGGCTGCTGGCACAGAGTTAGCCAGTGCTTCCTTCAGGGCTTACGTCACTCCGTACGCTGTTCACGCACGGCCATTCATAACCCTTGACAGCAGTTTACAACCCGAAGGCCTTCGTCCTGCACGCGGCGTCGCTCCGTCAGGCTTTCGCCCATTGCGGAAGATTCTCGACTGCAGCCTCCCGTAGGAGTCTGGGCAGTGTCTCAGTCCCAGTGCGGCCGACCACCCTCTCAGGCCGGCTACGCGTCTTCGCCTTGGTGGGCCTTTACCCCGCCAACTAGCTGATGCGCCGCAGTCACCTCCCAAAGCACCCGGTCCCGAAGGATCCCGAGCATTTACCTGTCAGACCATGCGATCCAACAGCACCATCAGGTATTAGCCTCGGTTTCCCGAGGTTATCCCTGTCTCTGGGGCAGCTTGACTACGTGTTACTCGCCCGTCCGCCACTTTACTCACCTTGCGGCTTTCACGTGCGACTTGCATGCCTCATCCACGCCGCCAACGTTCGTTCTGAGCCAGGATCAAACCCTTCACTTGGAAGTTTGTTCAATCCAT
>JBEAUF010000162.1:0-19000 GCA_041161565.1 Planctomycetota bacterium | reverse complement strand
GGTTTTCATGGGGGAACCGGGGGCAGGTTGGTGGTTGGTGGACGGGGGGGACTGGAGTGGTGGAAGTGGTGGAGCATAGCGGGGAGTTGCGGAGGTGTCGACAGCCGGCAGGCTGGATGCTGAAAGTCGGTGATTCCGGCTGTGCTTCACTGCGGTTTCTCGCCGAAAATCCGCAATTGTGCGATGGTTGATTTGCCGGTACACTCTGCAGTTTTCCGGCGTCTTTGTGGCATTCACCCCAGGAATTCTCCCATGGTCCTCCGTCCTCGTACCAAAGCCAAGCTGGCCAAAAAGTCCAAACGCTGCCCCAAATGTGGCAAAATCGTGCGTGCTGCAAAGCGTTGCAAAACCTGCCACATGGCTCAGAAACACTGAATTTTCCACGTCGGCCGACGATGATCTTTTCACCAGTGGCCGCCCGGTGATATCTGGGTGGCCCTGACGTTTTCCCTGCGCAAAACTATCGGCATCAAGGCCCTGTCCTGCCTGCTGTGATCTGGTCGCCTGGAAATTCCCACGAAATTCACGGAACAGGTTTCTCCGACCGCCAGCCGCCCGATAGAATGCTCCGCCCCGCTTTTTCGGCTTAGCCGACTGCTTCTCCATTCCGGCGTTACTGCTCGCCCCAGCCGCGTGCAGCGACTCACCGGCCGCCTCTGCGGCCGCTTCGTTTCCAGGATCCGCTCTTCATGTCTGTGGCCCCAACCGTGTCCTCCGCTTCCGGTATTCAGCGGCGGACGGACGTTCGCAACATCGCCATCATCGCCCACGTCGACCACGGCAAAACATCGCTCGTCGACTGCCTCATCAAACAGAGCGGCATCTTTCGTGAAAACCAGCAGATGCAGACCTGCCTGCTGGACTCCAATGACCTCGAACGCGAACGCGGCATCACAATTCTCGCCAAAAACATCGCCATGATGTGGAATGGCGTCCGCATCAACATCATCGATACGCCGGGCCACGCCGACTTCGGCGGTGAAGTCGAACGCGTGCTCAAAATGGCCGACGGTGCTCTGCTCCTCGTCGACGCCTTCGAAGGTCCTCGGCCCCAAACCCGCTTCGTCCTCCAGAAAGCCCTCCAGTGCGGCCTGTCACTGCTGGTCGTCATCAATAAAATCGACCGAGCTGACTGCCGCCCCGACGAAGTCCTCTCCCAAACCTTCGACCTCCTCGTCGAACTCGGCGCCGACGATGCCACTCTGGACTTCCCCTACATCTACACCAGCGCCCGCGAAGGCTACGCCACCCACGACCCCGCTCGCAAAGGCGGCGACATTCGCCCGCTCCTCGACCTCGTCCTCGAAAAAATCCCCGGACCAGTTGTCCGCCCCAGTGACCCGCTGCAGCTCATGGTCACGTCACTCGAATGGTCCCGCTACGTCGGTCGCATCGCCACCGGCCGCATCGCCGCCGGACGGCTCCGCACCGGCCAGCAAATCGCCCTGATGCGCGCCGACGGCAGCAAAACGCTCGCCAAAGTCGAACAAGTACAGCTCTTCGATAACCTCGGCCGCAGCGATACGCCCGAAGCCGAAGCCGGCGATATCGTCGCCGTCATCGGACTCCCGGATCCCGAAATCGGTGACACCATCGCAGATCCGCTCAACCCCGTCGCGCTCGAACGCATCGCCGTCGACGAACCGACACTCTCCATGAAATTCACCATCAACAGCTCACCGCTCGCAGGACAACACGGCAAATACGTCACCAGCCGCAACCTCCGCGATCGCCTCCAGCGCGAACTCCAGTCCAACGTCGCGCTGCGGGTTGAGGAAACCGATGACATGGAAGCCTTCAAGGTGTCCGGTCGCGGTGTGCTCCACCTCGCTGTCCTCATCGAAACCATGCGCCGCGAAGGCTACGAACTCTCCGTCGGCAAACCGGAAGTCATCGTCCGCGAAATCGACGGCCGCAAGTGCGAACCCTGGGAACTCCTCGAGGTTGACGTCCCCAGCTCCGACCTCGGCCCCGTTATGGAACTCGTCGGCGCCCGCCGCGGACAGGCCAGAACCATGTCCACCAACGGAGCCGGGATGACCCACATCGAATTCGCCATCCCCGCCCGCGGACTCATCGGCCTCCGCACAAAAATGCTCAACGCCACCCGCGGCGAAGCCATCATGCATCACCGCTTCGACGAATACCGTGCCGTCGAAGGCGAAATCCCACACCGACTCAACGGAGTGCTCGTGTCGCAGGAAGGTGGCAAATCCATCGCCTACGCCCTCTGGAAGCTCCAGGAACGCGCTGACATGTTCATCAACCCCGGCGAAGATGTCTACGAAGGCATGATCATCGGGGAAAACAGCCGCGACAATGACATGGTCGTCAACCCCATCCGCGAAAAGAAACTCACCAACATTCGCTCCGCCGGTGCCGACGACGCCATCCTCCTCCGACCACCCCGCGAAATGACCCTCGAAGCCGCCCTCGAATACATCGAATGGGACGAATACGTCGAAGTCACCCCCCAGGTCATCCGGCTCCGCAAAGTCCTGCTCCGCGAAAACGAACGCAAACGCCAGCACCGCGGCAAAGGCTGAAGTCAATCACATTCCGCAGCAGCAGGCACCAATTACCGCCGATTGCAGCGAATGTAGCGACTGCACCCTTTTTTCCGCATTCCTGCCGGGCCCGCCCGGCACGCACACTTTGTCAGCCCCGCAGATTCGGCTTCCCGCAGCCGGCAATTGCCCAAACATCCGGCTTTCGCTGGCCTTTCCTGCAGGAATACCGTTAAATTCCATTCTCCGCTGACGGTTTGCCCCGGCGGCCAGCGTTTTGCCCCGCAACTCCTTTCCTTCGCCCAAGAGACTGCCCATGAGCACTGTGTCTGCACTGCCTTACAAGGTCGCCAACATCGCCCTCGCGGAACTCGGCCGCAAAGAAATCGAAATCGCCGAAATCGAGATGCCCGGCCTGATGGCACTGCGGGAAAAATACGCCGCCTCACAACCGCTCAAAGGCGCCCGCATCGCCGGCTGCCTCCACATGACCATCCAGACGGCCGTCCTCATCGAAACACTCAAAGCACTCGGTGCTCAGGTCACCTGGTCCAGCTGCAATATCTTCTCCACCCAGGACCACGCCGCCGCCGCCATCGCCGCCGTTGGTATCCCGGTCTTCGCGTGGAAAGGCATGACCAACGAAGAATTCGACTGGTGCATCGAACAAACGCTGTTCTTCCCCGACGGTCAGCCGCTCAACATGATCCTCGACGATGGTGGTGACCTCACCTCCATGGTGCACGACAAGTTCCCCGAACTGCTCCCGGGCATCCGTGGCCTCTCTGAAGAAACCACCACCGGCGTACACCGCCTGCACCAGATGATGGCCGCCGGCAAGCTTGCCCTGCCCGCCATCAACGTCAATGACTCCGTCACCAAAAGCAAATTCGACAACCTCTACGGCTGCCGCGAATCGCTCGCAGACGGCATCAAGCGCGCCACTGACGTGATGGTCGCTGGCAAAGTCGTCGTCGTGTGCGGCTACGGCGACGTCGGCAAAGGCTGTGCCGACGCCATGGACGGACTCGGGGCCCGCGTGATCGTCACCGAAATCGACCCCATCTGTGCCCTCCAGGCACTCATGGAAGGCTACCAGGTACTGACCATGGACGAAGCCGCCGCCATTGGCGACATCTTCGTAACCGCCACCGGCAACATCGACGTCATCCGTGGTGAACACCTGGACAAAATGAAGCACCAGGCCATCGTCTGCAACATCGGCCACTTCGACTCCGAAATCCAGATCGCCTACCTCAACAATCACAAAAGCATTCGCCGCATCCGCATCAAGACTGCTCAGGACGAAGGCGGTCCCGTCGACAAGTACGTCTACCCCAATGGCAAGGCCATCATCGTCCTCGCCGAAGGCCGCCTGGTGAACCTCGGCTGTGCCACCGGTCACCCGTCGTTCGTGATGAGCAACAGCTTCACCAATCAGGTGATGGCCCAGATCGCACTCTGGACCGAAGCCGAAAAGTACTCCATCGGCGTGCACCTCCTGCCCAAGGAACTCGACGAAGAAGTTGCTCGCCTGCACCTCTCCAAACTCGGCGCCAGCCTCGAAACCCTCACCCCGGCCCAGGCTGAATACATCGGCGTCAAAGTCAGCGGACCGTACAAGCCCGAACACTACCGCTACTAATCGTTTTTACCCTGTGTAAACACACTTCTGCACCCCGCTCAGGTTCTCCGCCTGCAGCGGGGTGTTTTCGTGTGATCCGCCCCCCCAGGCAACTCGCAGTTTGACAGCGTTTGGATTCGCAGGGTAAACTTGCGGCACGCGATTCCCTTTCCGCTTTTCGTTCGGAACTCCGCCATGTCGCTTCGTACCGCAGTCATCCTCCTGCTGGCCGCGCTGTTTGCCGGTCCCTGCATCGCTGCCGATGGTCGCAACAGCACCCAGGTAGCACGCTTCGACGCAGCGGTTGAACGCGGTGTCGCTTTTCTGCGGCAAAAGGATGAACTGCTGCATGGTGGCGAACATGTGCTGGTGGCGTACGCCTACTACAAGTGCGGAATACCCAAAACCGATCCCGTCATCGCCGGAGCGCTCGCCGCTGCCGCCGGCCGGGCTGCTCCCGCTGGCTACACCCCGATCGGTGCGTACGACCATATTTACGGTGCCGGTGTCGACGCCATGATCCTCGCCGACCTCGACAAGGATCGCTACGTCACTAATCTCCAGTCCATCGCCAACTACGTCCAGAAAACTCAGCGTGGCAATGGTTCCTGGAGCGACAGTCCCACGGCTCCGGGCGACGTCAGTATGACCCAGTACGCCGTGCTGGCGCTCTGGGCCTGCCAGCGCGCTGGGGCTCAGGTGGCCCCCGAAACCGTCGAACGTGCCGCCGACTGGCTGCTCAAAAATGGCAACGGTGACGGCGGCTGGGGCTATCGTCCCGGCACCAATCAGGGTCCCGGAGCCGGACGTTCCACCCACAACATGACCATGGCCGCCGCCGGGGCACTTGGCATCTGCCGCATCATGCTCCACGGTTCACGCAGCGTCGGTAAAAAAACCGAAAAACCGGAACTCGCCTTCGGTGCCCTCGAAAAGGTCGAAGAAGTCGAAGAACCCGGCCAGGTCAAACCGGCCTTTACAGGTTACAACCCCACCATCGACGCCGGAACGCTCGATGGCCGCGTCGATCGCGCCTTCGCCTGGAACATGGGCAACTTCCAGCCGGTCAGCCGCGTGGAACACAACATGTACTTCTACTACTGCATCGAACGCGCCGCTGCTGTTGGTGATCTTGGCAACGTCAATGGCGTCGACTGGTACCTCGTCTACGGCGATGGACTGCTTACGCTGCAGGGCCAGGACGGTGCCTTCCAGACCCACTCCGGTCCCACCGTCGGCACCGCCCTCGCACTCCTCTACTACATGCGGTCCACCAGCCAGATCCTTAAGGACCTCTACGGCCGCGGTCAGCAGCGCGGAGACAAAGGCAACCCGTTCGGCGATAAGAAAAAAGCCAAAGAACCCTCCGAACTCGACCTCCTCCTGGCTTCCATGGAGAACATCGACTTTTCAAAGCTCGATGAAAACGACAGCAGCATCGCCGACGATGTTGTGCTCAGCGTCCAGTCCATCGACGACCCCAAAAAGCTCGTCGGCGAAGTCGAACGCCTGAAAAAACTGATTCGTCACCCCAATGCCCAGGTTCGCCGCTCCGTCTACTGGGCACTCGGACGCACCGGTGACTTCAAACTCGTCCCCCAAATGCTCGAAGGACTCAAAGACCCCAACGTCGACGTCAATATCGAAGCCGAAATGGCACTCCGCTTCATCGCCCGCCGCCCCAACGGCTTCGGCATGTCGCTCGATCCACTCGCAGGACTCGGACCCACCGATCCCCCCGAACAACGACTCCGCAACGCCAACGACTGGCGCACCAAAGCTCTCAAACGCTGGGCCGACTGGTACTTCGCCAATCGCCCCTTCGAAGAACGCGATGGTCTCGATGAACTCGAAGCCGCTGCTTTCTCAGGCGCCGGCACCGTGGAATCGGGCAGCGGCAAGTAAGCAGCCGGGGATTGGAAGTGCGAAGTGCGAAGTGCGAAGTGCGAAGTGAGAAGTGAGAAGTGAGAAGTGCGCAGCCAGTATGCGGCAATTGACAACCAACGACAGGTCCTGATCCACAGCCGCCACCCTCCACCAGAAGCCCACCCCATGCTCAATCTCATCGGCAAAGGTTCTGCCCACACCTGCGACGGAACGACGCGTCGTGATTTTCTGCAGGCGGGGACGCTTGGAATTGGCGGCCTGACGCTCGCTGATTATCTCCAGGCAAAGGAGCAGGGGCTGGTTGCCGAGGGCCGTGATGAACGGTCCTGCATCATGATCTTCAATCTGGGGGCTCCCAGTCAGCTGGACACCTTCGACCAGAAACCCGACGCGCCTCTGGAAGTCCGTGGTCCGTTCAAACCCATCTCCACTCGCTGCGGCAATTATCATCTCAGCGAGATCCTGCCGCGGCACGCCGAAGTTTCTCCCCATGTTTCACTGGTCCGCAGCTGCCACCACACGGGTGCTGCCGTGCACGACGCCGGCTGGCAGATGATGCAGACCGGTCGTCAGTTTCAGGGTGGCGTCAACACGCCCCACGCCGGCTCTGTGCTCGGCTTTCTCCGCGGTCGTCGTTCAGATTTGCCCCCATTTGTCGTGCTCCCGGAAACCATGGGCCGGGGCGGTGGTAATCTGCCCAACGGTCAGGCCGGCGGTTTTCTCGGCAAAGCTCACGATCCCTTCGCGCTGATGGCTGACCCGTCCAAACCGGACTTCAAAGTCCCCGACCTGCTGCCCCCGAAAACGCTCAGCGAAGTTCGACTCAGCCGCCGCAAAAAGCTGCGCGACGTCATCGACGCTGCTGTAAGCGACTTCGAGTCCACCGAAAATGCGGCGATGATGGACAAAAACTTCGACGCCGCCTGGAGACTCATGTCCAGCACCCGGGCGCGGGCGGCTTTTGATCTTTCGGCCGAACCGCAGTCGGTCCGCGAACGCTACGGGCTCAACCGCTTCGGACAATGCTGCCTGCTCGCTCGCCGACTCGTCGAAGCCGGCGTACGGTTTGTCACCGTGAACACCTTCCTCACCGTCTTCGATGAAATCACCTGGGACATTCACGGCTCCAAACCCTTTACGTCCATCGAAGGCATGCGCGATATCGTCGCTCCGATGTACGACCAGGGCTATTCAGCCCTGATTGAAGACCTGCACCAGCGGGGTATGCTCGACAACACGCTCGTCTGCAACCTCGCCGAATTCGGCCGTACGCCGCGAGTCAACCCGGCCGGCGGCCGCGATCACTGGCCACAGTGCTTCACCGTCGGGTTCGCTGGTGGCGGTGTCCGCGGAGGACAGGCGGTGGGAGCCAGCGATCCAATCGGCGGTGTTCCCGCGGATCGCCCGGTGCAGCCCGGTGATGTGATTGCCACCGTCTTCCACAGCCTCGGACTCAAACTCGACGCCCACCTGCCCGGCCCCGCCGGCCGCCCGTTCCCGCTCGTGGATTTCGGCTACCGGGAAATACACGAGCTGTTTTGAACCAACCCGGCACCGGCCCCGCCCCCAATGGCATTGGCTTTCTCTGAAATCCTGTGAAAAGACGGTTGAAGACCTGGGCGGGCGAGGCTCCTGCCGAGCCGCTGAACGCGGGTCCGCGCAATGATCGCTTGCCAGCGTTTTTGCAACGCAGCGGGGATCGAAGAAACGCTCGCGGCAGGGATGCGGCTCAGCAGGAGCTTCGTCCTCCCGGCACTGCGTCGTGCCAGAAAGCCAATGCCATTTGGCTGTCATTCCCCCGGTAACGTTACACCGAACGCCCAGTCCTCTTTCAGCCGCGCAGCAAACCCGTGATCCGCCCCCGCGTCACCAGGCTCACCCTGTGCACCCGGTGACTCCGCCGCCACTCAGGACTGCGGCCCGGCGGCCTGCAGCGACTCTGCAACGCGAGCAGCGGTCAGGCGGCCGCTGAGCATTGCGGAGTGAATGGAGCCGGTGGAAACAAAGTCACCGCAGAGGTGCAGACCTTCAAACGTGGAACGGCCGCCGTCGATATGACTGCCGCTGCCGGGGGGCAGTTTGGGAAGTGCGTGGCGGATGACGTGCGTTTTAAGCAGCCGCCAGGCTGCGGTTTGGGGGCCGTACCAGTCGGCCAGCTGGGCGCGGACGGCCGCTTCCGTTTCATTCAGCCGGTTGCCGAAATCTCCGATCAGTGAAACGCTGATCAGTGCCTTGCCGCGCGGGGCGGTTTCCTGCGCGATATTGCTGATGACGGAGAGATTGTTGATGGGGCCACTTTCGTCGCCATTGAGCACCAGCAGGGGTTCGTGGAAGGGGGCTTTGTCGGCGGCGAAGTTGAAGCAGGTGGTGGCACAGCAGTCGCTGGATTTGAGTCGGCCGCTGGTGAGTTGTTCAGCGGCAGGACCTTCGACAGCGAGCACCACAGCGCTGGCGGGAAGTGTTTCTCCGTTCGCCAGAGTGACGGACTGTGACCGTACGGACTGCACTTTGCACCCGAGTCGAATGTTGTGGGTTGGGAGGGATCCTGCAAGTTGCCGGGGGATGGACGCCATGCCGCCGGCCGGGAGTGCCGCATCGCCCGATGAAAACATCCCGAAGAGAAATCGAAACATGCGACAGGAAGTTGCCAGATCCGGTTCCAGAAACACTCCTGCAAACCACGGACGGAAGAAACGCTGAATGATGTCTTCGGAAAATCCCAGCGACTTTCGGAGGTAGTCGGCGGTGCTGCAGTCGGCGTCGTCGATCTGCCAGGCTTTCTCCGGGGAAGATCGCAGCAGGGACATCCGCAGAAATGCCAGTCTAAAACGATCACCGAGGGTACCGATTCCGTTGAACAGGACCGACCACAGCTTGTGGGGCCGCCGCCAGGGGTCCGCCATTTCGACGAAGCGTCCCTGAGTTCGGATCAGGGCGCCCGGTGCAAATGGCCGCAGCCGCAGCTGTTCATAGTTCAATTCACGTCGCGCCTCCGGGTAGGCTGTCTGCAGCACCTGGAAGCCGTGATCAATGAGAAATCCGTCGACGGAATCCGTCTGCACGCGGCCACCCACGCGGTCTTTGGCCTCCAGCAGCAGCCAGGGGATCTGCAGCCGCTGAAGTTCGCGGGCACAGCACAGTCCCGCCAGTCCGGCTCCGACGATAATCACAGGAGAACGCTGCATGTCCTGCACCTGACGTGGAAGTTGCGATGTGGCGGGGACAATCCGTTTGCCGACCGCCTCACCTCCATTTTCAGGATTCCGCGGGATTTGCAGCCCTCGAATGGCGTTCGGCGGGTGGTTTTCCAGGAAATGGTGGCAGACCCCTGTGTTTTCATGGCGTTTCCACCAAACCGGCATAGCGGTTTTTGGGGCGATTCGCCAGAATTTCCACGTCTGATTCCCTGCTGCTTCGGAAAGGACTCCGGAATGCAACCCTTCGCCCAGACTACCGCCCCCCGCCGTATCCCGCTCTACTGGTGGCTCACTGGCATCGGCGCTGCAGCCTTCACCATCTGGGCACTGGACCTCATTCCGCGGGTGCAGCCCGTCCCCACCGGCGAAGTCGCCGGACTGGACAACGCGGCGGATACCGATTTGATCACCACACCCGGCACCGCATGGGATGATGTGATCGATTCCAGCCCAAACCCCGCTCAGCCTGATGCCCAGGCCGACAGCGACCCGCAGTGGTCAGAGCTCGGAGAACCCCCGATCGACGACAGCTCCGCGGCCGTCGCTGCAACTCCCCAGCGCCGACGACCGCGGGCCGAACCCATTCGCGATCGCGCCGTCAGACCGGCAGGCTATGATCCCGAAGCCCCCGATGCCGTGGATCACCCCGGTGATCAAAGCCCACTGGATAATGGCAGCCAAAGTGAGATTCTGGATGCCGACTTCGCAGACTCCCTCCAGCAGTCGCGGTCTCTGCTGAAGGCCGGAAACATCCTCGATGCCCATGCCGAACTCTCACGGCTCTATTGGACATATCCTGCCCAGCGACGAGCTGTTCGACCGCTGCTCCTGCAAACCGCCGCTGAAATCTTCGAATCAACCGAACAGCAGTTCGGTGAACCACATCTTGTGGAATACGGTGAAACGCTGGAAAGCATCGGTCGCCTGTACGAGGTTCCGTGGCAGTATCTGGCGAAACTCAACCGCATCACCCCCGCAAAACTCCAGGCCGGCCAGGAACTCAAAGTGGTTCGCGGACCATTCGGTGCTGTGGTTGACCTCTCCGCCTTTACACTCACCGTGCATGCCCATGGCTGGTACATCCGCGACTACCGCATTGGCATTGGAAAAGACGGCAAAACACCGGTCGGACGTTTCAACGTTCAGGAAAAGCTGGAAAACCCCGTCTGGTACGATCCGGATGGTGGCGTTGTCGAAGCCGACGATCCGGAAAATCCCCTCGGCGAATACTGGATCGGACTCGGAAATCACATCGGCATCCACGGCACCATCGACCCCGATTCGATCGGTCAAGCTGCCTCCCGCGGCTGCATTCACCTCGGAGACGACGACATCCGCGATGTGTTCGCACTCCTGGGCAGCGGTTCTGAGGTGACCGTCCGCAAGTGATGCAGGCTGAGATGGTGAAACGGCGTGCGGAGGGAGTTCTTTTTCAACCACAGAGTACACAGAGTTTCACAGAGAAATGCAGGGAATTCAGTACTTGTGTTGACAAGACGCGTGCAGGAATAAGGGGTGTAACACCTCTGCGTTTGGTTGTTTTCGCCATCCCGGATGCAGGCCCCCCGGAACCCGGCCGGCCGCGATTCTTCACCCCGCAGCAATTCGTCGCCGGGGCCACACCACCGCTTCGGCCTGGGATCGCGAAAACCTCAAAAACCGAGCGGGAATACACGAAATATTCCTGCTTCCTTTCCTGTTGCAAAAATTGCAGAGTTCTGTGCGTTTTCTCCGTGAAACTCTGAGTCCTTTGTGGTTAAAAACACCCCCGTCCGCGCGCTGTTTCCACACCACCGCTCCGGTGCACATCATTCTGCCTTGTCGACGGCAATCTCCACGAACCTGATGAGTCCGCCGCTGAATCTGCCGGGGGCGTCGTAGTGCTGACTGACGGTGTCGGGGTTGGAGTAGCCGACGGTCAGACCGCTTCCGCCCAGACCAAACTTCCCGGGCTGTGTTTTCATCGGCCCCTCGGCCACCACTTTGTCATTCACATACAGCCGCAGGCGCCCAGCGTGTTCATGGTTCGGCCCGGTGCCTTCACGGATGAATTCCATTCCCAGCACCTGCCTGCCGGGTCTGAGCGGCTCTGCGGATTCCCAGTGTTGTTCCGGTTTAATGCCAAGGAAGTTGTAGACGTAGTGCAGCCGCTGCTGTTTGACGAACAACGCATGCCCGCCAAAGCGAGTGCCCATGGAAAAGATCACTCCGGATGGATCGGTGTCGCTGATTTCCGTGCTGGCCATGATTCGAAATGAACGCCCGCGGATATTCACCGCCACTCCTTCCGGAATTGGAGCTGTGTCCGGGAAGTACAGATACCGTTTGCGTGGCAATTCTTCGCTCGGCCGTTCCACTGCCAGTAACTGCAGAGGAGTGCGGTCATCGAGCGGCAGTACGAGGTTTCGTTCGGCCTCCTCAAACCATGCCTTCACAAGTGCCTGCAGCTTTTCCGGGTGCTCCTGTGCCAGATCTCTGGATTCAGAGCGATCCGCATCCACGTGGTACAGAGCCCACTGGTCGCTGTCGAACTCGCCTTTGTCGGTGAGTGGTGCGTGCAGGGCCACGGCCTTCCAGCCATCCTCCCAGATGCCGCGGGTACCGAGCATTGCGTAGTACTGGCGTTTTTTCGTGGTTGGGCCGTCGGGAGCAGCCGTAAAGCTGTACTTCATCGAAACGCCCGATAACGGCCATTGGGCAACTCCACGGTACACCTGCGGCATCTCCAGCCCGCAGACCTCCAGAATCGTTGGTACGATGTCGGTCGAATGGTGGTACTGATGCCGCAGCTCGCCCCGCGCCCGAATGCCCCTCGGCCAGTGAATCACCATGGGGCAGCACGTTCCGCCCGCGTGGGAATAGCGTTTGAACATCTGGAACGGGGTTGAGAAGGCGGCGGCCCAGCCGGTTGGGTAATGGTTGTACGTGTCTACTCCGCCCAGCGTCTCCAGATATTTCAGATTCTCCTGCAGGTCATCCGGGTAACCGTTGAAGAACTTATTCTCATTCACCGAACCATTCGGCGTTCCTTCACCGGACGCCCCGTTGTCGGCCGCATAAAAGATCAGCGTATTATCCAGCTGCCCTGTCTGCTCGAGATAATCGATGATGCGGCCGATCTGCACGTCGGTGTATTCCGAGAACCCGGCGTAGACCTCGGCCATGCGGCAGAAAAGCTTCCGCTCGTCATCGCTCAGGGACTCCCACGGGCGGACGAAATCCGCAGGATTGGCCACGTGCTGCGGGAGCGGATTCAGCGGCGTGAGCTGTGTACCGGGCGGCAGCACGCCCCTCTCGATCATTTTGGCGTGCACCCATGTGCGGTATGATTCATACCCATCATCAAACCGGCCTTTGTACTTGTCAATAAATTCCTGTGGACAGTGGTGCGGCGCGTGATTCGCGCCGGGGCAATACCACATGTACCATGGCTTCGACGGATTGGTCGCCCGCTGGTTCCTGAGCATCTCAAGGGCCTGGTCAGCGAGATCCTTCGAAACGTGGTATCCCTGTTCGGGGGTGCTGGGTTGTTTAATGAACCGGTTGTCTTCGACAAGATCCGGAAACCACTGGCTGGTCTCGCCGCCGAAGAAGCCGTAGAAGCGGTCGAAGCCTTTCTGCAGCGGCCATTCGCTGCGAGTCGCTCCTGAAGCAATGTCCGGCTCGGGAACGTTGTGATTCTTTCCGATCCAGAAGGTGCTGAAGCCGTTTTCCTGAAGCACCTGCCCGATGGTCGCGCACTGTGGCGGAAGACGACCATTCCAGCCGGGAAACCCCTGCGCGCCTTCGGTGATGCACGAGAACCCGTTGAGGTGGTGGTTGCGGCCGGTCAACAGGGTGGACCGCGTTGGTGAACAGAGAGCAGTGTTGTGCCACTGAGTATAGATCAGCCCGTTCTTCGCCAGTCGGTCCAGCGTGGGCATGTTGATTCGGCCACCGTAGGGCGACCAGGCAGCAAGTCCGGTATCATCAAACAGAATAAACAGCACATTGGGGGCACCTTTGGGGGCGGATCGAGGCATGAATGGCGCCCAGTCGGGAGTGGAATCCCGGACGTCGAGTTTGATGGTGCCCCTGAAGTCCCGTGGCGCCCGCGGTGTCCTGTCCGCGGAACTGCCGTCCTGAGCAAAGCTCACAGCCAGCGGCGTGATCGCCAGCAGCCAGCTCTGAAGAAAAATGACGGCCGATGAAATTGAAATGGGCTTTGCCGGGCTGCGCATGGGTTTGGACTCACGAAATCGGCGTTGAGGGACGATTCTGATCAGCCGCTCGTGAATCCTAAGGAAACCCGGCCGACAGCCCATGCACGTCTCTGCCGAAAGGCCGTCTGCAGGGGTAAATCGGGAGGGCAGGATTGGGATGGTGACCCGGCCGCAGTTTCGTCAGGTGGCTGCTGATTTCCCTGCAAACCATGCATCCGCTCGTGGTAACCACCGAGTGAATACGCTCAGTTTGCAGGTGTCAGCAGACTCGCGTTGGTTTCCATCGCGATCTGCTGCAGGTGATTGAACCCGGTGCAGGAGCGATCGGATGCAAGAGACTGCTGCAGACGACAGCCGGAAACCTGTGAGTCCCGGGCCGTCGCCACAGACCGTCAGAACCGCGGATGGCAGGGTGTTGACCGTGCCCGATGGCTGGATCCTGCTGCCCCCCGGTGACCCCGCGCTGACGCGCAGGGTCAAGCTGGCGGGTGAGCATTGGGTCGTGCAGGAGCAGCGAGGCAGAAAGGTCTTCTCGCGAGGCATCTGGGCACCGGCCGCAACCATCGAAAGGATCCAGGCTGCACTCACGGCCGAACGTTCGACGGAGAGCTTCGCGAGGCGCAAGGCAAGTGATGCGAGGCGACGGGAAAAAGTTCAGACGGTTTACGTGGCAGACTTCCTCGGGGCGGTCATCAGCTTCCTCGCCTTCCATCCGAAGTATGCTGAATTCGCCCACAGCCTCGCACAGGCCGTGGCCGATCATGCCACACCGGTTGGCAGCGGCACAGTGGCCAGGACCCAGCGGATTCCCATTGAGCGACGGGCTGAAGCCGCCGTGATCGCCTGGCTGCGGCACCAGACCACCGCCTATGACTCCATGCCGATCCCTCGGGTGAAAGGCAAGCGGCGGGAAATCCGGCGCATGCTCGCGCAACACTCCCAGGAATTACTGGCCCGCTACCGCCGGGGTGAGCTGATCTCTGACGACTGCCCACTCCGGGTGGCACTCCGCAGGCAGGACCAACAGCGGCAACCCTGAAGACACGAGCTTGTGGTGCTGCCGCAGGGGAGGTTCCGTTCTGCGAGGCAGGATCACGCCAGTGGCGTTGACTTTCTGGTATCCCGCTGCCGGGTGGAGGAAGCTGGGATGGTGAAACGGCGCGCGGAGGGAGTTCTTTTTCAACCACAGAGTACACAGAGTTTCACAGAGAAACGCAGGGAATTCAGCACTTGTGTTAACAAGACGCGTGCAGGAATACTGCGTGTAATCCCTTCTGGGTTTTGTTGTTTTCGCCCTCCCGACACTGCGTCTTGCCAGAAAGCCAATGCCATTCGGCGGAAGCCAGGTGGCTCAGTGCGTTTGGCATCGCGTTTGCCGAGATCATAAGCGGACGGGCGGAAGCCCCCGGTTGCGTTTCGCACCTTGGTGCGCACCCCTGCCCCCGGGCGTCAGCAGCGCGGTGCCAGGCCCCTTTACCCGCAGGCTCCCGCCATGCGGCTCAGTGCGTTTTCACTTCTAACTTCTAACTTCTAACTTCTCACTTCTCACTTCTCACTTCTCACTTCCATCTCTCTTCTCTCGCCAGGCCCCTTTACCCGCAGGTTGCCGCTCAATGCCATTGGGATTCTCTGAAATTCTGTGAAAAGACGGGTGAAGACCTGGGCGGGCGAGGCTCCTGCCGAGCCGCTGAACGCAGGTCCGCGGTGTGAGCGTTTGCCAGCGTTTTTGCGGCGCAGCGGGGATCGAAGAAACGCTCGCGGCAGGAATGCGGCTCAGCAGGAGCTTCGCCCTTCCGGCACTGCGTCGTGCCAGAAAGCCAATGCCATTTGGCGGAAGCCAGGTGGCTCAGTGCGTTTGGCATCGCGTTTGCCGAGATCATGAGCGGACGGGCGGAAGCCCCCGGTTGCGTTTCGCACCTTGGTGCGCACCCCTGCCCCCGGGCGTCAGCAGCGCGTTGCCAGGCCCCTTTACCCGGAGGCTCCCGCCATGCGGCTCAGTGCGTTTTCACTTCTCACTTCTCACTTCTCATTTCTCACTTCCATCTCTCTTCTCTCGCCAGGCCCCTTTACCCGCGGGCTGCCGCCCAATGCCATTGGGATTCTCTGAAATTCTGTGAAAAGACGGGTGAAGACCTGGGCGGGCGAGGCTCCTGCCGAGCCGCTGAACGCTGGTCTGCGCAATGATCGCTTGCCAGCGTTTTTGCAACGCAGCGGGGATCGAAGAAACGCTCGCGGCAGGGATGCGGCTCAGCAGGAGCTTCGCCCTCCCGGCACTGCGTCTTGCCAGAAAGCCAATGCCATTCGGCGTCAATCCCTCGGTACCGTTACGGCGAACGCGCGGGCGTATTGCGTTTGGCATGCCAATACAGTCCACGCCGTGGTGTTTGCCATGGCGACCGTACACCGCGGCGGGGACGTTACCGGCCGATTGACATCGACCGCTCGCCCTGGGGCGTTTTTCGTGGCCGGATCGGGCCGCAGGATGCAAACGGCAGGCCGACTCGAAGTCCCTCCATGCTGTCCTGCTTCCGTGCTTCCGTGCAATCGCAGCACTCCGGCTCCCACCATCTGACGCAGCGCAGATCCGTCTTATTCAGTCGCCCTCGAACACTTCGTACCTCGGTGGCTCGAGCAAACAGGCCTGCTGTGCTATGCTCGCTCCCAGCGACGAATTCAGTGCCTGCATGTAACTCTTCTCCGCACCGCTCCGATTCCCCGTGAAACCGACCCGATAATGCCCTCAACAATCTCCTCCAGCCTGCCGGCTGCGGCGTTCCTGTTTATTCTGTTCCCGGCCGCAATGTTGTCGGCGCCTGCGACCGCGGCGGACAATCCGCTGGTCTTCAACACGACCGCTCCGACCAACGACCTCGAGGGCAGTCTCGCGGCCCAGGTGCTGTTTGCTCAGAGTCAGATTGTGCCGGCACGTCCTCGCGAAGGAGACAACCAGCCGCACCTGATTGGGAATCGCAGGTGCCTGCTGCTCGTGCGGCCGCTCAAGGCAAACCGCGTCACCCCGCTGCAGGTTGTCGCTCTGGACAAAAACGGCACAACGCTCGGCACGGTCCGCCTCGACCCGCCGGGAAAACTGCCCAAAACCGCCTACTTTCTCGACGGAATGCCGCAGGGCCGGGTCGACTTTAAACCGCCAGCCGGCCAGGCGTCCGTGATCAGCGACAAGCAGGAACTCGGGAAACTCAGCGACCCGGATGCCGCCTTCCTGCGCCAACGACTCCGCCAGCACTCGCTCGTGGACATTCAGACGGCCGATGGCCAGTGGGTCCGGGATATTCACCTGCCGACAGGAGCGAACCCCACCGGAAAGATGGTCCGCGTTCGCTCAAATGCCGGCTACAACTCCACCGTGCACTACAGCGGTCGCACCGTCGGCATTTCGCGCGGGCAGACTCTGGAATTCAAATTCGTCAGTGGCCAGTGGTTGCTGGAAAGCGATCTCGCAAATCAGGAACTCACATATGCCACGGATGCATGGAGCGGTGTATTGCCTGCCGAATGGATTGTTCCCGGACTGAAACTGGTGTTTCGCCAGGGGGAAGTCACTGGCGAGCTGCGCGATGTCAAAATCGGTGCGCCTACCCAGCTGCTGCTTCACACGATCGATATCGGGATGCTCGTTCCACCACGGGATCGCTTTGACTTTGCCACGGATCCTGAGGCTCATCGCGAATATTTCCAGACGGTGCCGACCAGCCGGATGATCGTGAGTCAATACGCGCCGCTGTATCTGCGCGAGGTGGTGCTCCCGGATGGGACGGCTCTGGCTGAGCAGGATCCCGGCAAGGGGGACTGGCATAATGGCACGCTGCGGCAGCGGATTGGCAAGGAATTGATTTCGCACGGCATCGACAACGCCAACTACGGCCTGCACAGCACGGCCGGGCAGGGCGAAGACAGCCACCCCTACGTGGCCGCTCAACTGGTCGCCCACAACAGCTCCGGCATGTACTCCAACGGCATCGTTGTCCACGGCGGTTCGGGCGGTGGCGGCATCGTTACGCTCGACAATACGCTGGGCAATGAATTCAGCCACGAAGTGGGGCACAACTATGGGCTCGGTCATTACGTGGGGGGATTTCGAGGTTCAGTGCACCGCAGCGCGGACCAGATCAATTCCACCTGGGGCTGGGATGCTGACAAAAATCGCTTCATCCCCAACTTCTCTCCCATCCCCAGCGGCAAAGACACTTGTCTTGAAGATCAATGTCAGAGTCCGTTCGCCGGCCGGTCGTTCGGAGTTGACGCGATGGCGGGCGGCGCACCCCTCTCCAGCTTCAACCGCTTCACCCTCTACACACCCAATTCGGCCGCCATCATCCAGCAGTTTTTCGAAAGCAAAGCGGTGTTTGACGCCCAGTCACCGACAGGCTTCCGCAAATGGAACGCCAGCACCGGCGAAATGGAGCCCTTTCAGCACCGCATCCAATCCGGCACACAGATCGCGGCTGCCGTGAGCGATCTCAATCAGGAACGGCTGACAAAACTCCTCGCCGAATACGACCTGATCAAAGTCTCCCTGCAGGACGGCAACTGGACAAAGGATGTTCAGCTCCCGGCTGCAGCACCCGCCAACCGCGGACGCGTCGTGACGATCAATCAGGGGGCGACGTACGACAGCTTTCTGTCGCTCAACGGTCAGCAGGTGAAAATGTCGCGTGGGTTTAAAGGGAGCTACACATCGGACGGCAGGAGCTGGCAGGAAGGTTCGGCGGAGACGACGGAGCTTGAGCGTAAGCCGGAGGCCTTCGGCGTGCCGGTCACCACACTGGTGGGCTACTACGACCCGCGCGGTGAACTGAACGGGTATATCTATCCGCCGCTGCACGGGGCCTATGGCTTCACCTACGCGGATGATCGCAATCAGGTGACCGACCAGGACTGCCAGCTGGTTGTTGAAACCCGCAGCGGTCCGCTGCGTTTCCGGCTTGCCAACCAGCGATTCAATGCGGAGGTGATGAACAAGTTCCACATCAACATACCCACCGCCAGCCAGCCGCAAAGCGTCAGCCTCGTCTGCCGGGGCAGGGTGATCGACACAAAGACGATCACCACACCGACAACCACGCTGACCTTCACACAGACCCCATCCCGATAGCAGCAACGGCCGGTATTCCGTGTGCCGAGCATTCTTCGGGCACCATGCTGACGGTTGCGTTCCGACGATCTTCAGCTGTCACCGTTGAGATCGTGCTCGAAGTTGGTGGATCCATCAGCTCGAGCCGCCTTGCCGTCTCCGGGATCCCGGAAATAAAGCCCCTGCTGCTGCTCCGATGTGTCCGGCATGCCGTCGCCGTCGGGATCCTTCGCTGCCGCACCGGACCTGCGCACTGGGCGGCCTCCAACATCCCGCTGGCTGCCGATTCTGGGGTGGGAACGATCCCGGATTCCGGCGACGACGTGGTTTGTCGTAAGCGTCCGACGATCCCATCCCCCCACCCCCGGGGGCAGCCGAGTGCCTGGGCAATCCGTGGGTGCGTCTCCGGGCCGATGTGCTCAGGTGAGTAGTTCGAAAGCGATCGTCTGGGCAGCGGCCGTGGTGCCGCCTTTTTGGGTCGCGCAACGGCA
>JBEAUF010000145.1:0-8175 GCA_041161565.1 Planctomycetota bacterium | reverse complement strand
ATCGTATTGCCCGCGAATCAGAATGCGGGCTTCGCGGGGTTTGTCGAGTTCTTTCATGACCATGACGATTGGCAGCTGCGATTTCTGGTCTTCCACGGCTTTACGTGCGGCTTCCAGTCGTCCGCGAGCGGCAGCGGCAGCCGTGTCGCCGTTCTCGAGGAAGTATTTGGTGACCAGCTGTTGCTGTTCGGGTGCGCGTTGGGCGGCTGGGATCTGCAGGGCTGTGCGGACGGCTTCGGGGAAGGAGGCACCGGTGGGGGCGAGCGTGGCGGGTGGCAGTGCGGACGTGAAGAGTTTGAAGCGGCCGATATTGTGACCGTTGATGGCATCATGTCGCAGAGTGACGTGCAGGCGTGCATCGGCTGGAACTTCGACGGGAGCAGCGAGGGCGAACACGGCGCGGCAGATTTCGCGGCGGGTGGGACCATCGACCGCCCAGCCGGCCTGGTTGCGGCGGTCGCGGTTTTGACCATCGAGCACTTTGGCGACGGGCCAGCCGTTTTGTTCATAGTCGGCGACGGCGCGGACGAACTGTACGGGCAGCGGTTTGGGGAGCGATGGGGCGGTGATTTCGGCGAGGATCCCACTGAGCACGAAATTGCCGTTGCTGAAGCGGCCGAGGCTTTGATTGGGCAGTCGCGCATCCGGAAGACACTCCAGCAGCACTCCGGTAAAGGCTCCTGCGGCGATGGGGGATTCGAGTCGGTATTCGTCGTGGGGCGGATTGGGGCCGCTGGCCAGCCACGAGCCATCCGGCTGACGTTCGAGCATGGCACCGCCGCCGCTGGAGACCTGTGACAGTTCCAGCTGTCGCCATGCGGGTTCTTCGCTGGCGAGTTTGCGGAGCGTTTCGGCTTCCCAGGCCGGCTGGCGTTCGGCTGCGGTCAGCTGGAGTTCCCTGAGGCGGGTTTCGAGCTGTGCGGTTTCGCGGGCGAGCTGGTCGAGTGCCTGCTGGTGTTCGGGAGTAATCACGGTGTGGACGGGACGGCTGTTGCCGCGTCCTGGTGAGCCTCCTTCGCTGTCGAGCACTCCGCTTTCGTCATTCGAATTGAAAAACGCAAACAGCTGATAGAACTCACGCTGCGAGATCGGGTCGTATTTGTGGTCGTGACAGCGGCAGCAGTTGAGCGTCAGTCCCATCCATGTGAGTCCGACGGTTTCCACTCGGTCAATCACCGTCTCGGCGAACCATTCTTCGGCAATTCGTCCGCCTTCTCCGTTCAGACGGGTGTTGCGATTGAAGCCGGTGGCGATGATCTGATCCTGGGTGGGTGTGGGAAGCATATCGCCGGCCAGCTGATCGATGGTGAACTGGTCGAAGGGGTGGTTGCGGTTGAAGGCATTGATCACCCAGTCTCGCCAGGCCCACATTTGTCGGGAGGAGTCCACCTGGAAGCCGTTGCTGTCGGCGTAGCGTGCAAAATCCAGCCACTGCTGGGCCATGCGTTCACCGTAGCGAGGTGAAGCGAGCAGTCGGTCGACGAGCCGTTCGTAGGCATCGGGGGAAGTGTCGGCGAGAAAGGTATCGACTTCTGCGAGTGTCGGGGGGAGTCCGGTGAGGTCGAGCGTGACGCGGCGAATGATGGTTTCGCGGGGAGCTTCGGGAGCGGGGTGCAGACCTGAGTTCTCGAGGCGAAGTCGAATGAAGCTGTCGATGGGGTTTTGTGCTGCGGCTGACGGCTGAGGCAACTGGGGACGCTGAACAGGTTGAAACGCCCAGTGACCTTCCCATGTCGCGCCCTGTTCGATCCACAGGCGAATTGTTTCGAGCTGTTTGGGGGTCAGGGTGCGGCCGGTTTCCGGAGGTGGCATGTGCAGTTCCGGATCACCGTGAACGATGCGTTGCCAGAGGAGGCTGTCGGCGGGTCGACCGGGAACGATGGCCGGACCGGAATCGCCGCCTTTCAGAGCTGCTGCGGACTGATCCAGTCGCAGCCCGCCCTGCCGCTGCTGTTCGTCCGGTCCGTGACACTGAAAACAGGCGTCAGAGAGAATGGGCCGGACATCGCGGTTGAATGCCACCTGCCACGCCTGAACGGGAGTGCTGGTGAAGGTTTGCAGCAGAGCGATGTGGGCGAGCAGGCAGAGGGCTGTACGCATGATCGGGGTCGAGCCTTGGTTGAGCAGATGATCGACTGAGAACGTGTGGTGGGCTGGAAGCAAGAGAAATCCGTGTGGATTTGGGGATTGCGGCAGGGAGTCGGAAATCGGCAGGGAAAGTGCTTGCCTAGGCGATCACCCCCGTGACTACCTGGCCAAAGACGTCGGTGAGCCGTTCATCGCGGCCCTGATGGAAGGTGGTCAGGCGGGTGTGGTCGAATCCGAGCAGGTGCAGGATGGTGGCGTGCAGGTCGTGCAGGTGCACACGATCAACGACGGCTTCGAACCCGAATTCATCGGTCTCACCCCACGCCATGCCGCCTCGGACTCCGCCACCCGCCAGCCACATGGAGAATCCGTAGGGGTTGTGATTGCGGCCCGGAGCATTGGGGCCTTCACTGAACGGCATGCGACCAAATTCGCCGCCCCAGATGATGAGGGTTTCGTCGAGCAGTCCGCGCTGTTCGAGGTCAGTGAGCAGTGCAGCGATGGGCTGATCAACTTCGGCCGCATGACGACCGTGATTTTTTTCGATGCTTTCGTGAGCATCCCAGGTTTCTTCGAGGTGGCCGCCGCCGGAGTAGAGCTGGACGAAGCGGACGCCGCGTTCCACAAGTCTTCGCGCGACCAGACAGTTGCGGCCGAATTCGTCGGTCGGCTGCTGGCCCACCCCGTAAAGTTCCAGCGTGGCCTGGGATTCCTGAGCAATGTCCACGGCTTCGGGAGCGGCGGACTGCATTCGCCACGCGAGCTCGTAGGAGTTGATGCGGGCGGCCAGATCATCACCGCCGGGGCGGCGGCTGAGGTGTTCCTGATTGAGCTGCTGGAGCAGGTCAAGCTGCTGACGCTGGATGGCCGGAGTAATCTGCTGCGGGCCGCGGAGGTCCAGAATCGGATCGCCAACCGGACGAAACAGCGTGCCCTGATAGGCGGCCGAGAGAAAGCCGCTGGACCAGTTCGGCTGACCACTGATGGGACCGCCACGTTTGTCGAGAATCACCACGTAACCCGGCAGACTCTGGTTTTCCGTGCCCATCCCGTAAGCACACCAGGCTCCAAGGCTGGGGCGGCCGATAAAGGTCTTGCCGGTGTTCATGGCGACCAGCGCAGAACCGTGGGCGTGACTGTCGGTGTGGCAGGAACGAATGACAGCCAGCTTGTCCGCGTGACGCCGCACACCGGGGAAGTAATCGGAAATCATCAGGCCGCTCTGGCCACCCGGTCGGAAGGGACGGAAGGCGGGAGTCAGAAAGCCGACGCGACGGCCACCGGAGTTGATGTATTTGCGGCCCGGAGGGAGCGGCTGACCGGCGTATTTTTCGAGCGCCGGTTTGTAGTCAAAGGTGTCGACCTGACTGGGAGCGCCGTTCATCATCAGAAAGATGCAGGCCTTCGCCTTCGCAGGGAAGTGCGCAGGACGCGGGCTGAGCGGTCCGGATTGTGTGGAGGAATTCACAGCCGCCGCGGTGGCGGAACGTGCGAAGAACCCGTCCTGCTCCAGCAACCCCGCCAGCGCAACACCGGCAAAGCCGTTGCCCATCTGCCAGACAAGTTCGCGTCGTGGAATGATCGGAGGCATGGGAAGTGGGTGGGTTGGTGGGGGGCAGCCGGACCGCAGATGGGGTGAAGTGTAACCGGAGCTTCACGGCGATTGCCAGTGAAAAGGGCGGGGATGGAGAGCAATGATTCGCAGGGCGGAAGCGGATGAGCCGCAGGGCGGAAGGGGATGAGCCGCAGGGCGGAAGGGGATGAGCCGCAGGGCGGAAGCCCGCGGGTAAAGAGCCTTGGCAATGCGCTGCTGACGCTGCGCGAGAGAGGAGAGCGTAGAAAGTAAAGAGTAGAGCGAGGAAGTGAGAAGTGAGAAGTGAGAAGTGAGAACACATGAGCCGCAGGGCGGCAGCCCGCGGGTAAAGTGCCCTGGCAACGCGCTGCTGACGCTGCGCGAGAGGGGAGAGCGTAGAAAGTAGAGAGTAGAGCGAGGAAGTGAGAAGTGAGAACACATGAGCCGCAGGGCGGCAGCCCGCGGGTAAAGTGCGCTGGCAACACGATGCTGACGCTGCGCGAGAGAGGAGAGCGTAGAAAGTAGAGAGTAGAGCGAGGAAGTGAGAAGTGAGAAGTGAGAAGTGAGAACACATGAGCCGCAGGGCGGCAGCCCGCGGGTAGAGGGTGCTGGCAACGCGATGCTGACGCTGCGCGTACCAAGGTGCGAAAACGCAACCGGGGGCTTCCTCCACACATGAGCCGCAGGGCGGAAGCCCGCGGGTAAAGTGCGCTGGCAACACGCTGCTGACGCTGCGGGGAGGGTTGTGGCACCAGGGTGCCGAAACGCAACCGGGGGCTTCCGCCCGCCCGCTCAGGGGTTGGCAGGGTTGTGGCACCAGGGTGCCGAAACGCAACCGGGGGCTTCCGCCCGTCCGCTCATCCGTTCTTAGTTCCGCGTTCTCCTCTACTTTCTACTTTCCACCCTCTCCTCTCTCGCACAGCGTAGGGCTTCCGCCCGCCCGCTCAGGGGCTCTGCTGGGCCACCGGTTATCCACGGTTTCAACGAGATTAACGCGGTGTGGTGCGGCGGCTGACGGCGCCGCACCGCATGTGTCGCCCTCCGGGCTGAAACACAGAGGGGACTCGTGATGAGCCGCGGGGCGGGACGCTGCGCGAGAGCGGAGAAGTGAGAACGCGCATGAGCCGCAGGGCGGGAGCCCGCGGGTAAAGAGTGCTGCGCGAGAGAGGAGAGCACGGCAAGTGGACAGGAGACGGGGGTGGGGGCCGCGCGGAAGTGAGAAGTGAGAAGTGAGAAGTGAGAAGTGAGAAGTGAGAAGTGAGAAGTGAGAGCGCGATGAGCCGCTTGGCGGCAGCCTGCGGGTAAAGGGTGCTGGCAACGCGATGCTGACGCTGCGCGTACCAAGGTACGAAAACGCAACCGGGGGCTTCCTCCACACATGAGCCGCCTGGCGGCAGCCTGCGGGTAAAGTGCGTTGGCAACGCGATGCTGACGCCACGGGGAGGGGTGTGGCACCAGGGTGCCGAAACGCAACCGGGGGCTTCCGCCCGCCCGCTCAGGGGCTTTGGTGGGCCACCGGTTATCCACGGTTTCAACGAGATTAACGCGGTGTGGTGCGGCGGCTGACGGCGCCGCACCGCATGAGCCGCAGGGCGGGAGCCCGCGGGTAAAGAGTGCTGCGCGAGAGAGGAGAGCACGGCAAGTGGACAGGAGACGGGTGTGGGACCGCGCGGAAGTGAGAAGTGAGAACGCGATGAGCCGCCTGGCGGGAGCCCAAGGGCATTGGCTTTCTCTCCATCACCGCAAAAAAGTGGGAAAGGCGAGCGGGGGATTGCCATCCCCCGCACGTCCTGTAATGGGGGGCGGAGTCCGAAAGACGACTTGCGGTGTTCTTAGCACCGTTTCGTCGTCCCGGGGCGAGGCGCCTGCCGAGTCGTGGAACGCGGTCTGCGTGGTGAAAGTGGGCTTGAGTTTTCACAGGGCGACGGATGGCCGGTCCAGTGCCTGGACCGGGGCTGCGGCTCAGCAGGAGCTTCGCCGTCCCGACGCACCGGATACCAGAGCGCAGGGCCATTAAGCCACCGCTCACCCGCTCAGATGTGGCCGGGGGCGTTTGCCTGTTCGTTCAGTTGCAGTGCTGTAACGGTTTCAGGGAGCAGCGGCAAACGTGGCAAGGACCTTCGCGTCGGCGGCGTTCCAGACGCGTACCGATCCGTCTTCGCCGCCGGAGGCGACGATGGTGCCGTCGGGTGTGGCAGCGGCGCGGTAAACGTAGTCGGTGTTGCCGGGAAATTCGCGGGCCGCGGAGCCGTTGGCGGGGTTGTGAAAGAACACGCGTTTGTCTCCGCTGCTGCTGACAATCAGATCCTGCAGTCCAACGTACTGCAGCGAAGTGACCTGTCGAGTGTAGGTGGTGATGGTGCGTGCCTGTTCGCCGGTTTCCACATTCCAGACTTTGATGGCATTATCGGCGCCGGCGCTGGCGAGCGTAGTGCGATCGGCTTTCCAGGAGACGTCCATCACGTGATGGGTGTGACCTTCAAACGAGCGGACGAAGGTGCCGGAGGCGACGTCGAAGACTTTGACGAATTTGTCTGCGGCGGCCGAGGCGAGCAGTTTCCCGTCGGCAGAAAATTCAATGCCATAGACCGTATCGCTGTGGGCGTCGGCAAACTGTTTCGCGAGGCTGCCGTCTGCGGTGTTCCAGAGGGTCAGTTGTCCGGAGCGGGAGGCTTCTCCGCCGCCTGCTGCCAGCAGTGAGCCGTCGGGTGAGAATGCGAGAGACAGCACGCGATCCACAAAAGCGGATTCACCGCCGTCCTCGGACCCAATGGAGCGTACCAGCTGCCAGGCGGGGAAGGTGGAGCGGATGACGGCGCGGCCGTCTTCTGTCTGGAGCACTGCAGCGGCTGCACCGGCACTCTGCAGGGCCTTCACGGGGCTGCCAACCTGACTGCCGTCCAGAACGTCGACTGCCGCGCCTGAGACTGCATTCCACGTGCGGAGCGTTCCGGCGGCATCTCCGGTGATGGCGTATTTACCGTCTGATGACAGTGCCGCGAAGGCTGCGGCTGCGGGAGCGGCAGCGGGGGCGCGGCGTTCTTCCACTGCTGCGGCGGCCGTGGTGGCTTCCGCCACTGCAGCTTCATGCTGTGCTTTGCGGTCCTGAACACGTTTTTCGGCTCGACCAATTGCCTGGACAGCGAAGTCCACCGATTTTTTGGCCGTGCTGAGATCACCGTCTGCTTTGGTGAAGGCATCCTTTGCTGCGGCTTCGGCCTTTTCGGCTTCCGTGACGGCTGTTTTGAGTGCAGCGTCATCGGGTTTAGCTTCGAGTGCCTTTTTGGCTTCTGCGGTCTTTGCCGCTGCTGCATCGAACTTTGTTTTAGCATCAGCCTGCAGCGGCGTCTGTTTGTCGACTTCCGCTTTGGCTTTGGTTTCAGCTTCCTTCTGTGCCACGACCTCCTTCTCGGATTCGTCAATCTGTGCCTTAAGCACATTAACTCGGGCATCCAGCACCGATTTGCGGTATTCGGCAGCCTTCAGGGCACGCTGAGCCGGCAAACTGGCGGCCAGCGGGGCAACTTCCTTTGCGTCCTTTGTGGACCAGAGTGAAGCGGTGTTACCGCCGAAAACGAACACCGCACGTTCCGCAGCCGGCTGGGCGTCGACTGCGGTGATATCGGCCGGGACATCAAACCGGGCGGCCTGGGCGGCATCGTCTGCCTTCCAGAGCTGTACGGTGCGTGTGCCGGCGACTGTAAGCAGCTGGGGGCCGGAGCCTGCGAGGCGGGTGATGGCACCGGCGTCGGACTTGATTTCGGCCGCCACGGTGACTGCGCCTGAGTCTGCGGCGATGGCGAGTAATCGCACGGTGCCGTCAGCCAGCAGGGCTGCGATGCGGCCCCCGGCGAGTTCGCCGCTGAGGGCGGTGACTGCAGCAGGCAGCGGTTCAGAGCGGTTGGCGACAGTCAGTTCCGTGGGGCGCACCACCACGATCTTCTGGTCAGCTGTGGCAGCGACGATCCAGCGGGGTTCGCTGCGGAAGGCAGCGATTGCTGCGGCAGCCTGGCCTTCGAGTGCCACCGCGCCACGTTCAGCACCGCTGGCGGCGTTGACTGCGATCAGACCCTTATCGGGAGTAGCGAGGTATGCTTCTGCGCCGTCGGGGGAAGTTGTCCAGGCCTGAACATTGGCTGGCAGCGGCCAGGCTCCTGAAACCTGTGTTGTGTTGCGCTGCCAGAGTTTTACGTTGCGATAACCGGAAGTGGCGACGATTGGTTCTGAGGGATGGAAGGCGATGGCGTGGACGAAGTCACGGTGGGCGGCCCCGGATGGACCCTGAGCGGCGGAGGAGATGATGCCGGGGTCGACAAGCCCGGCCGGAACATCCTGGCGAGCCATATCATAGATGGTGACGCGATTTGCGCGGCCGGCCGCGATGAAACGTCCGGTGTGATCCACATCCAGTGAGTAAACGCCCTGGAGTCGGGAGTTGATAGGCTGCCAGTTCATGGCTTTGGCGGTCGTGGCACCAACTTTCGCGCCTTCGGTGATCCACTGGCGGACGATCC
>JBEAUF010000109.1:0-6663 GCA_041161565.1 Planctomycetota bacterium | reverse complement strand
GTCCAGAGCAGACAACACGAAATGGTCCACGGGAGTTCGCACCCAGGCTTCGCGGGACACCGCGGGCAGCGGCGGGGTCGTGATGGGTTGCCACGCCCAGTGGGCGCGTTCGGCAGCGGTGTACTGGGCGGGTGGGGCAAGATTCTCAGAGGCGCGGATCCAGAGCCCGTATTTCTCGCCCAGCCAGGCTTCCACACCCCGCAGCTGCGGCTCCTGCAGACACGTATTATATAGCAGCACCTCACCCACATCGCCCTGAATCGATCCGCAGAAGTCCAGCGCTCGGCCGAGAAATACGCCCAGATCGCTGCGATGCTGAATGTCGGGAACCAGGTCGCTGCCTGCGAGCATGGCGGCGTTTGCAGGCTTTAATGGTTCGCCGTTCACTCGAATCTCCGTTGTCTGACGCATCGGCCCGGGAGCTTTCGTGATCGCTATTAATATCGGACGATTGAAGAACGGCTGGAAGGAGCCTGCTCCCGCTGTGGCGTCGTGCCCCCAGCCACCGGCAAAGTCGAGTGAAAAACTGTTGGGCTGATCGATTTCCACCAGCGCTGCCAGAGGTCGTCCGGGATCGCCCGCATGCGCCGGATTCCCCACGCTGAACACCGTGGCGTGCGAGGGCTGATCGGAAAACTGCTGCAGATTGAGCACCAGCAGGATGGTCAAGGGAGCGTCGCCGTGAATGGCCACTGGATTGCCGGGCGACGAAGCCAGCCCCGTTGCCGGAGAAAATCGCACCGCCGGCCTTCCCAGCAGCCTGCTCGAACGCACCCACATGCCCGGCTGCCCGATACCGCCGCTGCGAATTCCCCGCGTGGCTGAAACGTCCCGGCCATGCCGACTTTGATCCGGCCAGATCGCTACAGACGCGTTGTCTTCGAGCTGCAGTGAGTCTGCGCGGAGCCAGATCTGCAGGGTATCGGCCAGTTGCCCGCTGTCGGGAGCCACGGGTTGCACGACGGCTGATTCAGATGCTGCCGGGACTTCTGCGAGCACCGCTGTACCTGGCCAGATCGCTCCTCCGCGAATCCATTCCGCAAGCCCGTCAATCTCGCTGGCTGTGAGCCGTCCATCGGGCGGCATCTCCAGACCACTCTGATGACGCACCGCCTGAATCATCAGGCTCTCGTCCGGCTTTCCCGGCTGCAGTGCCGGGCCGGAATCACCGCCGCGCAGGAGTGCGGCGCGGGAATCCAGACGCAGCCCGCCTTCCTGCCTGCGGCTGCCGTGACAACCAGCACATCTGTTGACCAGCACCGGTCGCACGCGTCTTTCGAACAGGTCGTTCAGAGCCTGCGAATCCTCCTGAGCGACCGCGGGGATCGGCCGTGCGGACAGCGTGATCAGCGCCAGCATTGCGGCGACGGCCGGCATCATTCGCCACCGCGGCAGCAACGACGCGAACGGCGGCGGAAGTGGGAGGAGGGCCGCAAACATTGAGAAAACCCGGAGAAGGCGGGAGGGGTCCGGAGGAATCAGGGCAGAGCAGGCTGTGATTGCAGAGCGGAAACGCGTGCGGGGTCCGCCAGTATACTGGGCGTTCCGGGCAAATCCAAAACAGGAACTTCCGAAACACCGAGCGGTCAGCAAAACTGAACTCTTCCACCTGGCATCAGCATTCGCAGAGTTGCCATCCTGAACATCCTGCAGCAGAATACCACGCAGGTTGGCGCAATGTCCGGCCAGAATGCCCGCACCGGAAAACGCACATGTCCATGCTTGCCGCGCAACTCGAACTCCTCTGGAAATCCTCCACCACACCACCCGACCTGAATCTGTGGCTGGCCGGGCTGAACCTCGCACCCGGGCTTTCAGGTGAGTCACTGCAGGACTTCTGGGCGGCGCTCAAAGTCGATCAGCGGCACCGCTGGTGGACCGATCAGCCATGGTCCGCCGAAGACTATCATCGTCGTCTGCCGGAATTTCTGCAGAACTCAGACTGCCTGCTGGAGCTGGCAGCCGGGGAATTCGAAGCGCAGGTTTTCGCGGGCAGACAGATCTGCGTCGATGACTTCTGCGGCCGATTTCCGGAACAGGCTGCTGCACTGCGGGCCCGCGTGAGGGATCTCGAAGCGCTGCTCGAATCCGTGGACATCGCAGGCAGCATCGTCAGAGTCACTCAGGAGCTGATCAACGGGCGCTACCGTCGCGACCGACTCCTCGGGTCAGGCAAATACGGCAAGGTGTTTCTCGCGCACGACGTCGAACTGCAGCGCGATGTGGCCATCAAGGTCCCCACGGATGCACGGCTGCAGGATTCCGCAACCGCCGAAGAATACCTCACAGAAGCCCGGACGCTCGCCGGGCTGAACCACCCCCACATCCTCGATGTCTTCGACGTCGGCCGATTCAGCAATGGTCACATCTACGTTGTTTCGCGATATGTGCGTGGCGGCACCCTGCGCGAACTGCTCCGGCAACAGCGACCTTCCCCGGCAGAAGCCGCTGAGATTCTGATTCCCGTCGCCCAGGCACTCGCTTCTGCACACGCCCACCGCATCATCCACCGCGACGTGAAGCCCGACAACATTCTGATTGAGGAACACAGCAAACGCATCTTTCTGGCAGACTTCGGCCTCGCCATCAACGCGGAAAACCGTGGCCGGCAGGCAGAAATTGTCGGTACGCCGACGTATATGAGTCCCGAACAGGTACGCGGAGATACCAGCCAGCTCGATGGCCGCAGCGACCTGTTTTCGGTTGGAGTCATCTTCTACGAGATGCTCACCGGGCAGCGGCCATTCAAGGCGGACAACGTCGATCTGCTGTTTGAAGAGATCACGTCCGCGACCCCCGCCCCCCCACGCTCCATCAACCGCAGCATTCCTCCAGCCCTCGAAAAAATCTGCCTCAAAGCACTCGCCAAACGCCCGGAAGATCGCTTCCAGACCGCTGCTGCCTTCGCCAAAGAGCTCGTGGAAGCCCTGCAGCCCCACGTCACATCCGCGGCCACAGCCGAGACGCCGGACACCGCCGGCCACGAAGCTGCGGACACAGTCATCACCAGGGGAATGTGCCCCGGCTGCGGCGTCATTCATGAAAGCCTCCGAAAGAAAAAACTGCCAGGAGAAGTTCGCTACTGCGATTCTCCGGGTTGCCGCACTCCACTGTTTGATTCCTGCCTTGCATGCGGCGGCGAGATCTGGATCTGGGATCAGCACTGCCTGCGCTGCAATCGGTGCAGCTCAGCACAGGAGGCCGCCGAAAAACACCTCAGCACCCTTCAGACCCCACTGCAGACAGCCTTCGCCGAACGACGCTTCACCTCCGTACTCAAAGGCCTCGAAGATCTCAAAAAACGTCCCGATTTCCGGCATCGCAGACTGGCTCGCAGCCGCGCGTGGTGCCTCGAACTGGAAAACCAGCTCGAAACAGAACTCAGCAGCCTCGCCGAACAGGCCGAACAACGACTGCTCGAAACCGACTTCCATGCCGCCGCAGAGCTGCTGTCGCAGATCCCCGAAACCCGACGCAGCACAGCCAAATACAACGCAGCCATTGCCAAACGCAAAGCCGTCAGCAACCTCGAAAACCAGTTCCGCGAAGCACTCGCCGACAACCAGCTCCAGCAGGCCTCCGACTACCTCGGCCGACTCCACGAATACCAGCCCAAACGCACAGACCTCCACGAAACATTCAGACAACACATCGCCGCACTGCACAACCAGGCCAGCGAACGTGTGCAGCAGCATGACTACGAAGCTGCACTCGCACTCCTCGACGCCATCCCCGAAGAATTTCGCAACGAGGCCGAGTTTCGGCTCTGGACCCAGCGATACGAGGAAATCGTGGCCGTTAAAAGCCAGATCCGCATCGCGATTGCCGCCTGCAATATCAAATCGCTCCATGCAGGACTCACCCGCCTTGAAGAACTCTGCCCCGGTGACCCCGCCGCCGATGCCGACCGCACGGAACTCACACGACTTGTCGATATGCGACACCGACAGGCCGAAGGCCTCGCAGATCTCAAACAGGACTACGAGGCCGCACTCGCCTGCCTCGCCGGAATCCCCGAATCACTGATCCGCAAAGAAATTCGCAATCGGATCCTCGATCGGCACGACAGAATTCAGCAGCTGGAGGAAGAGCTGCAGCAGAATCTTGCCCGCGGCGATTTGGCCGCCGCCTGGAGCTGCTCCACACAGCTGAGTACTCTCATTGCCACACCTTCCGCCGCCCAGCATCAACTGCTCGCGGAAGCCGCCCGACAAAATGCCGACGCCGCGGCCATCGCGAGGCAAAAGAAAAACTGGAACCTCGCCCTGCAGTACCTCGAACATATTCCCGCTCCACTCCGCGATCAGGAACTCCATCTCGAAGTCACCGCAGCCACGGAACGCATCAGCGAACTCCGCAACAAACTCTCGACGGCCCTCGCGAAAAAACAACTCAGACGCGCTGCAGCCTCCGCTGCCGAACTCAACAGCCTCCAGCCACAAATCGCCGTCCCCGAAGATGAACTCCGCAAACTCGCCGAAAAATACCTCCGACATGCTGCCGGACTGATCCAGCAAAAACTCGATTTTCAAAACGCCGAACAATTCCTCAAAGACATCCCGGAACGCTTCCGGGACGAACGCTGGAAATCGCTCATCAATCGCCGCCAGGAACTCGAAAACCTCACCCAATCCCTCGCACAGCTCCTCGCACAAAAACAACTCAATGAGCTCCACCACGGACTGCTGCGACTGGAGAAACTGCAGCCTCGACACCCACAGCTCGAACCCCTGCACAGCGCCCTGCAGGAGCTCGTCAAACGCATCGAAGCAGACTGCGAAGACCGCATTCGGCGCTTTCTCGACTATGAAATCGCCGCCACAGAGCTCGAACAAATCCCCTATCCCCTGCGCAATCCCACGCTCCATGCGCAGGTGAGTGCGAAGGCCGCTGAAATTCTGGAGTGCCGCGAACGAATCCGTACATGCAGCTTTGAACGCAACTGGGTCGCACTGCAGAAAACCTGCCACCGACTCCTCAAAATCCTCCCCGATGACTACGCCGCCAGACTGCATCTGAAACTGGCCACTGACGAGCTCAGTCGCCTCGGCTAGTCACCACCGGACGGCGGCAAAAAAACCGGCTTTTCTCCGGCAAAAATCGCCCCAAAATCGGGTTAAAAACAGGCGTTTGCGCTGTCTTTTTGACAAATACCTAAGGGAGTAACCAAAAACACACGAAGTAGGTATACGAAAATCCCGAAAAAGGAGTTGACAGGAACGTCCTTCATAACTACTCTTTGCTCGGGGCTCGCTGTGTTTCAAAAATAACCTTTTCAGGTTTGGTCCCCCGTACGGCACCCCACTACACTCCAATTCACATCCGCCGCACATCGGTGGCTCAAAAGCATCCAATATCATCCCTTTTCTTCTCGCTCAGGAACCCGCCACATGGCCAACAAGCCCGCTAAAAAAGCACCTGCCAAACCTCAGGACGAACACCAGGTGCTGCTCGAAAACACCGTCGGCCAGATCGAAAAAATGTTCGGCAAGGGGTCCATCATGAAGCTGGACGCCACCGAGAATGTCGGTGGCTTCCCTGGCATTTCCACCGGCTCGCTGTCGCTCGACCTTGCACTTGGTGGCCGCGGGTTTCCTCGGGGTCGTATCGTCGAGCTCTTTGGTCCTGAATCCAGCGGCAAAACAACGCTCGCCCTGCACGCCATCGCCAGCGCCCAAAAAGAAGGTGGCATTGCGGCCTTCATCGACGCCGAGCACGCGCTCGACCCGCAATGGGCGCGCCGTGTCGGTGTCAACCTCGACGAACTGCTCGTCAGTCAGCCCTCCTACGGCGAAGAAGGGCTCCAAATCGCTGAAATGCTCGTCAAATCAAACTCCGTCGACATCATCGTCGTGGACTCCGTCGCCGCACTCGTTCCCAAAGCCGAACTCGACGGCGAAATCGGTGATTCTCACGTCGGCCTTCAGGCTCGCATGATGAGCCAGGCTATGCGAAAACTCACCGGTGCCATTTCCCGCGCTCGTGCCACCGTGATCTTCATCAACCAGATCCGTGAAAAAATCGGCGTCATGTTCGGCAGCCCCGAAACCACCCCCGGCGGCCGCGCCCTCAAATTCTACAGCTCCTGCCGACTCGATGTCCGCCGCATTAATCAGCTCAAGGAAGGCGAAACGACCATCGGCATGCGAATGCGCGTCAAGATCGTCAAGAACAAAGTCGCTCCACCGTTCCGCGTCGCCGAATTCGACATGTACAGTCACTGCGGCGTCAGCTACGAAGCTGACCTGCTCGATCTGGCCGTCGAAAACAAAGTCGTCGACCGCAGCGGCAGCTGGTTCAACTTCGGCAGCACAAAGCTCGGACAAGGACGCGACCGCGCCCGACAATTCCTCCAGGAAAACCCCGCCCTCGCAGAAGAAATCAAACAACGCATCCTCACCCTCAAAAATCTCTCCTCACCCGCCGGCGCCGAAGCCGAAGCGGAAGCCGAAGCCACCGCCGAAGACGAATAACACCCCAACGCTCCTGCCCACCCAGAGCGGACGGGCGGAAGCCCCCGGTTGCGATTCCGGCACCCTGGTGCCAACCCCTGCCCGCACCTGAGCGGACGGGCGGAAGCCCCCGGTTGCGTTTCGGCACCCTGGTGCCCGCCCCTGCCCGCACCTGAGCGGGCGGGCGGAAGCCCCCGGTTGCGATTTCGGC
>JBEAUF010000082.1:0-15788 GCA_041161565.1 Planctomycetota bacterium | reverse complement strand
GCCCTCCCTGTCCCGACTGTCCAGCACCATCTTTCTGCATTTTCCTGAGGCGGGCGGCGTAGTCAGCGAGACTCTTGCAGCCCTCGCATTCTTCCCCATCCATCTGACCATTTTGATTGAGTTTTTCGGCCTGCTGGAGTGTTTTCAGGGCTGATTCAATTTTCTGGATGTCTTCTGCTGAGCGGGCGATGTCCTGAAGTTCCTTATCAGCGAGTTCCAGCGATTCTTTGAGAGCCTCTGCGGCCTGTTGAGCGAGTTCTTCGCTGGAGGATTCTTCGGAAGATTCGGGATCCTGATTTCCGCCCTGTTTTTTCTGGGCGAGTGCTTCAAGGGCTTTGAGGGCCTGGTCGAGGGATTGTTCCAGTTCTTTGGAGCCGGCTTTTTTGGAGGAGAACTTTTTGAGGTCCTGCAGTTGTTTGCGGAGGTCTGAAGCGGCTTTGTTGCGTTCTTCCGGGGTATTTGCATTGAGCATAGCCTGCATGGATTCCTGAGCCTTCCGGAGTTCATTTTGCAGGGCTTCGGGCTTACCGTTCTGGAGGTCGCGGAGCCAGTCATTCATTCTTCGGGACTGTTCGCCGGACTGCATTTCGAGTCCGGTTTTGGCGAGCATTTCGCGAAGGCTGTCGCTGGAGACGCTGTTCCAGAGTTGATTAAGGTTTTGCTGTTGTTCTCGGAGAACTTCGGAATTTGGTTGTTTTTCGGAGGGTTTCATTTTCCGGAGTGCGGCGAGCATTTCCTGGGTTTTTTGGTCGATGTCCTGCGACCGTTGTTCGGCCTGCTGCAGCTTTCGCGCGACCTGTTGTTCACGGCGTCGAATACTTTCGACGGATTGTTTAAGGCGTTCCTTTTCGCGATCGACGCGAGTGGCAGCTTCGACGCGGCCGAAGGGGTCGAGTGTAGGCACGAACCAGATGAGCAGGGCGAATGCAGTGAGGACGAGGGCCTGAATTCCGACGGGCCGGTTGGGCCGGAAGGGCACGACCTGTTCGGGCTGGATGGACATTGCGAGCTGCTGGGCGGACTGCTGGACCAGCGGCTGGTAGTTCCCGGCGGAGGATTCGAGGGTGGCGAGTGTGAGAAACAGGTCGTCGGTGCGGGCATGCCGATCGACTTCGCGGGCCGCCATGGTGGCTTCGACGCGTCGGGCGAAGATCCACGCGAGGCAGGCTGCGGCAGCGGGGAGCCCGACGAGGATGTACTCGGGGTACTGACGGCCCGGGGGGAGCAGACCCAGCAGTCGCACGGAGAGCACAGCCAGCCCCCCCAGTCCGACCGTGGCCAGCAGGCTGCGGTGCAGGCTGCGGGCAAAATTCACGATGGCCAGCCTTCGCCGGACGCGGGAGAGGAGAAACAGGGCGGGGGATTGCTGAGTCATGCGGAGGGCTCCCTGGGAGCGACCACGGAAGGATGGGTCAGGAGGTTCCTGAATGCCATTCCACAGAGATGACGGGCCCCGAGTTTAGTTTAACTGTGTGCAAAAATCGCCGGGAAACCGGGGAGAACTTCGGGGAATTACGCGGAATCTCGGATTGCGGGGGCTGAATTCAGGCAAATTCGGTTTCCCAGACTGGCACCAGTCTCTGCGGACCGTTTCCCACAGTTGCCATCCCCACCACGGCCGATAGACTCTGCGTTTTGGCCCGTTTCAGCGACTGCTTGCCGGCGGTGCTCGGTTCCTTCCTCCGCGCCCGAACCTGAACCCATGACACGGATTCCGGATCCTTCAAATTCCGCCTTTCCCGCCCCATCGACCCCCATGGGCGACCTTGCCATCCTCGCCGGATCCGGGAACCCCGTATTCGCCGCCCGGATCGCTGAATGCCTCGGCGTGTCGCTCACGCCCTGTCAGGCACAAATATTCAGTGAGGGCAACGTCTTCGTCCGGGTGCTCGAAAATGTCCGCGGCCGGGACTGTTTTGTGGTTCAGGGTGTGCATCGCCCCGTGAATGACAATTTCATGGAACTGCTCTTCTGGATCGACGCTCTCAAACGTGCCAGCGCTGCTCAGGTCACCGCGGTAATCCCTTACTTCAGCTACGCAAAGGGTGACAAGAAGGATGAGCCCCGCGTCTCGATCCGTGCCCGGGTTTGTGCCGACGCGATTGAGGCTGCCGGGGCCGACCGAGTCCTCACCATGGATTTGCACAGCCCACAGATTCAGGGTTTCTTCAGCGTTCCCGTCGATCATCTCTACGCCCGCAAGGTCATTTGTGACCACATCCGCTCACTGAATATCCCCAATCTGGTGATCTGCAGTCCGGATGTTGGTTTCGCCAAGTCCGCCTCTGCCTACGCAAATCTGCTCGGTGTTCCCGTCGTCATTGGTAACAAGCAGCGCAAGGACCACTCCGAAACCGCACAGGTGCTGGAGGTCATCGGTGACGTCCGTGGCTGCAATGTGCTGATGGTGGACGATTTCACCATCACCGGCGGATCGCTCGTGAGCATGGCAGAAGTGCTCAGAGACCGTGGCGCAGGCGACATCTTCGCCGCAGTTTCCCACGGTGTTCTTTCTCGCGGGGCCGTGGATCGCATCGAACGCAGCAACATCCGCCGGATGTTCATGACCGACACCATCGAGCCCCCCGTTGAACCGCTCGGCCCCCGATTTGAAATCATCTCCGTCGCCCCGCTTTTCGCTCAGGCCGTCTATTCCATTCATCGCCGAACCAGCGTAAGCATGCTTTTTCCCGACGTCAAATCGCTCTGAAGGCCCTGCTGAGTCGTCGCCATGACCAAACTCTCACCGATGATGGAACGCTATCACGCAGTGAAAGCGCAGCATCCCGGAGCCATGCTCCTGTTCCGCATGGGTGACTTTTACGAGCTCTTTTTCGAGGACGCCCAAAACGCCTCCCGAGTGCTCGGGCTGACGCTCACCAGCCGCGATAAGAACTCCGAGAACCCCGTTCCGATGGCCGGGTTCCCCTGGCACCAGCTCGACACCTACCTGCAGAAACTCATTCACTCGGGATTTCGAGCCGCCATCTGTGATCAGGTGGAAGACCCTAAAAAGGCCAAAGGACTGGTTCGCCGGGAAGTAACTCGCGTTGTCACCCCCGGTACGCTCACAGACGATCAGATGCTGGACCCCCTGCAGAGCAATTTCCTCGCCAGTCTGGCTCCGTCCAAAACCGGCCTCGGCCTCGCGTGGCTTGAACTCTCCACCGGCCGCTTCCAGCTCACAGACATCGCTCCCGCACAGCTCCAGGACGAACTCGCCCGCATCCGCCCCGCTGAATGCCTCATCCCCGAAAGCGCCGCCCAGAACGGGCCTCTCGCCGAACGCCGCTCGGACGGCCAGCCCATTGTTTTTACCACTCGCCCTGACTGGTGCTTCGCACGCGACGAATGCCGACGACTGCTCAACGAGCACTTCGGCACCAAAACACTCGAAGGCTTCGACGTCGAAGACACGCCTGCCGTCACCGCTGCCGGAGCTCTCCTCGAATATGTCCGCGAAACCTCCCGCTCGGCCCTGCCCCACATCCTGAGACTCGAATATTTTCGCCGCCAGCGGCACATGATTATCGATGAGGCCACCCGTCGCAGCCTCGAACTTACCCAGACCATCCGCGACAACCGCCGCGATTTCACGCTCCTCGGAGTTCTCGACCAGACCTGCACCCCCATGGGCTCAAGGCTTCTGTCCGAATGGATCGCCTCACCGCTCGCCGACATCGCCGCCATCAACACCCGCCAGGACGCCGTCGCAGAACTGCTCGACAGCCCCGCACTCCGCGAAGACCTCCGGGACCTGCTCAAACACACATGGGATGTTCAGCGACTGACATCCCGAGTTGCCACGGGACGCTGCAGCCCGCGCGACCTCATCTGCCTTGCCCGCACACTCGAACAACTCCCCAGACTGCGCTCCGCGCTCACACAACGCTCCGCTGCGCGTCTCCAGCAACTTGAACTGCACATTGAACTCTGCCCCGAAGTTCACGCTGCCATCACCAACGCACTTGTTGAAGATCCGCCACCCGCCGTATCTGACGGCGGCGTGATTCGCCCCGGCTTCAGCACAGAGCTCGATGAATTCCGTGACCTGATGCGTGGCGGACGCCAATGGATGGCTGCATATCAGGCACGGGAAATCGAACGCACCGGCATCAGCAGCCTGAAAATCGGGTTCAACAAAGTCTTCGGCTACTACCTCGAAGTTACCGCAGCAAACATCGACAAGGTACCCGCAGACTACATCCGCAAGCAGACGCTGAAGAATCAGGAACGATTCATCACACCGGAACTGAAGGAATACGAAGACAAAGTGCTCCGCGCTGAAGACCGAGCACGCTCCCTCGAACTCGAACTCTTCAACACCCTCCGCGAACAGGTGGCACTCGCCGTCCCGCAACTCCTGCGCACCGCCGAAGCACTCGCCGAAATCGACGTCCTCACCGCACTCGCGAATGTCGCAGCCAATAGCCGCTACTGCCGCCCAACCCTTGAAGACACACCTGTTCTGGACATTCGCGACGGCCGTCACCCTGTACTCGACCGCCTCCTACCAGCCGGACAATTCGTCCCCAATGACGTCCGACTGGGGGTCCAGGCCAATTCCGGAAGCGATCCCGGCTCCGGACGCGTTCAGATCATCACCGGCCCCAATATGGCGGGCAAGAGCACCTATATTCGACAGGCGGCCCTGATCACCGTGATGGCCCAGATCGGTTCCTTCGTACCAGCGAAGTCCGCACGCATCGGATTGGCTGATCGAGTCTTTGCGAGAGTTGGTGCGAGCGATGAATTGGCGCGAGGGCAAAGCACCTTCATGGTGGAAATGACGGAAACCGCCAGAATCCTCAATGCAGCCACATCCCGCAGCCTCGTGATCCTCGATGAAATCGGCCGTGGCACGAGCACTTACGACGGAATTTCTCTGGCATGGGCGATCACCGAGTTTCTGCACGACGAAACCGGCTGCCGCACGATGTTCGCAACCCATTACCACGAACTCACGGATCTCGCCACCACCCTCAAACACGCCTCCAACTGGAACGTCGCTGTCCGCGAGAGTAACGACGATGTTGTGTTTCTGCATCGCATCATCGCAGGCGCAGCGGGACGCAGCTATGGAATCCATGTCGCGAAAATTGCCGGAGTGCCCGGAAGAGTGACCGAAAGAGCCACCGCCATTCTCGCTTCTCTGGAAAATGAACACCTGAATTCTGAAGGACGTCCCCGAGTACCCGATCGAGAAACTCCTGTGCAGCGAAGACGACAAAAGTCCCTCTTCGAATCCCCCGAAGATCCCCTGCTGGACGAACTTCGCAACCTCGAAGTCGATCACCTCACCCCATTGCAGGCCCTCCAGGAACTGCACCGCCTGAGGCAACAACTCAGCACCCGCAGTAACTGATCCGTCACCGCAGCCTGCCCACAGGTCAGCTCAGGGGAATGACACGCCTGAGCAGCGAAGCGGGGATCAACAGCCCCATCACGACCAGCGCAAGCTGAGCGTTGCCGGTGATTGCAAACACCAGCATCGCATCACGGAAGATCAGGCTGAGCAGCATCAGCCCGACGGTCTGCTGGATGAGCAGCGGTCGAGCGGCGCTGATGGCGGCAGCGGCACGCATGGAGAGATTGAGCCCCAGCAGGAGCAGCCCCATACCGCTGCCGCGGAGCATGGCGAGGCCCGCAGCATAGCGGTACACGAGAAATTCATCGATGATCAGACCGAGGATCACCAACGCAAGTCCTGTCAGCAGACCGCGACGGTTGGCAGAACCCGCTTCACTTCGGGAAAACCACGTCACACCGAGGATGTAAACGAACAGCCCACCGGCGGCAATGAGCACCGGTGGGCTGGCCGGTGCGGACAGCGCCAGCGTACTGGCCCCGAGGAGCAGATTGAGGAAGCGACAGGCCGCCATGAAACATGGACCAATCACCGTCGCCTTAAAGCGAGCGTTGTAGCACAGGACGAGAACCGCGATGAGCAGCGCTGTGGAGCAGCTTTGAAGCCCCACGGCCGCGGCTATTGCAAGGCCACCGCCAAGCAGACAAAAACCGAGGAGCCCCGCCGCTTTTCGCGAAATCCGACCGGAAGGAATCGGGCGTTCCGGTCGTTCCTGAGCATCCAGCTGTGCGTCGAAGAAATCATTAAGCACCATACCGCCGAGGTACAGACCGGAACTGGCGGCCAGCAGAAACCAGAGTGCAGAGTCCTGCAACAGGTCCGGAAACTGCGGACGCTGAGCGAGAAAATAACCGCAAAGCACATTGGAGAGTGCAGTAAAGACGGTGGGGAGCCGCAGCAGCCGCAGCCACGCAGACATCCGGCCACTAAGCTGCTGAGTCATGCTGCACCTGAACGTTCAGTGCTGGAAATGGTTGCAGGTCCGGACTGGCTGCCCAGCAGCAGCGAAGGCAGGAGTGGATCGAGCAGACTGTCGACTCGGAGACTGCAGGCGCTGAAGTCACCGGCAGCAGTGTGGCGGTTGGGCACCGAGACTACAAATGCCCCAGCCGCCGCAGCAGCTCGAGTTCCCGTTTCGCTGTCTTCAAACACCAGCATCTCTGCGGGTGAAACGCCGAGTCTGGCAGCAGCAGACAAGTAAATTTCCGGGTGTGGCTTGCCGTGAGTCACGTCTTCGGCAGTGAGCGCGAAGTGAAAACGATCGAGCAGGTTGACTTTGGTGAGCAGCCAGGTCATCCATGGCCGCGGGGATGACGTAGCCACTGCTCGCGGCAAACCACAGCCATCAGCCAGTGCCAGCAGCTCTGTGACGCCCGGGAGGATTGAGACCGAGGTTTCCGCAAGCTGGCGGAAGAGAACCTTGGTTTCCTGCATCATGTCTTCGATGGAATCGGTCAGTCCAGTGAGCGATTTGAGCGCATTGAAGGCCTCGGTTGGGCGACGTCCAAGCATCGCCTGACGGATCTGCGGAGTCATCTGCAGGCCGCGACGGGACATCAACTGGCTGCCCGCCTCTTCAAAGATGTCTTCGGTGTTCAGCAGGGTGCCGTCGAGATCAAACACGACGGCCTTGAACCGGGACCTGAAAAGCGTATTTGTCACGAGGCTGAAACAATCATAAGGGGGAAATTGACTTTCCTGATGCCACGCAACCCGGACGCATCAGGAGTCTTCGCTGGACTTTGACAATTGCACCGAGCAACTGCAGCCCATAATATATAGTGTCTATTCGAATTCCACCCTGGACTCGCGCCGGCGGCGGAGATTCCCGGAACTCCGCTTCCCGCCAAAGCCATGCCATGATCTCCATCACCGACGCTTCAGAACTTATCGAGGCAAACACACCGGCCCCGCGTACGGAACGCGTGCCGCTGCAAAATGCCCATCACCGAGTGCTCGCTGGCGACATGTCCGTGCCGGAACTGTATCCGGCCTTCACCCGGTCGCTGATGGATGGCTACGCTGTCAGCAGCCAGGCCACAGCCAGCACCAGCCTCAACGACAAAGTCATCCTCCGCGTCGTTGAAACACTCACCGCCGGACAAAACTCCAGCCTGCAAATTGCCTCGGATCAGGCGGTTCGCATCATGACGGGCGCCATGCTTCCCGGTGGCTGCGACTGCGTCGTCCCCCAGGAACTGGCGGCCTCCGTCCCCGATCAGCCGGATACAATTCAGATCCCCGCCTCCGCCCGCCGCCCCGGTGCCTCAGTACTCTTCGAAGGAGCACTCGGACGCCCCGGTGATCCTTTGCTCACCGCCGGCACACTCCTCCAGCCACGCCACATCGCCGCACTGGCCGAATTCGGCATCACCGACATTCCCGTTGCCAGAATTCCCTCAGCTGCCATCATCTCCACGGGATCAGAGCTTGTCCCATACCAGCAGTCGCCCCCGCCGGGCAGGCTCCGAAATTCCAGCCAACCGATGCTGGCCGCACTCCTGCACACCATGGGTGCTCGCGTAGTCAGTGTGCAGTCCGCTGCGGACTCACCGGCCGAACTGGACGCTGCCATTCAAACGGGCCTGCAGGCCGACCTGCTGCTGCTCACCGGCGGAGTCTCGGTGGGTCTGCTGGACCTGGTTCCGGCAGCCCTTCGCAGAGCCGGCGTCCAGCAACTGCTGCATGGCGTGCGGCTCAAACCCGGAAAACCACTCTGGGCAGGCGTTCATCACTCGTCGTCCGACTCCCGGTCCACGCTTGTCTTTGGACTTCCGGGGAACCCTGTCAGCAGCCTTGCCTGCTGCGAACTTTTTGTTCGGCCCTCGATTCGGCGGCTGCTGGGACGACCACCGGCAGCCCCGCTGGCTGCTCTGCTGAATCATGACTTTTCGCTCCGCGGAGACCGCCCTGTTTGTCAGCCTGCAGTTGCATCACTGCAGCACTCTCAACTGACAGTCAGCATCGTTCCATGGCAACTGTCGGCCGACCTGCGTTCCACAGCGGCTGCCAACTGCATGGTCCTGATTGAACCCTCGCAGTCCCCGCTGGCAGTCGGCAGCCCGGTTCGCACCTGGCTTTGGGACGATCAGATCAGCTGAGTGAGCAGCTTGGTTCCCACCACCATGGCAACGATGAGCACCAGCGAGAGGAGAAAGCCGATGACGCCCCCGCGGGTAGCCCCAGGGAACTGGAAACCCAGAAATGACAAGCAGGGCAGCAGATCTCGTTCATCATCCGAAGGCACAAAATCGCGTACGTCCTGATGCACCTCACCGGGAGCAACCGGAGTGCGGATCAGCCGATAAAAGAACTCCAGCTGTCCTGGCGGCTGAGGCTCTGTGAGCAGCGTCGCAAAGATTCCGGCGCCCAGCGATCCGGCAAGTATCAGCGCGATTTTCCATGCATCCAGCATCACCGTTCCGGCGCCTGTGACCACGAACATCCGGTCCGCAAGGCCCGGAAAAGTTCGCTGTACCTCCAGAGGAAAGTAGCCGCACAGCAGTCCCACAACAGCGCCGCCGAGCGTTGCTGCCCAGACGGAATTTCGATTCCAGCGGGTCCAGACCAGCCCCATCCACATACTGACTCCGATGATCGCCGGAGTTTTGATGAACAGCCTGAGCACATCCCCGATGTTGTTGAAGCTCATCTGCAGAACCAGAGCGGCAGCCAGCAACACCGGGCCGCAGAGTCTGCCGACTGACCGATAGTGTTCCGGTGTCTGTTCGGGAGCAATGCTGTTGCGATAGACGTGTTCGGCAAACAAACCGCTCCCGACGATCATCTGAGTTGCGGCGTGGCTGACGGCTCCGGCGATAACCATGGCCACGAACAGCCCCGTGAGTCCCGGGAACAGGCCCGAACAAAGGTCTCGAACAGCCCGACCGAAGAGCCGATCGGCGAACTGCTGATTCACCCGGTTGACACGATAAGTCTGCTCCGGCAGCAGTTCTGAGGGTTCAGCAGTGGCTGCTACTTTCAGGTCCTGGAGAACCTGAAAATCTTCAGCTGGTGTGCCTTCGGCGGAGAGCGGGCTGTTGGGACCGAGATACCAGACGATGCAGCCGATTCCGAACACCGCCCAGAGAATCGCCATGAAGCGTTTGAGCAGATGCCCACCGGTGAGTCCCGCCCGTGCATCCAGTTCCCGACGACCGGTACCGCAAAGCACCACCACGTGCGGCTGCACGATGACGCCTGCCAGCGCGGCAGCGCAGAGCATGCAGAGGTAGAAGGGGGTGAACGGTTCATGGAAATCGTCGAGCCTGGCGGCGGAAGCGGCCACGAAGTCCAGCATGCCCGTTTTCAGGTACTGCTGAGTGTGCAGCGATCCCACACCTCCGGTTTTGGAAAAAATCAGCGGCAGCAGCAGGATGGTCAGCACCATCCGCAGGATACCCTGGAGGCAGTCGATGCGAACCTGAGCGTAGAGTCCGCCGAGCAGGCCGCAGACGAGCACCAGCAGTGCCAGCAGGATCCCCGCGATCGCCTCACCCTGCAGTGGCCGCATTGAAATCAGGGGTGCCGCACCGAATTCAGGACTGGACAACGCTGTGCGAATGTTGACCATCGGGAACCGCAGCTGCAGGCTGGCGGCCACATCGCTGAAGAAGGGTTCAGTCAGAATATTGAGCAGCCGCGCGGAGGCAAAGAGCACTCCGGCGATCACCACCACACTGATCCCCATCCCATAGATCGCATACAGCAGCCCCGTGGTGGCGCCGAATCGCAGCCGAAAGAAATCCGCAGCCGTGGTCGCCCGAAGCCTGCGCAGCAGCGGTGCCACAATCCAGAATACGGGAATCACAGGCAACCAGATGAATTGCCACCAAAGCCCGGACAGCCCCGATCGCCAGGTTGCCGAAAGCACGGTAGACGACGAATCCGTACACGTACCGGAGCCAAAGGTGAACAGAATGAGTCGTCGCAGGCTGGTGGTATGCCCCCCGGTGAAGTAGTCCTGGGGGCGCAGTTTCCGCTTTACGGGTCCCGCTGCAATCCACAGCATGACCGCGGTCGCCATTAAGACAAGAATCCAGTCCGCAACGTTCATGATTTTCTGCGTTCAGGGGCGGAAGACGACCTTGAGCCGAGATCAGTTATCGTGGTACCTGCTGCATGCAGAGCATACAGTTCGAAAAAGGCAGTGAAAGCAGCACGGTCAGAGTTTCCGAGAATAGGGTGAAATACGAATTTTCCTCGCACGCAAGTCTGAAAGTCGGGAAACTGGTGGTTTCCGGGGCAGCAATGCGGCCGGACATCTTTCTGTGTCCGTTTGTCACGGTTCTGACGGTCCCGACAGCACCCAAACCTCCTCTTCGACCCAACAAACCCCAATCCGCAAATTCAGCGCCATTTCTCTGAACTGTTTCTGCGTATGCTGAAGGATTTCAAAGAACACAGTCCACCCGGTCGAATACTGCCTCGATTCTCCGCACCCTGAAACGAGATTTCCCATGAAGTCCACGCAACTGGCCGCAGAACTCGCCTCCCGAATCAACAACCGTGCAGCACGAGTCGGCATTATCGGGCTGGGCTATGTGGGCCTGCCACTCATCAGCGCCTTCACAAACGCCGGGTTCAAATGCCTCGGGTTCGACGTGGATGACGCGAAGATCCAGCAACTCCGACTGGGCCAAAGCTACATTCGGCATATTCCCTCTGCCACCATCACCGACTGGATCCAGCGAGGGGTGCTCGACCCCACCAGTGACATGTCCCGGCTTCACGAGGCCGACGCACTGCTCATCTGCGTTCCCACACCGCTCAATGAATCCCGCGATCCAGACCTCCAGTACATCGAATCCACAGGCCGGGCGATCGCCAAAGTCCTCCGCCGCGGACAACTGGTCATCCTTGAAAGCACCACCTATCCCACCACCACCCGTGATGTGCTTGTGCCGATCCTTCAGCAAAACCCATCCGGTCTGACCTGTGGTGAGGACTTCTTTGTGGCCTTCAGTCCGGAACGCGAAGATCCGGGCAACCCGGACTACACCGCAGCGGGTATTCCCAAAGTCGTCGGTGGTATCGATCAGAATTCCAGTAACCTGGCCGCTGACCTGTACAGCCACGCCATTGTCCGCATTATTCGCGTCGACAACGCCGAAATCGCCGAAGCCTGCAAGATCCTCGAAAACACCTACCGCGCCGTGAATATCGCCCTCGTTAATGAACTCAAAATGCTCTTCGACCGCATGGGCATCGATATCTGGAAAGTCGTTGACGCGGCCAAAACCAAACCTTTCGGTTTCCAGGCTTTTTACCCCGGCCCCGGACTTGGCGGTCACTGCATCCCCATCGATCCATTCTACCTGAGCTGGCTCGCACGGCGGTATGGGATGAGCACCCGCTTTATTGAGCTCGCCGGTGAAGTCAACACATTCATGCCGCGATATGTCGTCAGCCGCGTCGCTGACTTTCTGAATGATGCCGGCAAACCAGTCCGCGGCAGTCGCATCTGCATTCTCGGCATGGCCTATAAGAAGGATGTCGACGACCCCCGCGAAAGCCCCTCCTTCGAACTCCTCGAACTCCTGCTCCACCGCGGCGCCCTGCTGACCTACAGCGACCCGCATGTGCCCGTGCTGCCCAAAATGCGGCACTATCACCTGCCGCCCATGCAAAGCACTCCGCTCACACCCGAGTTCCTCGCGGAGCAGGACTGCGTGCTGATTTCAACCGACCACTCCGCATTCGACTACCAATTCATCGCTCAGCACTCCCGAATGATCGTCGATACCCGCAATGCCACTCGCAATGTCAGCCCTGAATATCAGCACAGGATTTTCCGAGCTTAAGTGCGGGACACGGCCGATCAGTCTGTCGCCGGAACCTCACAACCCATCACCCCGATTGCTTCCGAGGCCATGTCAGCCATCATTGAATCCCTGCTCTGGCGTTACGCTGCCAAACGATTCGACCCCAGCCGCACAATCCCTGCCGACACATGGCAGACCCTCGAACAGGCACTGGTGCTCAGTCCCAGCAGCTACGGACTGCAGCCATGGAAGTTTTTCGTGATTACGTCACCGACCATCAGGCAGCAACTCCCCGATGCCGCCTGGGGCCAGACCCAGCCTCGTGATTGTTCACACTTTGTGGTGCTGGCCGCCCGCCGCACGGTCGATGCTGATTTCGTGCAGAGCTGGGTTGACCGCTGCGCAGCAGTCCGCGGCGTGCCCCCCGAATCGCTCCATGGCCTCCGCGACGCGATCCTCGGCAAAACCAGCCGCATGGGCCACGAACAACTCCCGTGGACCAGCCGCCAGTGCTACATCGCCCTCGGCTTCCTGCTCGAAACCGCTGCCCTGCTCCGAATTGATGCCTGCCCCATGGAAGGCATCATCCCCGATCGCATCGACCGGATACTGGGAATCACCGACAGCCCCTGGACCAGCGTCGTTGCCTGTGCCCTCGGGTATCGCAGCCCGGACGACTCAGCGGCCGCAGATGCCAAAGTTCGCTTTGATGCGGCCGACGTCGTGGTGCACTGCTGAAACGGTGCCGCGGCTGCAGCCGAACGCTGTTTTTCCTTCAAGCCAGTTGTCGAGGGAGTTCCCTGCGTGAGTGAATCATGGATTGCCGAACGCATGCACCGCATCGATGCCTCAGGTATCCGCAAGGTCTTCGACCTTGCGGCAACGATGCAGAGACCGGTGAATCTGAGCATTGGCCAGCCCCACTATGACACGCCGCAACCCATCAAGGACGCACTCTGCCGAGCCGTTCAGGAAGGCCGCAACGCTTACAGTCAGACTCAGGGCATCGCCCCGCTGCTTAATCTGCTGCAAAACGATGTGTCCCGCCGGTACAACGATCCCGACCGCAAGGTCTTCGTTACTTCCGGAACCAGCGGAGCGCTCGTGCTGGCACTGCTGTCCCTGATCAATCCCGGCGAGGAGGTCATTATCCTTGATCCGTGGTTCGTGATGTACCGCCACCTCGTGACTCTCGCCGGCGGCACCGTCGTCCCTGTTTCCTGTTACCCCGATTTCCGACTTCCCATTGAAGCCATCCGCAGCGCGATCACTCCCCGCACCAAACTCATCATCTTCAACAGCCCGGCAAATCCCACTGGGAGTGTCGCCACCGCAGCCGAAACTCAGGCGCTCGCTGAACTTGCCAGCCGCCACAACATCGCGCTGATCAGCGATGAAATCTACCGTGAATTCTGCTATGACCAGGAATTCGTCTCCCCGGTGACCTGGAACCCGCAGACCATCGTCATCGACGGCTTCAGCAAATCCCACTCCATGACCGGACTGCGTCTGGGCTTTATGCACGGTCCGTCCTGCCTCATCCAGCAAATGCTCAAGCTGCAGCAGTTCACGTTTGTCTGTGCGCCGCATCCTGTGCAGTGGGCCGGAGTCACCGCGTGGGAACTGGACCTTGCCAGCAACCGCGAGGATTACCGGCGTAAACGCGACCTGCTGGTCGGACTGCTGCGAAATCACTTCGAAATTACGGGCGGGGAAGGTGCCTTCTACCTGTTCCTGAAAGCCCCCTGGGGCACCGGCTCAGAATTTGTTGCGGCTGCCATCCGCAACAACCTGCTGATTATCCCAGGTTCCGTATTCAGCGGACGCGACACGCATTTCCGTGTTTCGTTCGCCGCCACGGACGAAATGCTTCGCGAAGGAGCGCAGATCCTCTGTCGGTTGGCTGAGGCGGGCCCGACCACAACCTGACTGCATCGCGGAACCGCAGATACCTGAAATCACCCACTCCAGCTCACTCCACCTGCTGCGATTTCACAAAATCCAGTCCCTTCCGCTGAAACACAGCGGAAATTTGCTGGAAAATCTTGCCACGGACAGAAAAACGGGGAATGATATACCCCAGCAGTCAGCACTTCCGTACTTTTCGGTAGCTGGCGAAGATTATCCAGGAGCATTCCATGAGAACCGGTCACAGACGCATTCGAGGTTTTACGCTGATTGAACTGCTGGTGGTAATCACCATCGTGGCCATTCTTGTGGCCCTGCTGCTGCCGGCCGTACAGCAGGCCCGCGAATCCGCTCGCCGCACTCAGTGTATTAATAATGTCAAACAGCTGTCCCTGGCCCTTCACAACTACCATGATTCCCACGGTGTATTGCCCCCCGGGGCGATTCTGTCACTCTTCGCCGGTGATCTGACACCAACCGGAGCCCGCTTCCGCGATCCGCGCGAACCCTTCGAAAACAACCAGAATCTTGGGCTGCACGGCACCAGCTGGCTGTTCCACATCCTGCCTTACGTTGATCAGAAGAACGTTTTTGAACTCTGGCGGACAGACTACAACGTATTCGGCAACGCCGAAGTCACCTTCGATAACTCCCTCGTCTGGCGACAGCTGGGATACGCCCCGGCGCAGGTCGAGGTTCCTGGGTTCTACTGCCCATCCCGCCGCTCAAAAATCAATGCCGCAAAGTTCTCTCACAACAAATTCCTCGACACCGATGCAGCAGTCAAGCTGACCACCGGGGTCCGCGGTGGCGGTAATGATTACGTGGGTTGTGCCGGTTCAGGATTGGTCTTCAATCGCCAGACCCGGGCCATCTTCGACCTGACTCCCGAGCAGATCCAGTTCTACCAGAGTCAGCCCAGAACCAATGCCAACAACTTCAATCAGCTGTCGATCAATGGGGGCGCACTGTTCGCCAACAGCTCAGTGAACCTGACCGACATCAAGGACGGAACTTCCCAGACGGTGATTATCGCTGAGGCAGAGCGTTTCGAGAGCCTGTTGGTGCCCAACGCAAGAACTCCCGACCAGGTCGCCAGCGATGGCTGGGCCTGGGGTGGTGCGGCAACGCTGTTCAGCACGCTTGAAGGCCCGAACCGCAAACTCTTCTGGGGCTCTGCCGGCTCCGCCCATACGGACGTCTGCATCGTGGGCCTCGCAGACGGTTCCTCCAGACCCGTCAGCAAGTCCGTCAGCCTGCAAATCTGGCAAAATCTGGGCAACATTTCGTCCGGGATCCCGGTCAACAATTTCTAGTGTCCGCCCCCCGGCTTGACTTATAACCCATTGACGCCAGGTGTTGCCGTTTTCGGCCACCTGGCGTTTTTGCGTTTTCCGCCTGCGTTTTGCGCCTCTGTTCACTAGAATTCTCCGCACTTCGTCCCCCGGCCCGGTTTTTCGCAAAGTCGTCCCATGACCATCCGCTACACCTGCCCCGGCTGCCAGTCCGTGCTCAAGATCCGCGATGAAAAAGCAGGCACAGACGCCAAATGCCCGAAGTGCAAACAGGCATTTGTCGTCCCCGAGCCCTCGGCTGATGATGGCATCGAAATTGAAGACCCCGCCGCTGACAGTCCGGCAGCTGACATGCCGGTGGATATGCCGTTCGAACTGACCCCCGAAGTTACCAGCCCCAGTCCGGAACCCTTCGATGCGGGAAGTTTCCTGACATCCGCCTCCCCACCCACT
>JBEAUF010000024.1:0-2549 GCA_041161565.1 Planctomycetota bacterium | reverse complement strand
CGTGCGGTCGATGTCCATCGGCCGGTACCACCCTGGGACGCTCCTGCTGCGCCGCTGCCCGCGCGGTTACGGGCCGTTACCGGGGGATTGACATCCCCCGCTCGCCTTTCCGACTTTTTGCGTTGATTGAGAGAAAGCCAATGCCAGTGGGCTGCCGCCACACATGAGCCGCAGGGCGGCAGCCCGCGGGTAAAGTGTCCTGCCAACACACCGCTCACGCCGCAGGCAGAATCGCACACGAGGACTCGCTCTCCGTTGAAACGCCTCCACCCGATCATGCAAGGCGTACGGTCGATGTCAATCGGCCGGTAAGACACTGGTCTGCTCCTGCTGCGGCGCTGCCCGCGGGACTACGGACCGTTACCGGGGGATTGACATCCCCCGCTCGCCTTTCCGACTTTTTGCGTTGATTGAGAGAAAGCCAATGCCAGTGGGCTGCCGCCCTGCGCCTCAGAGGGCTTGCCATCGCGTTTGGGAGAACTTCTCACTTCTCACTCTCCGAGCCGATCAACCCACCACTGCCCGCAATCCCACTCGCTTTCCTCTGCCTTCCGTCTGTGCTATCTCTCCACCGCCTTCTCCAATTCCCGCCGCCTTCCATCAGGAACCCACCCATGTCGCTCACCCGCCGCACGTTTTTTGGCTCTGCTGCCGCCGCTGCTGCTGTTGTCGCCTCCGCACATACTGCACCCGCAGTGTCATTCGCCGGTCCGCGTGGCCGATCCGGCAGCGATGAACCGGCGCTGGAGTGGGCCGATGTGCGGGACTGGGGTGTCGAAGGGCGGGCATTCAACGACACGGAAGCCTATTTCGACCGGTTGCCCGGCCGGGCGAAGGGGGTTGTCAGAGATGCCGTTTGGGGACTCAGCCGCCATTCCGCCGGCATGCTCGTGCACTTCCGTACCGACGCCACTCGCATTGACGTGAACTACGCCGTCACCTCCGAAAACCTCGCCATGCCGCACATGCCGGCGACCGGTGTAAGCGGTCTTGATCTGTACGGCCGGGATGAATCGGGGCACTGGAAGTGGGTGGCCGTGGTTGCTCCGAAAACCCGCGAGGTGCGGCAGAAATTCGTTGACGGCCTGCGACCGGGGGAACGTGACTACGCCATTTACCTGCCGCTGTACAACGGTACCCAGTCGCTGCAGATCGGGGTCCCCGCTGGCGCAAAATTCCAGCCCATCGCGCCCCGAGCAGACAAACCCATCGTGTTCTACGGGACCTCAATCACCCACGGCGCCTGTGCATCTCGCCCCGGCATGCCGCACCCCGCAATCCTCGGCCGCCGACTCAATCGCCCTGTGATCAACCTGGGCTTCAGCGGCAATGGACGCATGGAAGCAGAAGTCGGGCGGTTCATTGCAGAGATCGATGCGGCCGTGTTTGTCATTGACTGCCTCCCGAACATCACAGCCGACGACGTCACTTCCCGCACACAACCGCTCGTCAAACTGCTCCGCGAAGCTCGCCCACAGACCCCGATCGTGCTGGTCGAAGACCGCAGCTACTCCGGTTCCTGGCTGATCGGTTCTCAGGCCGAACGCAACCAGTCCAGCCGCAGGGCGCTGCAGGAACAGTATCAGCAGTTGCTGCAGGCCGGAGTGGACCGGTTGTTCTACGTCGACGGCGAATCGCTCCTGGGCCCCGACCGCGACGACACCACCGACGGCTCCCATCCCTCCGACCTCGGTTTCTTCCGCCACGCTGAAGCACTCGAACCGGTGCTGCGAAAGGCGCTCAGCTGAGGAGCTCAGCTGAGGAGCTCAGCTGAGGAGCTCAGAACACCACAGGACTCAGGCCAATCCACACAAATCAACGGCCGAAAAACCGGGTCAGCAAAACAGGCACAGACCGGATTGGCGGGGGCGGCCGATGTCAATCGGCCGATGCGTCCCTCGTACGCTCCTGCTGCGACGCTGGCAGCGCGGACACGTACCGTTACCCCGGGATTGACATCCACCGCTCGCCTGATCGCGGTGGAGCGGAGTGCGAAGAACGTAATCATCTTCCTTACCACCGTTTCGCCATTCCAGCACCAACCGCTTGGCAACTGAGATCACACGAGACGGCAACCAGCGGCGCGGCTGGTTGCTGGAAGTGAGAAGTGAGAAATTCGAAGTCAGAAGTTCCGGGGCGACAGTGTGGCCCTGTGACCTTTGAATCGCGGCGTGTTGCCACATTCCGCAGCCTGCGTGCACTCTGCTGCTTCTCACTTCTCACTTCTCACTTCTCACTTCTCACTTCTCACTTCTCACTTCTCACTTCTCACCTCTCACCTCTCACCTCTCACCTCTCACCTCTCCCACCCTCGCTCTCGCCCTCCTGCCGCACACCTGCTTTTTCAATATGTGTCAGAGCACTTTAAGGCCACTGGGCGGTGCTCCCAATGGCATTGGGATTCTCTGAAATTCTGTGAAAAGACGGGTGAAGACCTGGGAGAGCGAAGCTGGGATGGCGAAAACAACAAAACCCAGAGTGCATTTACACCCATTTCTCCTGCACGCGTCTTGTTAACACGAGTGCTGAATTCCCTGTGTTTCTCTGTG
>JBEAUF010000018.1:0-23121 GCA_041161565.1 Planctomycetota bacterium | reverse complement strand
CCCAGACACCCCCTGCCGACGCCGCCGCAACACCAGCCGCTCCGGCATTTGACCCTGCACCTGCCGTCGATGCCACAAGTCAGGCTGACACCGTCCAGGCCGATGGCGAACCGACAGCCGCACCCGCCGCATCCGGCTCAGAATTTCTGTTCTTCCTGCTGGTGCTCTGCATCATCTTCCTGCCCTTTATCGCAGCTCACTTTATCGGCCGGTCCCTCCGCGTCCCCGAATGGTCCTCCCGAATCGGCTTCACGCTCTTTACGCTGGTTCTCGGTGTCTCCCCGTTCCTCACCTCCCTGCTTAACAACCGACCCATCTCCGATCGCTTCCGGCTCGGTATCGACCTCGCCGGCGGCACCAACATGGTCTTCCAGGTGCGGGGTGAAGGCAAAGAGATCACGCCTCAGGTCATGGACCAGATGGTCGGTGCCGTCAGCCGCCGCATCAACGTCTCAGGTACCGAAGAAATCACGGTCCGCGGTGTTGGTGCAGACCGCATCGAAGTCATCGTTCCCGGCGAAGATCCGCAGACCGTCGATGACATCAAACGCCGCATCACCCGACTCGGCAGCCTCGAATTCCACATCGTCGCCAACAACACCGACTCCGAAATTGCCACTGTGGCGCGCAACCTCGATCTGTCCGAAAAGGATGTCCGCATCGACGGCGAGCTCCGCGCCCGCTGGGTCCGCGCTGCCGAAGCCAACGGCGCCCCCAAGCTGCTCCAAAGCAACACCGCCATTCGCCGCTCCGTAAAGGCCGAACGCACCGTCGACGGCCGCGTCGAACAGTACGACACCGAAGAATACCTGCTCCTGATCGATCCCCCGGACGAACAGGTTACCGGTCGCTATCTGCGGTCCGCTTACCGCGACTTTGATCCCCAGTCCGCTCAGATCGTGGTCAACTTCGCCTTCGATCAAACCGGCGCCTACCTCTTCGGACAGCTCACCGGCCGCAACGTGCCCCGCTCCGGTGTCCCCGATCGCGAACTCGCCATCGTCCTCGACGGCTTCCTCGACAGTGCTCCCCGCATTAACGAACAAATCAGCGACCGCGGACAAATCTCCGGCGGTGGCGGCGGCTTCTCCGCAGCCGAAGCTGACGAACTCGTATCCGTTCTCAACGCCGGTGCACTCGAAGTCCCCATCGACCCCAAACCGCTCAGCGAAGCCACCGTCGACCCCACGCTCGGTGCTGACGTCCGCCAAAAGGGCATCACTGCCACCGCCATCAGCGGTATCGCCGTCATCATCTTTATGCTCGTGTACTACCGCACCGCAGGCGTCATCGCCGTTATCTCGCTGATTCTCAATCTCGTCCTCACCATCGGTGCCATGGTCGCCGTCAATGCCACCTTTACACTCCCCGGCATCGCCGGCATCGTGCTCACCATCGGTATGGCCGTTGATGCCAACGTGCTGATCTACGAACGCATGCGTGAAGAACTCAGCAAAGGCTCCAGCGTTCGCATGGCCATTCAGAACGGCTTCGAAAAAGCCTTCATCACCATCTTCGACTCAAACATCACCACCCTGCTCACCTCCATCGTGCTGTTCTACTTCGGCACCGACCAGATTCGCGGGTTCGCCGTGACCCTGTTCATCGGTCTGGCCATCAGCATGTTCACCGCTCTCTACGTGGGGCGCCTGCTGTTCGACCTCGGAGAACGCCTCGGTATCCTCCGCCAGATTCGCATGATGCAGGCAGTCGGCGAAACAAACATCGACTTTATGAAGTACCGCCCCCAGCTGTTCACCGCCTCCGCTGTCTGCATCGGCATCGGTCTGCTGGCCTTTTTCGCCCGCGGCGAACGCAACTATGACATTGACTTCACCGGCGGTACCCTCGTCTCCTTCCAGATGACCGAACCCGAACGCACGGAGGATGTGGTTAAGGCACTCGCCACCGAGTTCGGCGACAACTTCTCCCTCGAACGACTCAGCGTCGGCGGTGAAAGTCAGGAAGGCGTCGGCACCTATTTCCGACTCCGCACCACCGAAAGCGATACCCACAGCGAATCCGGCGAAGAAGTCGCCGAAGTCTCAGCCGAAGAACGCGTCCGCGAAAAGGTCAACAGAGCCTTCGCCGACTCCACAGACATGAAACTCCGCATGGTTTCGCTGGCTGATACCACCGTGCAGCCTGTGGAAATCATCGAAGGCGACACTTCAGTCGCCGCAGTCAACCGTCTGCCATACCGCGGCGGTGTCCAGGCGGAACTGAAGTTCTCTGAAGAAGTCGCCACAGGTACCGCCACGGACCTGATCGATGCCGCACTCTCCAAAGTCCGCTCCGCCCCTGCCGACGGCCTCTTTGCACTCGAAGGTACCGTGGGCTCCGGAACCACCTCCGCTGAACGCTCCGTGAAAAAGTACAGCACCTATGTGGTCCGCGTGCTGCCGGAAGTCAAGGCTGAAGAGCTCACCGCGGCCCTCACCAGCATCCGCGAAGAACTCGACTCCACACCGCTCTTCAACGAAGTCAACACCTTCGCATCAGCTGTGGCGTCGGAAACTCGCGTCAATGCCACCATCGCAGTGGTCCTCAGCATTCTTGGGATCTCGGCCTACATCTGGTTCCGCTTCCAGAATCTTGTCTTCGGACTCGCCGCCGTCGTCTCCCTCGCACATGACGTACTCTTTACCCTCGGTTCCCTCGCCGTCGCCGGCTGGTTCTCCGGAACTTCCATCGGTGATCTGCTCCTGATCGACGACTTCCGCATCAACCTCTCCATGATCGCCGCCTTCCTCACCCTCGTCGGTTACTCGCTCAACGACACCATCGTTGTGTTCGACCGTATCCGTGAAGTTCGCGGCAAGAACCCTCTCGTCACCAGCGACATCGTCAACCGCTCGCTCAACTCCACCCTCGGTCGAACCCTGATGACCGGGGTGACGGTGTTCATCGTTGTGATCATCCTCTACGTGTTTGGCGGATCCGGCGTGCATGGCTTCGCCTGGTGTCTGCTCGTTGGTTCTCTCGTCGGTACCTACAGCTCCGTCTACATCGCCAGCCCGTTCCTCGTCTGGTTCCTCAGCGGTCGCAGCGGTCGCTCGACCACACCTGCCAAGGCCTGATGCTGTTGCGTATCGCAGCGTGAAGCGATCCGCAGCACATTCTTTTCCAGCTCACACACAGCAATGACAGCCCGCATCCTTCCGATGCGGGCGTCTTCCTTTCCCCCTTCTTCCTGCAGCCCTCTTCCATCAGAAGTTGCCACCGGAATGATCGACGAATCGCCCCTGCACTGGACCACTGTCGACGCCGCTGAACTCTACGAAGTCCCCCGCTGGGGCAACGGCTACTTCTCTGTCAACCCGGCCGGTAACCTGATGGTGCATCCGGACCGCAACCCGGCACGCGGAGTCGACCTGCGGCAGCTGGTTGAACGTCTCCAGATGCGCGGGCTTGATGTCCCCGTACTGCTGCGGTTCAACGGCATCATCCGCGACCGCCTGTACATGCTCCACAAAGCCTTTTCTGACGCGATCCGCGAACACAGCTACCGCGGTCGATACTCCTGCGTCTACCCCATCAAGGTCAATCAGCAGCGTGAGGTGGTGGAAAAGGTGGTCGAGTACGGCCGCGAGTTCGGCTTCGGACTCGAAGCCGGCAGCAAACCTGAACTGCTCGCCGTCGTTGCCATGACCGAAGCGCAAACCCCGATCATCTGCAACGGCTTCAAGGACGCTGAATTCATCGAAATGGCGCTGCTGGCCCAGAAGATCGGCCGGCACGTGATCCCGGTCGTCGAGAAATACACCGAACTCGAACTGATCCTCAAATACGCCGAAAAACTCAACGTCCGCCCCCAGATCGGCATGCGCGTGAAGCTCGCCGCACGCGGCGCTGGTCGCTGGCAGTCCTCCGGCGGCTATCGCTCCAAATTCGGCCTCCGCGCCAATGAAATCCTCGAAGCCCTCGAAGAGCTCCGACGCCGCGGCATGGAAGACTGCTTCACCCTGCTGCACTTCCACCTCGGCAGCCAAATCACCAATATCCGCCAGGTCAAAGCCGCTCTCAACGAAGCCGCCCGCGTCTACACAGAACTCTCCAAACGCGGCGCCGGACTGAAATACATGGATGTCGGCGGAGGACTCGGAGTTGACTACGACGGGTCGCAAACCAACTTCGAATCCAGCATGAACTACACGCTGGAAGAATACGCCCGCGATGTCGTCTACACACTGCAAACCGTCTGCGATGAAGCCGGTGTCGAACACCCGAATATCATCTCGGAAAGCGGTCGCGCGATCTCCGCCTTCCACAGCGTGCTCGTCTTCGGCGTCCTCGGAGTCTCACAGCAGGGCACCGAAAATACCTCCGACGCTGCACTCGCTCCACCGGACGATGCTGAACAGGTTCTGCATGACCTCTACCAAAGCTATCGCGGACTCACCCAGCGCAATGCCCTCGAAACCTATCATGACGCCCAGACCTCCATCGATACCGTCATGACCCTTTTCAACACCGGATACCTCTCCCTCGAACAGCGCTGCCTCGCCGAAAACATCTACTTCGCCACCTGCCATCGCATCTGGCAGCTCACCGGCTCCATGGAGTTCATCCCTGAAGAACTGGAACGCCTCGATAAACTCCTCTCCGATAACTACTTCTGCAACTTCTCGCTGTTCCAGTCCTGCCCCGACTCATGGGCCATCAAACAGCTCTTCCCGGTGATGCCCATCCACCAGCTCAACCACCGACCCACCCGACACGCAGTGCTCAGCGACATCACCTGCGATTCCGATGGCAAGATCGACACCTTCATCGATCGCCGTGATGTCCGACGCACCCTCATGCTCCACGAATTCGACGGCTCACCCTATTACCTCGGCATCTTCCTCATCGGTGCCTATCAGGAAATCCTTGGTGATCTCCACAACCTCTTCGGCGATACCAACGCCGTCCATGTGGACCTCTCTGAAACCGGAGAAGTTGTGCTGGATACCATCATCAAGGGGGAAACCGTCAGCGAAGTGCTGGACTACGTCCAGTTCCGCGGACGCGACCTGATCAACAAACTTCAGGTCGCCGTTGAAAACGCAGTCCGCGAGAACCGCATCGACCACGTCCAGGCCGGACAATTCGTCAAGTTCTACGAAGAAGCCCTCCACGGCTACACATACCTCGAAGAACCTGACGGGGAATAAACAACCGCCCGCCGGATACATCGCAACGGATCTGTCGGCTTCCGCCCAATGGCATTGGCTTTCTCTGAAATTCTGTGAAAAGACGGGTGAAGACCTGGGCGGGCGAGGCTCCAGCCGAGCCGCTGATCGCTGGTCCGCGCTGTGAGCGTTTGCCGGCGTTTTTGCGGCGCAGCGGGGATCGAAGAAACGCTCGCGGCAGGGATGCGGCTCAGCAGGAGCTTCGCCCTCCCGGCACTGCGTCTTGCCAGAAAGCCAATGCCATCGGGCTTACGCCCCCCCGCAGCCAACCAACCGGTGCTTCGCATGCCACAAACAGCTGCCAACAGCCAGTCCACAGCCGCCACGAATTTCGGTCCTGTGCTGGGCTGGCTGGCAGCTTTGGGGTTCTGCGGCTGGTTTGAAGGCATCCGCCTGTTCCAGCTTTCTCAAACGCCCGCCGGGCCGCTCGCCTGGTTCGCTGCGTGGAACCACGATACCTCACTGCCCCTGCTCGTCCTCGCGGCACTCCCACTGCTGATCATCATCTCCCGCCGCACTGGGCGACAATCCGCAATAGGACTTAAAGGTACACAGCCAGCCGCAGCAGTCCTCCGGACGGCTCAGAACAGCGGCCCGAACCTGTCCCGACCGCTGCTCCCGTCAATGCTCGTCGGGCTGCTGGCCTTCACCGCCAGCGCCTCCATTGGCTTTCGCAGCATCGAAGTGCCCGCCACTGCCGCGACGCGGTCCACCCAACCAGCAGCTGTGCCTTTCCACAGTCTTCCTCCGACCTACCACGATGAATTCAGCTATCTGCTCCAGGCCCGCACCTTTCTTGCCGGCCGCGTTGCCTGGCCCCCCATGACCATCGGCGGTGATGCCTTTCATCAGATTCACGTGCTCAATCGCCCGGTCACCGCCAGTCGTTATTTTCCCTGGACCGGACTCTGGATCGCTCCGTTCCTTGCTGTCGGCATGCCGGTGCTCGGACACTGGCTCGCCGGTGCCCTCGCCGCCGCACTGTTTCATTACGTACTGCAGCGGCTTGTGCCCACGCGTTCAGCCTTCATCGGCGGACTCCTGCTGGCGGTCAGTCCCGGTCTCGCAATCTTCAGCAATCTGCTGCTGGCCCATCACCCCACACTGCTGGCCCTGGCCGTATTTCTGTACGCCTTTCAGAACCTGCAGATGACCGAACGATGTCGCTGGGCATGGCTTGCCGGCATTGCGCTCACCTGCGCGATGCTGGGCCGCCCCATGACCGCCGCCGGGTTTGCCGCCCCCTTCGGAGTCTGGCTGGCCGCCCACTGGGTTGGCCGCTGCCTGCGGCATCGCGATCGTGAAACCCTGCAGCAGATTCTGAAAACGGCAGCCGGTTTTGCCATTCCCCTCGCCATCGGCTTTCTGCTGCTCGCTCTGCTCAATCTGAAGACCACCGGTCACTGGAATTATTCGCCCTATCAATTCTACACAGACACCTGGACACCACGTCATCGCTTTGGCTTTGACAATGCGCGTCAGCCACCGCAGCCGGACAATGTCCTTGCCCGCTACGACGCGTGGGCTCAGAACCTTGAACCACAGCAGGCACTGCGAAATCTCTGGCACCGCCTGCTGGCCAGCTCCCAGTGGACGCTGGGCCTCGCAGCACTCCTGCTGCTGCTGCCCGCAGCACTCGGCACCTGCCTCGGCCGGAATCCAACCCCCGAACAAACGCTGCTCAAACTGATCGCAGCCGCGATCTGCAGCCTGCACTTTGTGCATCTGCCCTATTGGTACGATGGCATCCTGCACTGGCACTACGTCTTCGAAACCGCCCCGCTGCTGCTGCTGCTGGCAGCCGTCGGCATTCATCACTGGCAGCAGGTCCTGCAGCAGTTCATTGGGCCCCGCCCCGCACGACGCTGGCTCACCGCTCTGCTGCTCTCCGTACTGCTCCCTGCATGGATTGATGCCGAGCTTTTCTGGGGGCCGTCACGAGTTTCTCTGGCGGTGTCGGAGCAGGCATGGTCCCGTGGCAGAATTGAGGCCTTCCGCAGAACAGCCGCGGCTGTTTCCGGAAACCGCCCCTCTCTCATCCTGGTCGATGAAAGCAACTCTGATCAGCAGCTGAGCTACATCATCAACCCGCCCGACTACAGCGGCCCGGTCCTCGTTGCCCGTCTGCCACGCTCAAGTTCCGGCATTGCTGAAATCCGTCGGCATTTCCCGGATCGCTCCGTCTGGATCTGCCAGCCCGACAGCCTGAACCTGCGCCCAGTCCCGGAACCCTGAGATCGCTCTCAGCAGATTCCGGGAGTGACCCACTCGAGGTTCAGTGCAGTGTGGCGAGCCATGCGAGCAGATCAGCGAGCTGTTCCGGGGTCAGGTTTCCGACAATACCCTGGGGCATCATGGAGATTTCCTGCTTCACTCGGTCTTCAATCTGTTCGCGAATCACGTCTTTGGCAATTCCTGTGGCATCCCGCAGGGTGACGGTCTCGGCGCTTTCAAGCACAATGAAGCCGGTGTGAATCTTTCCGTCCTGCATGGCGATGGCCCAGGTATCGAAGCCCTGAGCGATTCTGCGGCCGGGCTGGACGATGGATTCCACAAGTTCGGCGGGTTTGTAGCGTTTGCCAATATCCACCAGATGCGGTCCGCGGGGCTGTTGGCCGTTGGCGTATGTGTGACAATTGATGCACGCCTGCTGCCGAAACAGCTCTGCACCACGGGCCGGGTCGGCGTTCTTAACCGCGAGCGTCCGCTGGAGCACTGTTTCGTAGTTCAGATTCGCAATCAGATCGGGGTTACCGGGGTCAGCCTGAGGCACTTTGATGGCCTGCTGGGTTTCTGCCATCACCGGAGTCGCGGCGGTGCCTTCGATATTGACAACGTGCTTTTTGAGCAGTGCCTGCAGCGTCTCCCGCAGCTCCGGACTGCTTTCCTGCAGGGCGACTTTAATCGCTGCCGCAATCCGCTCGGACTCAGACCACGTCTGACGATGATAGACGGGACCAGTGGTATCGGGCCGGGTGCCCCACCAGCCGGGGCTGTCGGGAGTGAAATCGCCTTCGCGATGATACAGGCGGATCAAAGCCGCCCAGAGATCGCTGCGTTCACTGTCCTTCCAGGTGGTGGCGAGTCTTGAGAACAGTCCATCGACAGTGGCAGGGTCATGAATTCTTCGCAGCACAGCGAGTGCGGCGGAGCGGTGCGGACCATCCAGAGCCTGCAGGCAGGGTTCAATGGCACGGAGGTCGACGAGTGCCTGGACGGCGAGATGCGGGAGCACACGTCCGGGATCTGCCTTGCGCCACGCATCACCTTCAGCGGCAGGTGCTGGTTCGGTGCGTTCGGTGAGAGCCAGCAGCTGCTTTGCGGCGCGGGCATCGCCGCTGCGGGCAATCGCCACAATGGCCGCCGCGCGGACGCGGGGATTGGCATCATCAAGCCGAGCGTAGATTGGTCCGAGCAGGCTTTTGTCAATCTGATTCCGCCGGTCCGCGGCAGCTCGCAGCACATGCTCCTGAAGTTCGGGGTGCATCATCAGCGCGACAAATGCACCGCGGAAGGCTGCCGGATCCTTCTGCCGCAGCGTCCAGAGTGCCGCCACGCGTCCGGTGAGCGGCAGTGTGCCGTCCAGAGCCACCTGGCGCAGCAGGTCATTGGGGAGAGCAGGCCGACGGAGGATTTCCCGCTGGACGTGCAGCCGCATGGCATCGGAAGGGTGGGCCAGCTGACGAACCAGCATGTCATCGCTGAGCTCAGCCGGAACCTGCGGAGGCCGCGGAATAAAGCCGCGGGGCGTAATCAGCGCCACGAAACCCACATCCGGACGCTCGAAGGCAAATCCACCATTCTTCCAGCTGGAAACAAACAGTCGTCCAAAAGCATCCGCATCTGCGTCCGTGGGACGCGGAATCTGAAGGAAGCTGTCCTGCTGAGCATCAAAGGTGGGGCCGTGGGCTGGCAGGCGATGGCTGAAGACCTCACTGCGACCCCAGTCGCAGGTGAGCAGCATATCCTGGTAGGGCGATGGCCAGCGGGCATCCTGGAAATAGAGTGCCCCGCAGCCGGAACCGCCACCGTAGTCCGCCAGTGGTGGCATGATCTCATCGGTGAAATTGATGTACTGCGACGGATAGCCGTAGTTGGCTGTCGGCATCACATGCGACAGGCGAATATCCCAGCCGCCGCCGTCATTGGTGTTGTCGCGAGTGAACACATTCAGAAATGGGTCTACGGCGATATCGACGATATTGCGCTGGCCCCAGCTGAAGACTTCCATTTCGGTACCGTCCGGACGAATCCGCACAACTCCGCCACCACGCCGGCTGAGCACTGTGCCGTCACGGCCGACCGCCCGATGAAATCCAAAGTCGCCAACGGCGATATAGATCCAGCCGTCAATCCCCATGCGAATGCCGTTGGTGGTGTGATCCGCACCACGCCGATTGACTTCGTCGGTACTGATGCCTTCCACCAGCACTTCGCTTTCATCGGCGGTGCCATCGCCGTTGGTGTCACGAAAGACAGAGAGCAGCGGCGGGTGCAGCACCCACAGGGACCCGTTGTCGTACACCAGTCCACGGGGATGATCCATTTTGGCAAAGTCATTGAACTGATCGGCGCGGCCGTCGCCATCGGTGTCCACACACCGCACGACGCGACCACGGCCCGGGTCCTTACCCAGAGATCCCTGTTCGTCCACACCCACAAATACCTCACCGTGAACAGAGGTTGTGAGGCATACCGGGTAGGTGACCTGCGGCGGAGCAGCAAACATGGTGACGTCAAAATCGGGGGGCGTTTTCACGTCTTCCACGGTGGCCGCCGGAGCACCACTCTGCAGCCCTTCAGGAAGTGCCGGCAGATCACCCGGAACTGCTTCCACCTCCCAGATGCTGCCCCAGCCACCACCGGAACCCAGAAACGTAATCTTCAGGTATCGCACCCCGTCGGCTTTGACAGCATCCACAGAGAGTCCGTTCTTCTCGCGGTTCTCTGAACGATCTGCCAGCAGTTGCCAGTCGGAATTATCGGCGGATGCTTCCAGCCGGTATCGGTAGGCGGTGTTGCGCTGTTCCCAGTGGATGCGGATATTTCGCAGCGATTGTGGCGTTTCCATGTCCAGTACGAGCGATTCACCGCTGTTGGGACCAGCGGCACACCAGCGGGTATCAAGCCGCCCGTCGACGGCGTTGGGAGCGAAGTTCTTTTTGCCGGTCTCTTCGCTGGATGCTTTGGCCGGTTTGTTGAACACAAGGTTGCCGTCGCCGCAGCAGCCCTGAGCAAGCACCGGGGTCGAGCCTTCGACGGGGGCTGTCACAAGGGCCCGGATGGCTTCATCCTGCTGAGGGGTGGCCGGAGCAAAGTGCTGGTTGGGATCACGACCGGTGGCCCAGAGCAGACCGCGGGAGACCATGTCGAGCCACACTGGTTCGACCATGGTTTCGTTGTAGTGCCCCACCGTCGTCGCAAATACTCGCGTTCCCCGATAGTCGTTGGTCCAGACGCATACCTGCGATTCGTTGTTGTCCATCCGCCGCGCGTGGGCCAGCGGAGTCGCCGAATCGAAGATGCGGACAGTATGATACAGCTCGCCCTTTGGCACCATGAAACGCTCACCAAAGCCCTCCATAATCGGATGCTCAGGCTTCAGGTTTTCAATCGTGTAGGCGTAGTGCGGCCCGTGGCCCGGAGACTGTACGCCGCAGAATTCAAACCAGCGATCATCACCCACCCGATAGCAGTGCATGGCGCAGTGAATAAGCACTGCAGGCACACCCTTTTGATGAGCCCGCAGAATGCCGTCCACAAATTCCCGGTCCACAACACCGGCAAAACATTCGTTGTGCACAACCACGTCGAACCCATCCGCCCAGTTGGGATCGTTGTAGAAGGGGATCTTCGTGTCTGTCGTGGTGCCACCCTGATGGACGATGGTCCATTGAATGTTGGCACGGGCACTCAAACCACGGGTGAGGATCCGTTTCTGGCGTTCGTAGTCGTGACAACAGCCACCGGTGATCAGCAGAGCACGAATGGGGCGGCTTTGCACAGCCGCAGCAGGTGCCGCCTGAAAGGCCTCAGCCGAGGACGACAGCAGCCCTGAGGCCCCGGTCGTGAACATCCCCGGCAGCAGAAACAGAATCATCATCGCCCAACGTCGCATAGTGCCGTCCGCATCAGAAATCTGTGGAAAAACGACTTCAGACCTCCGCTTCCAGGGTCCACCCCCAGACTATCGGGAATTCCGGGGAATGCAACTGTTGTCCCCGCTCCAAAGCCACGGTATCCTTGCCGTGCGAATCGATTGGACTCCCCATGCCGTCAACACTTTCCCCAATCTCCATCCTCCTCCTCTGCCTCGCCCCGCTCCCGCTGCGGACGCTGCAGGCCGACGAACCTCCCGCTGCCGACACTGAAGCAGCCCTCACGCATTTCCTCGAACACGTCGAACCGCTGCTGCGGGAACATTGCCATGCCTGCCATTCACATGCTGCCGGCGTCATGGAAGGCGGCCTGACGCTCGACTGGCGCACCGGATGGCAACAGGGGGGCAGTCGCGGCCCGGCGGTGATTCCCGGAAATCCGGACGCCAGCCTGCTGATTCAGGCCGTCCGCCACCAGCACGCGGAACTGCGGATGCCGGAGGAACAGCTGGAACCGTCTGCAATTGCCACGCTCGAGTCATGGGTGCGTTCCGGTGCGCCCGATCCCCGGTCCAGTGCACCTCAGCCCAAACCCATCGACGCAGACTGGTGGGCCCTGCGTCCGCTCAAACGGCCCGAAGTTCCCCCACAGAAATCCCTGTTTCCCCCCAACCCCGTGGATGCCTTTTTGCAGTCTGCATGGGAACGCTCAGGCATTCAGCCCGCTCCGCCAGCCGACCGCCGCACACTCATCCGCCGACTGACCCTCGAACTGCACGGGCTGCTCCCAACGCCCGAAGACACCACAGCCTTCGTCAACGACGCCGACCCACAGGCCTTTGAAAAACTCGTCGACCGTCTGCTGGCGTCGCCGCGCTACGGCGAACGCTGGGCACGTCACTGGATGGACGTGATTCATTTTGCCGACAGTCACGGCTACGAACACGACGTGTTTCGCCCACACGCATGGCGGTACCGGGACTACCTGATAGCCAGCCTGAATGCCGATATTCCGTGGGGCCAGTTCATTCGCGAACAGCTGGCAGCTGACGTGTATGCTCCCGATCAGCCGCTGCGACAGGCCGCGCTGGGCTTCCTTGGCGCCGGCACCTACGATCACAGCGCCGCAGCCACAGCGCCCAGGAACTTTGAAAACCTCGATCGCGATGACATGGTCGTGCAGACGTTCGCAGCCTTCTGCAGCACAACCGTGGGCTGCGCCCGCTGCCACGATCACAAATTCGACCCCGTCAGCCAGGCCGATTATTACTCGCTGCAGGCTGTCTTCGCGGGCATCGGCAAGGGCGATATTCCCTTCGATGCAGACCCCGCTGTGGCAGCGGCCCGCTTACGCTGGCAACAGCTCAAAACCGCCGCCACCCAGCTCGACTCCACTGTCCTGCTCGATCCCAATACCCAGGCAACCATCGCCGCTGTCCTGCCACAGCAGGGTACCACGGCTGTCTGGAAACCAGCCGCACTGCAGACCTTCAACTCCCTCGAAGGTGCCCTCCTGCAGCGGCTCGAAGACGGCTCAATTCTGGCCACCGGCCCCAGACCCGATACGGACACCACCACCGTCACGTTCAGCCCGGATGGCCTGACGCTGATCACCGCACTGCGACTCGATGTGCTGCCCCATGAGTCGCTGCCTGCCAGCGGTCCGGGTCGCGCCGAAAATGGCAACCTGCACCTCAATGAAGTGGAACTCAAAGTCTTCGCCGCCAACCGGAACGAAGCACAGATTGTCGCCTTTCAGCGCGCCACCTCTGACTTTGACCAGGATGGCTGGACCATCGCAAACTCCATCGATGGCAACGCACAGTCCGCCTGGGGCATCCATCCCCGCGAAGGCCAGCAACACTCCGCTGTGTTCGAATTTAAAGCACCGATCAGCGTCAGCCCCGGCATGACACTGCACCTCGTGCTGCGGCAAAGTCACGGACGCGGTCACACCATCGGCCGGCTGCGAATCAGCCTCACCGATGCACCTCCGGAAACCGCACAGGCACTCCCGGCAGACCTGCAGGCCCTGCTGGATATTCCCGCTGACAGCCGCACACCCGAACAGCAGCTGCAGCTGGCCGCCCGGGCCCTCGAACTCCGCGCCGACTCAGAACTCAGCCGACTGCCACCCCCGGAAAAGCTCTATGCCGCCGCGGCCGTGGCCACCAACGAACGCGGCACCATTCGCTTCGACAAACCCCGCGAAATTCGCGTCCTGAAACGTGGCGATGTCGATCAGCCCGCCGAAGTTGCCGTGCCCGGTGCACTCTCAATCCTCCAGCAGGCAGCCGGTCTCCCGGCTCGCTTTGAACTTCAGCCAGAACATCCCGAATCCGCCCGCCGCGCCGCACTCGCAGAATGGATCGCCTCCCCCGATAACCCAATCACCTGGCGCAGCGCCGCCAACCGTGTCTGGCAATATCATTTCGGACGCGGACTGTGCGAAACGTCCAGTGACTTTGGACGCATGGGCAGCCTCCCCGACCACCCCGAACTGCTCGACTGGCTCGCCTGCGAACTTCGCGAATATGGCTCCATCAGACGGCTCCACCGCAGCATCTGTCTGAGCGCTGCATGGCAGGCGTCTGCCGCAGCCTCCGAACATGCCCTGCAGCTCGATCCGCAAAATCGCCTTGTCGCCAGACGCTCCCGCCAGCGACTCGATGCCGATGCCTGGCGCGACTCCGTGCTGCTCGCCAGCGGTCGTCTGGATGACACCATGGGCGGCCCGGCCGTCGCCCACTTCTCCTCACGCCCCGGCGCCCAGCTCACTCCCATCCTCGACTACAGCACCGTCAACTGGGATGCCCCAGGCATGACCCGCCGCAGTATTTATCGAGTTGTCTGGAGGGGCATTCCGGATCCACTGCTCGAACAACTGGACTTCCCCGACCTCGGACTGCCCGCACCGCTCCGCGGCCAGTCCGTCTCACCACTGCAGGCCCTCACCCTGCTCAATAATCGCTTCGTGCTGCACCACGCAGAGCACCTCGCACAGCGCGCTGTGCGTGCAGGTGCCGATGTGGAAACTCAGGTGGCCAGCGCCGTGGCCTGTACCTGGCAGCGGCCTCCGACGACAGCCGAACTGGACCACCTCGCCCGACTCGCCCGCAGTCATGGACTGCCTGCTGTCGCCCGACTGCTGCTCAACAGCGCCGAATTCCTGGTCGTCGACTGAACTCGCCCCTTAACCGCGAATCTCCCGCTCCCACGGGCCACCGAATCGCTTAGCCGGGCATCAGTTCCCGCCACATCAGCTCGCCCATGCTGCCGTTGCTGTCTCCTGCCAATTATTGGCGCAGATGTTGCTCTTTCTTTGAAGAACACCACCGATTGTGCTCCAGAATTACCTGCTCCCAGCTAAAATCACACGTCCCAGCAGACTTTTTATCTCCTGAAACTGACTGCCTGCACATTCTGTGTGCGATTGGTGATTGAATTTTGGGCATGACGAAGTCGAAATCACATGAGCAAAACTGAAAGTGATCCGGGTTTGATCAACGGACTGATTGGCTCCAGCCCGCCAATGCAGGACGTCTACCGCATGACCCGCAAGGTTGCTCCCACCACCGCCACTGTCCTGCTCACCGGTGAAACCGGCACGGGCAAGGAGCTCATCGCCCGCGCCCTGCACGAACTCAGCCCCCGCGCTTCCGGCCCCTTCATCCGCGTTAACTGCGGGGCCCTCTCCGAAAGCCTGCTGGAAAGCGAACTTTTCGGACATGCCAAAGGTGCCTTCACCAGTGCCATCGAAAATCGCACGGGCAGGTTTGAAGCAGCCCATGGTGGCACCATTTTTCTGGACGAAATCAACAGCGTCAGCTATCAGCTGCAGGTGAAACTCCTGCGAGTGCTTCAGGAACATGAATTCGAACGTGTCGGTGATACGCGGACAATCCGTGTGGATGTTCGCGTGATCGCGGCCACCAACGTGGACCTGCAGGACCTCATCACCACCGGGCGGTTCCGGGAAGACCTGTTCTACCGGCTGAATGTGATTCCCATTTATCTTCCCGCACTTCGCGAACGCGGTGACGACATCACCGCTCTCGTGAACTTCTTCGTCTGGCGCTATGCTCAGGCCAACCGCATTCAGGCTGGACGCGTGCACCCCGACGCCCTGCGATATCTGCAGCAGTACGACTGGCCGGGTAACGTGCGGGAACTGCAGAACTACATCGAACGCGCACTTGTGCTGTCTCCGGATGGTGAAATCACCTCGGACCTCCTGCCCACCCATGTCCGCGGCCTGGCTCCTGTCCGCATTGGCCGCCGCGCCGCCGATGACCTGCAGTCGCTCTGCACCGAACTTGTCAGTCGTCGACTGGCAGAGATCGGTGAGGACAACACCGACGCCTGGAATCAGGTGGTCAACATCGTCGAAAAGGAACTCATCCTGCAGGTGCTCAGGCAAAGCCAGGGCGTGCAGACCCGCACGGCAACTCGCCTCGGCATCAATCGCAATACGCTCCACAAGAAAATCGAAGATCACAACCTGGGTTCAGAAGCACGCTGACGGATCGGTCACAGAGCTCTCGACAGCAGCCGACTGATGGTGTCAGCCAACGACGGCTGGCCCGCTCGTTGGTGGCTCGATCACCCAGACCCTGGGCTCCACTTTTTTACCGGATTTGTCATGATTAATCCCCTGTGGGATTTCTTTACTCGGCAAATCAGGGACACACATGTCCGGGCAAGCAGCAAATTCAGCCAACCGACCGCCCAAAGACCTGCCGCCGGTGCAGCTGGAAATCAATATCAGTGATCGGCTGAACTACGCCAGCTGGCAGAATTCGGTACCGGTGCTGCAGTCCGTGAAAATTCTGAATACCGGCCCCGAGTCCCTCTCCGGACTCACTCTGGAATTCGAATCCAGCCCCGCCTTCGCTCGTCCGCGTCGCTGGATTCTTGACCGCATCGCTCCGGGCAGCAGCGTTTCAATCAGCGACCGCGACCTGCAGCTCGACCCGGACTACCTCGCCGGCCTCACGGAATCCGAACGCAGCGAGGTCAGTCTGCGGCTCCTCCGCGGCCCGCAGCTGCTCGCCGAACACCGCACCGACATACGAGTGCTTACGAGGCACGAATGGGGCGGCTTTCGGCACATGGCAGAACTGCTGGCAGCTTTTGTTCTCCCCAACGACCCGGCGATCGCCGGGCTGCTCCGTTCCGCCGCCGAAGTCCTGAAAAATCACGGCCACTCACCCGCCCTCGACGGCTACCAGTCAGCCAACCCGGCCCGCGTCACCATGCTTGCAGCCTCCCTCTGGTCTGCCGCCAGTGGACTGCAGCTGATCTATGCCAGCCCACCGGCCAGCTTTGAATCGGAAGGTCAGAAAACGCGTCTGCCAGGCGACGTCATTCAAACAAAACTTGCCACCTGCCTTGATTCCACCCTGCTGTTCGCCGCTGCACTTGAGGCCGTCGGACTGCATCCCGTCGTCATACTGCAAAAGGACCACTGCTTCGTCGGCGTCTGGATTACAGCACGCACGTTCGGCCGAATTGTCGAGCCCGGAGCGATTGAGGTTCGCAAAGCCCTGACAGCCCGCGAACTCCTGCTCTTCGAAACCACACTCATCACATCCCGCCCGGCCGGGACGTTCGAGCATGCCTGTCGGCACGCGGAGCAGCAGCTGGAACTTTCCCGGGATGCCGACTTCGTGGCTGCCATCGATATTCGCAGGGCACGACTGTCCCGAATTCTGCCCCTCGCTTCCCAGCGTCCCGCCAGCAATTCCGCGGCCGATCCCCACCAGCCTGCTGAACTCCTGCCACTGCCTCCACTGCCAACCGCCGATCAGCTGCCGGTGGATGTTGTCGAGGAACGTCCCACAACTCCGGAAGGCCGCATCCAGCGCTGGCAACGTAAACTCCTCGATCTGTCGCTCCGCAATCGACTCCTGAACTTCCGCGCTGCCAAACATGGCGTGTCCTTCCTCTGCCCTTCGCTCCCGGAACTTGAAGACCACCTTTCCTCCCAGCAAACACTCTCCATCGTCTCACTGCCGGAACGCAATCCCGAAGCCGGACGCGATCCATCGCTGCACCGGCAGCGAACCAGTGAGGATCTGCATCGAGGCTTTGCAGCTGAGTCGTTGAAACGCGGCGAATTGCCCGTCGATTTGCCCCCCGCTGAACTGAAGGCGCGTCTTACGGATCTCTATCGTCGTTCCCGCAATGATCTCGCCGAAGGCGGCTCCAACACTCTGTTCCTGGTCATGGGCTTTCTCCGCTGGAAAAAATCGCCCACCGATGAAACCGCCTATGCCGCTCCACTGCTGCTGATACCCGTCCGCCTCAAACGCTCCAGTGCCCTTTCCGGATATCAGCTGGAACGCATCGAAGACGAAACCCGCATCAATTCCACTCTGCTGCAGATGATTCGCAGAGACTTTGACAAGGATCTCACGTGGCTCGAAGGTTCTCTCCCCACGGATGCCATCGGCATTGATGTCGCCCGTGTGCTGCAGGACGCACGCGCTGGTGTCCGCGATATTCCGGGATTCGAGGTCATTGATGAGACCGCGCTGGCCACATTCTCCTTCGTACGGTATCTGATGTGGAAGGACCTCGCCGATCGTCTTGATCAGCTGCAGCAGAACCGAGTCGTCCGGCATCTGGTGCAGAATCCGGAACAGGCCTTCAGCAGCGGCGTTGATACTCCCTTCCCCCGCAATCATCAGCTTGACCAGCAGTACCGGCCACACGAACTCGTACATCCGCTTCCCGCAGACTCTTCCCAGCTGGCTGCCATGGCTGCTGCCGCCCAGGGCCGCGACTTTGTACTCATCGGCCCCCCCGGGACCGGCAAGAGCCAAACCATTGCCAATATCATCGCGCAGTGCCTTGCCCTTCGCAAAACAGTGCTCTTCGTCGCCGAAAAAACCGCCGCACTCGAAGTGGTCTACCGCCGCCTGCAGCAGAATGGACTCGGAGAACTTTGCCTGGAACTGCACTCCAGCCGCGCAGAACGCCGCAAATTCCTGCAACAGCTGGAACAATCCTGGATCGCCGCCGCGAACCGCACCAGGGATCGCTGGAACGCCGTCAACACAAAACTCCACAAAAAACGCGACGAACTCAATCACTACGTCGAAGCCCTGCATCGAGAATCCCCATCCGGATGGTCAATTTTTCGAGCCATGGGCGTCGTTCTCCAGGGCTCCAGCCGCCCCGCTCCAACACTCACATGGGCCGAAACCACACAGCACTCCAGGGACCATTGGGAGGAACTCGCCAGCCTCGTTCGTGAACTGGCCGTTACCTGCAGGTCCTCTGCCAGCGCCGATTTCCCGAAGTTCCTCCGCAAATCCGAATGGTCGCCCGTCTGGGAAACTGAACTGCTGCAAAGAGCCGAACAGCTCGAACAGGCAGCCACCCGCGCCACCGAAACGCTCGCCCGATTCACTCAAACTGTCGGCTGCGATGAACATCGCGACACTGACGTCGAAGGACTCAAACAGCTCGACCTCGCCGCCCGCAGCCTGATCAAGGCCGCCGATGGCACCTTCACGGCCGTCTTTGCTCCCGACTTTCCCCAGCTTGCCGCGGAAACAGCACAGCTCCAGCAGCAGCTGGCCACATTCCAGCAGGCGCGGCAGCAGACCACCGCCCGGTATTCTCCGGAGGAACTGTCACGCATTCCGGTCGATCAGCTGGACCGGGACTGGCGCGAGGCCAGCGTGAAATTCTGGCCACTTTCCATTCTGGCCCGACGCCGCGTACGCAGGCTGCTGCAAACCTGGTCCGCCGATGGCCTCCCCGACCCCGCCATCGATCTGCCCCTGCTCCGCACCCTGCAGGAACAACTCAAAAAAATCACCAGCTGTTCTGCCACATCCCGGATTCCCTGCTGGAAAGGTCTCGATACCGAACCTGCGCTGCTCGCCGGCTGGCTGCAGGAAGCCAGCCAGGTGCTCGATGGTCTGCGGTCACTGCAGCGATTCTGTGGCGACCTCCCGGCATTGCTTGCAAGGATCAGCAGTCAGTTGTCCATCCCCGGTGGTGCTGAACAGTTTCGGCTGACTTCTGAAGCCTGCTTACAGGGACTGGGACGCTTCTCCGCCGCGGTTCAGGCCTTCAAAACCGCAGCTGGCGGCAGCCCGATCAGCCGCAAGTCACAAACTCTGCTGGCCGATGCTGCTCAGGCCGCCAGCACCATTCGCTCCCGCCGCACTGCGCTGCGGCAATGGGTCTCGTGGCACAACATCCGCACCCGCTGCGAAGCTCACGGCTTGCTGCCCTTCGTTGAGGCGCTGGAGAATGGCAGCCTGCCGCCCGACGAGGCCGAAACCGCGTTCTCCCTCGCTTATGCTCGCTGGTGGCTGCCCCTCGCCTTCAGCCGCGAACCCGTGCTCCTGCAATTTCGCGGTTTCAGCCATGAAGCGGCCATCGCCGAATTTCGTCGACTGGACGAACAGGCGCGGGCGGCTGCCGGGGCCCATGTCGCCCACTCCCTCGATCGCTCACTGCCAGCCATGGATCAGGCACCCACCAGGTCCGAACTGGGAACACTCAGACACCAGATGCAGCTGAAACGCCCCAGTGCCTCCATACGTGAAATGGTCTCGAATATGCCCGAGTCATTCGCGGTGCTGGCACCCTGCGTCCTGATGTCACCACTGTCGATTGCCCAGTACCTTCCCGCCGGGCAGCGGCTGTTCGACGTCGTGATCTTCGACGAAGCCTCACAAATCACTACCTGGGACGCCATCGGTGCCATCGCCCGCGGTCGGCAAACCATCATCGTCGGCGATCCCAAACAACTCCCCCCCACAAGCTTTTTCAGCCGCGCGGATTCTGAACAGGATGCGGAGGAACTGGAGGAGTATGAACGGGACCTCGAAAGCATCCTCGATGAAGCCCGCGCCTCAGGACTCCCCACACTTCAGCTCTCCTGGCACTATCGCAGCCAGCACGAATCACTGATCGCCTTTTCGAACTGGCACTACTACGAAAATCAGCTGCTCACGTTCCCCTCAGTCGCCACCAGGGATCAGGCGGTCAAGCTGCGCTGCATCGATACCGGCGTCTTCGACCGCGGAGGCAGCCGGACCAATCGGGTTGAAGCTGAGGCACTGACAGCCGAGGCCGTACAAAAAATGCTCGCATGGCTGAAGCTGCCGGAAGACCAGAGACCATCGCTTGGAGTGATCACCTTCAATCAGCCTCAACAGAAATTGATCGAAGATCTGTTCGACCGCGCCCGCAGCGCTCAGCCGGAACTTGAATGGTTCTTCGACGATGCCCGCACCGCCCCCACCATCGTCAAAAATCTCGAAAACGTCCAGGGAGATGAGCGGGATGTGATCCTGTTTTCCATCACCTTTGGCTTCGACCAGACTCGCCGCTTCACCCGCAACTTCGGGGCTCTCAATCGTGACGGCGGTCAGCGACGGCTGAATGTTGCCGTCACCCGAGCTCGCCAGGAAATGATCGTCTTCGCGTCCTTCAAAGCAGAACACCTCAGCGTGGATGGCGTACAGCACCTGGGCGTTGTGCACCTGAAGGCCTTTCTTGATTACGCCGAACGCGGTACCGCTGCCCTCCCCGCTCTCGATCGCGGTTCCGTCGGCTCCCACGAATCCCCGTTTGAAGAAGCCGTCGCTGAACGGCTCAAAGCCAAAGGCTGGGAAGTCATACCCCAAATCGGCGTCTCCCGCTTTCGCATCGACCTTGGGATTGTCAACCCCGACGCCCCGGGAGCCTATCTGGCTGGCATCGAATGCGACGGCGCCGCCTACCACAGTTCCGCCACCGCCCGTGATCGCGATGTGGTCCGCGAACAAATCCTCCGAAATCTCGGCTGGAAAATCATCCGCATCTGGTCACCCGAATGGTGGCACGACAGCGAACGGGAAACGGAGCAGGTGCATGAAAAACTCACCGCCCTGCTGGCCGAATGGCGCGCACAACGCCCGCCGGCAACAGCCGGTGAGAGCAGCTAAGGGAGGTTGCGGGACACGGGACTGGGGGCTTTTACAGGCGACTTGCCGTCGCGACTTTCCGCAGTGACACGAGAGCAATACCATGCGGATCACACGAACCATTCATCACTTTCCTTAACCACTTCAAAAACGAGTTCCACCTATGAACTGGACTGATCTGACATGGCCCGAGATTCGAGCCCTGGCGCCGGATACCCCGGTGGTGTTTCCCGTGGCTGCGATTGAACAGCATGGTCATCATCTGCCGGTGGCCACCGACAGCATGCTGCTGGGAGAAGTCGTCAGGCGTCTGAGTGCTTCACTGGAGCAGGAAGTGCTGTTCGCACCCCTGCAGTGGCTGGGGAATTCAGATCATCACATGGACTTCTCCGGGACACTGTCTGCGCGACCGCGAAGCTACCTCGATCTGCTTAATGAGTTGATGGACACGGCGTTGCAGCATGGGTTTCGGCGAATCGTGTTCCTCAACGGACACGGAGGCAATATCGTTCCGGGGAAACAGGCGGTTTTTGAAGTGCGGCAACGCTATCGGGAGCGACAGGATCTGCTGCTGCTGTTCGCCACCTACTGGGACTTTGCTCGCCCCTGGGAAAGCCGGGCGGATCTGGTGCAGCGTTCCATGGGACATGCCTGCGAGTGGGAGACATCAATGATCCTGCGGATTGCCCCGCAGCTCGTGCATGACATTTCCAAACTGGAAACGGTTCCGGTGAATTTCGGCTTTGAACCAGCCTACCGGGGCTGGACAACACGAGACCGCACACGCCCCGGTCATATGGGGTCACCGCAGTTTGCGTCAGCGGAAAAGGGCGAACATCTGTTCGCGGAGTTCACCAGAGGTGCGGAGGCATTTCTGCGTGAAGTGGCCGCGTGGGATGGGAAGTCATTCCTGCAGGACGACGAATAAGAACAGCAACAGCCCGCCCGGCCCGGCGAAGCACGGGGCCGGGCGGCCAACGCATGAGCCGCAGGGCGGCCAACGCATGAGCCGCCGGGCGGAAGCCCGCGGGTAAAGTGCCCTGGCAACGCGCTGCTGACGCCACGGGCAGGAGTGCGCACCAAGGTGTGAAGGTGTAACCGGGTCTTCCGCCGCGAATGAGCCGCAGGGCGGGAGCCCGCGGGTAAAGTGCCCTGTCAACGCGCTGCTACCGCCGCGGGCAGGGGTGCGCACCAGGGTGCGAGGGTGTAACCGGGGTCTTCCGCCGCACATGAGCCGCAGGGCGGCAGCCCGCGGGTAAAGTGCCCTGGCTACGCGCTGGTGACGCCGCTGGCAAGGGTGCGCACCAAGGTGTGAAGGCGCAACCGTGGTCTTCCGCCACACATGAGCCGCAGGGCGGCAGCCCGCGGGTAAAGAGCCCTGGCTACGCGCTGGTGACGCCGCTGGCAAGGGTGCGCACCAAGGTGTGAAGGCGCAACCGTGGGCTTCCACCACACATGAGCCGCAGGGCGGGAGCCCGCGGGTAAAGAGCCCTGGCTACGCGCTGCTAACGGTCGCGGGCAGGGGTGCGCACCAAGGTGCGAGGGCGTCACCGGGGGCTTCCGCCCGTCCGCTCAGGCGCGGGCAGGGGCGCGCACCAGGGTGTGAAGGCGTAACTGTGGGCTTCCACCACACATGAGCCGCAGGGCGGCAGCCCGCGGGTAAAGAGCCCTGGCAACGCGATGCTGACGCCGCGGGCAGGGGTGCGCACCAGGGTGCGAGGGCGTCACCGGGGGCTTCCGCCCGTCCGCTCAGGGGCGGGCAGGGGTGCGCACCAGGGTGCGAGGGCGTAACCGGGGGCTTCCGTCCGTCCGCTCAGGGGCGGGCAGGTGTGCGCACCAAGGTGCGGGGGCGTCACCGGGGGCTTCCGCCCGTCCGCTCAGGGGCGGGCAGGTGTGCGCACCAGGGTGCGGGGG
>JBEAUF010000450.1:0-27504 GCA_041161565.1 Planctomycetota bacterium | reverse complement strand
CCGCGCGGGCACGCACCGTTACCGGGAGATTGACATCCCCCGCACGCCCTGTAACGGGGGGCGGAGTCCGAAAAACGACTTCCGGGGTTCTTAACACCGTTTCGCCATCCCAGCCTCGCCCTCCCGCAACGCACCTGCTCTTCCATTACGTGTCGGAGAACTTCAAGGCAATTGGGCTGACGCTGGGCCAGTGACAAAACCGCTGTCTTTCGCGGCGACGTGTCAATCCCAGCTGTCAGCTCAATTTCAGCCGGTGACTTCGGAAACGAGGCTGGCGACGAATGAAGCTCCGCCTTTCCGCGACGAATTCGCACCTCCAGCTGCTTGCAGGGCCCTTCATCCCAGCCTTGCAGGGGCCGTCGGCGCCGGTTTCGTCAGAATACTGGTTGCAGCGGGAGTGCAGAGTCTGTGTGAGTCCGGCCGGATACAGCTGGCCGGAGGCATCCAGGCTACAAAGGCCTCCCCAGTTTCGGTCACCACCGATTTCTCAAGCCGACACTCCGACCGCGATGGATCATCATCGTCCGATTCGAACAATGGGCGGCCGAATGGGGCGACAACAACTGCAGCTGCAGTGGGGTATAATCCCGGCTGATCCCTGGTGTGTTGAAATCTGCAGATGTGTCAGGCTTGTCGCCCGTCAAGCACATCAGTGCTCAAGCCACTGAAGATGTTGTTGGCCAGCGTGACCGCGCCAGCTTCCGCTGCAATCCGGATTCCCACCCGCTTCTCCGGCCCGCGTGTCTCTCGAATGGTGTTGCCGGTAAAGGTCAGATCACGCACGCGCCCCTGCACCTCAATCGCCACACCACCCGCTCCACCGCTGTTCTCAATCACGTTGCTCTCGAGAAGATTGCGGTTCGGCCAGAAATCCAGCCCCCGGTCTTCGTTTCGAAACAGCACCCCGAACTGACCACTGTTGCGGATCACGTTTTTTCGCATCACGTTGTCTGTATCGTTGTGACCAATCGAAACTCCGTACAGTCGGTTGTCGGCGATCTGGTTCCCCTCAGCCAGTCCATACTTCACTCCCCAGCACCAGAACAGACCCTGGCTATTGCGTTCCAGCCGATTATTGACGATCACGGGGCGTTGAGAACCGGAGCCCGGATGAACTCCCAGATCTGCGTTATCGTGCGAATGACAGTTTTCCACACGAACATCGTGGCAGATCTGAAAGCTGATGCCATCTCCATGATTGTTGCGGGCTGTCACGCCACGAATCAGATAGCGATTGCAGTCCTGCAGAAAAATGCAGCCACCATAGTTGCCGTCGAGGTGTTCGGTCTGGCTGCGGTTGCCGTCCAGCGTCAGATTCTCAATCACCACGTCCGCTGTGTATTCGCTGGTGAGCAGTGGGTAGAGTGTGGAACAGGTTGGTTTGCCGGAGAGCCAGAGGTTTTCGCGGAGACCCTTGTTCAGGCGGAAACGATTGCCACTGCGGGCAGTGAGCGTGCGTTTGATGACAGTCGCCGCACCATTGTGGGGATTCACGGCCTTTAACAGCACTCCGTCACCCACCTGAAAGCCGGCAGAATCACTCAGAGTGATCTCCTGGTCGTACCAGTCAGAATCCGCTGCGAGTGTCGTCGTGACGGATTCGGGACGCGTCAGCACGGAATCTGTACCGCTGCCCACCAGCCGTACTCCGGAAGGCAGGAAGACGGAATTGCGGAGCTTCCAGGTGCCGGGGAGCAATCGCACGGTGCCACCGCCGTTGCGGGCTGCACTATCCACTGCCGCCTGCAGCACCCGTTCGGAGGTGCCGGAGAAATCGCCTTCGCCATCACGAACTCCGATTGTGATTGTCAATAGCTCGTCCCACTCCGGTTCATGCCGGTCGTCGCCATCTGTTGCACGCGGCTTCGTCACTTGTGGTGGATCCTGAGCCACATTGCGTTGCATTCCCGCAACACCGCAAACACCGGCGAACAAACCCGCTGTAAACAGGCGTCGTGAGCAGTTAGCTTTGTGTAAACTCATTGAACGTTTTCTCCACGGGGCTGTAACTCAAATCGCCGAAGTTCACAGAGCGAAACAAAAAACTGCGTTTCAGTGGAATTATCGTTTCGCCGGTTCCGCGCCAGCAAAAACCACAGGATGTTACCTGCTCCACCCTTGCGTGAGCCAGTCCGTCGTTTTTTTTGTTGGCCGCAGCGCGATACAGGTCGGGTTTCTGCGCATGTCCCGAGAGGCGCCGGAAAAAACAGCACCGCAACCGGCACAGGACTTTCTTCATGAGTGGGAAGCGTGCAGGTTTACAGCTCTGCCGTGGCAGATTCGCATCTCCTGGCCCCGATGTTTTCACCACCCGCAGCCCCTCAGAAAGCCCACCATGTTTCATCAGTTGCTGCAGTCTGTTCGCCATCTTTCCGCCCGCCGTCGCCGTGGCCTTCGCGCGCACGTTTCAGAAGCCGCCGCGATCCAGGTGCTCGAGGACCGCCAGCTGCTCGCAGCAGCGGTCGTTCACTCATGGAATGACATCACGCTTCAGGCCATCCGCGACGAGCGCCCTGCTCCACCGATGGCCTCCCGGGCGCTCGCCATGGTCAGTACGGCCGTTTTCGATGCGGTGAACTCCATCGATGGTCGTTATCAGTCCTACTCCGGTGTTGCTCCTGTCTCGCCACTCGCCTCCGTCGACGCTGCTGCCGCATCCGCTGCGCGGGATATCCTTGTCAGTTTGTTTCCGGCCCGCGCTGCCACGTTCGATACCGCCCTCACAGCTACGCTTGCAGGTCTGCCCGCCGACTCCTCCACCACAACCGGCGTGGATGCCGGCCGCGCCGCCGCCGCCAGCATCCTCGCGTTGCGAGCGGCTGATGGAAAGGATGTCATTTCCCCCTACGCACCTTCCGGCACCCCAGGCTCGTGGGCACCCACCGTTCCCGCGTTCGCCCCCGCGGTGCTGCCCCAGTGGGGCGGTGTAAAGCCCTGGTCAATGACGATAGGTTCTCAGTTTCGCCCGCCCGCCCCACCTGCCATCACCACCACAGAATATTCTTCAGCGTTCGCTCTCGTCCGTCAGCTTGGGGCCCAGAACAGTACCATTCGCAGGGCCGACCAGACCGCCACAGCATTTTTCTGGGCTGGTGGTCCTGGCACGGCGACGCCCCCAGGCCAGTGGAACATGATCGCTCAAACGGTCGCAGAACAGCAGGACCTGTCCACTCCTGAAACCAGCAGAATGTACGCACTGCTGAATATCGCCCTTGCCGACGCCGCCATCGCCTGCTGGGATGCGAAATATTTCTATGACTACTGGCGTCCAATCACCGCCATCCGCAATGGCCATGCGGACGGCAATGCCGGTACCCCCGGTGATCCGGCCTGGCAACCCCTTCTGACAACTCCTGCATTCCCCTCCTACACATCCGGACACAGCACTTTCAGCAGTGCCGCTGCTGCAGTGCTGACGGCGTTTTACGGCACCGATACGATTGCCTTCACTGCCACATCCGAAGTTCCGGGAGTAGCCAATCGTTCGTTCCGATCCTTCACGGCGGCTGCAAACGAAGCCGGCATGAGCAGGATCTATGGCGGCATTCATTTTGGCTTCGACAACAAAGCCGGATTATCTTCCGGACGAGCCCTCGGAAACTGGGTTGCCTCCCGAATGCTTCCCATGCAGCCGGCCGCCCGACTGATGAATGGCAGCCTGCAGATATTTGGCTCCGGGGGCATCGATAACATTGCCGTGAATGCCGGTGCGGGCGGTATCACGGTCGTTGTTAATCGTCTCACCCTGTTCAGCACTCCCACGTCTGCCGTTACCAGCATCTTCGTGGATGCCGGAGCCGGCAACGACCTCGTGACAATTTCCGCCGCACTGCTGATTCCCGCGGAACTGAATGGTGGCGCCGGAAACGATCGACTCACTGGCGGCTCAGGAAACGATCGGCTGCTTGGGGGTTCCGGCAACGATACCCTGTTTGGCGGAAATGGCGACGATTATCTCAATGGCGGACTCGGCAACGATACTCTCAATGGACAGGCTGGCAGCAACAACCTGATCGGCGGACTCGGCAGCGATGTACTTTTTGTCTCCCGTGCCCTCGACCTGTTCGACGGTGGCCCCGATCGCAACCGAATTCTCTTCCGTTAATTGATTGTCCCACCAACATGAAGGAGTCTCCGGAAAGTCAAGGTAAAAACGCCCGTCCAGTCACCGATTTGTGATTCCCTGCCCAACATTCACACGCTGATCCTGCGGTCCTGAAACCGCGGTTGACGCCGGGCCAGAAACTTCGCCACGTTTACCTCAGCGGCGCATTCGCCACTCTGCCTCGACAAAAAGCCTCTTTCCCGGCAGATCAACTGTTCCGTGATCTCTCAGCGCGTTAGTCTCTGAGACATTCCAGGGCTCGTCCGCCGCCGCGCATCGCAGATTTCCCGCAGACAGTCAGTTCATCGGGGCCGATCATATGTTTTCTCTTCATCGCTCACGCATCATCCCGCTGGTCGCCTCTGCTCTGTTCGCAGCAACCACTTTGCCGCTCTACGGAGTCGACGAGTCATCGCAGGCACAAAAGTCGGTCACCACCAAAACTTCCTCAAAGGCTCCGTCGTCGAAGGCTTCAGGCAGCGCGGTACCCCGCAACAGCACCTCCTCTCGCAGTGGTGCCAGCGGTACCAGCAGCACGCAAACACCGGACGGCCCTCCCGCTCCGGCTGTCGTTCCGGCTCCTCAGCAGGCCGCGGAAGTCGTCAGCGACTCCCGCAAACCTCCCCGCGGTACTCTCGGCAACACCTACTCACGCGTTACCCATCCCGTTCCGGCAGACAAACACCCGCGTCTCGCCATGCTCGCTGTTCGCGACAACAGCCGACATCCTGTTATTACGGTGCAGAACATGAGCGGTCTGAGGTTGAAGAGCGGAGTCTGGTTGTTCGAATCCAGCCGACCACTCGACCCCGGTGTGAGTCAGGTTGTGAGAGTTGAGGCTCGAGAACAGATGGTTGATGTCGCGCCCTACACAACACGCTTCGTGCGGCTGATCCCCGGTCGAATCGTTTATCTGGACTTTTCCAACCCGGCCGAAGACTAATGCCCCGGCTTATTTTCCGGATCGCGGCAGCAGGTCGGGACCCTTGCCGACGGTCTTTTCATAGCCACTGCTGGTCTTGACGTATTTTGTGAGTCCACGGCGGGCAAGATTGTTGTCAGACATCAGCCGCCGAGCTTTCAGCGGTGACCATGAGCCGGCAATGAACGGAGCACACAGCAGCCGTCGCACCGGCTGGCCAGTCTCAGGGTGTACACGCAGCGGTTCATCGCGAATCCCCTGCTCCACCTCGAAAATCTCACCGACCGCCTCATCATCGTCGTCAGACAGGATTACACCGTAAACGTAGGTTGGCATGGACTCTCTCACGATCGCTGCGGGGAAAGGCGGGCTCAGACCATTTTCAGGCCGTCCTGAATAATGCCGACGTACAACAGAGCCAGCCGCAGAATAAAGTAGACGAGCAGGCCACCAGTGAACAGCCAGACGGTACCGGAAAACACGGCCGTCAGTCTGCGCATGGAACGCTGCGCCTGATCCTCGAAAATGTGACTCAGGCGATGCAGCTGCTCAGGCACTGTGCCTGTCTCTTCGGCAGTTGCCACCACCTGCAGAAACTCTTCCGGGAACACCCGTGAGTTCCTGAATGCATCGGCCAGTGTCTCGCCCTCGGACACGTCGTTCCAGACGAACGGTGCCGCAGCACTGAAGGCTCCGTTTTCTGCGGCACGGAAGCTGGCGTCCAGCGACGGACGAATTGACATGCCCGCTTTTTGAGTAAGCGAAAAGCACCAGGCAAAGCGGGAAACGGCAAAGGCGGCAATGCAGGGCCCGAGTACCGGGATCTGCAGCAGCAGGGAATCCAGCGTCTGTGCGGCCCCGAGGCGATTGCGGGAAAATTTCCAGAGGCACCAGCCGCCGGATGTGAGGACGCCCCAGCCGATAAACCAGCTCAGAGCTCCTGCGGTGCCATACAGTCCAAGTCCGGTCACATCCCACGGGCGACCATCGGGACCAGCAGGCGGGAGCAGTCCGAGAATGAAGATCAGCAGCCCTACGATGCTGATCGCTGCAATAAACTGGATCACCGGCCAGGCGACAGAGGAGCGGAATTGCCTGAGCTGATTGATGCGCGAATCGTAGTAGGCTGCGAGGGCCTGAAAAACTTCAGGGAGATGTCCTGTGAGTTCGCCGACGTGAACGAGATCCCGGAAGAGTGGCGGGAAGAGTTCTCCCTGGGCGGTGAGCGCTTCGGTGAGGGTCGAGCCACCGACGAGTGCCTTGCGGACCGCGGTGGCGGCCGTTGCGAGTTTTGGGCTGGAGGCCCGCTGGCCGGCGGTTTGCAGGGCTTTCCGCAGATCCACGCCGGCTTCCGTCAGCCTGCCCATGGAATGGGCGAAGGAGGCAAGGGTGGCCCAGGGAAGATCCGGATTACGGAACATCGCGAGGGGCACCTTGTCTGTAGTGGGCGAGGAGGCTGTTTTTAATGTCCCGCGACGGCCGTGATGCCTTCGAGGAAGCCCTGGAGCTGTTTGCTGCGAACCGGATGCTGGAGCTTTCGCACAGCTTTGGCCTCGATCTGTCGGACGCGTTCGCGAGTAACCTTGAAGATGCGGCCGACTTCTTCGAGCGTGTAGGTGTAGCCATCGCCAAGGCCGTAACGAAGCTTAATGATTTCGCGTTCGCGATAGGTGAGCGTTTTCAGGACAGTGTCGATCTTGTCCTTCAGCATCTCGGAGGCGGCATTGCTGACCGGGCTGTCATTTCCACGGTCTTCAATGAAGTCGCCGAAAGCCGTATCATCACCTTCACCGATGGGTTTGTCCAGGCTGACGGGCTGTCGCGAAATTCGCATGACTCGCCGCGCTTCCTCAATCGGTACGCCAGCAGCCTCAGCCATCTCTTCCACCGTCGGCTCCCGGCCAATGTCCTGGAGAAGCACTCGGGCGGCAGCACGGAGCTTTGTCATGGCCTCAATCATGTGCACCGGGACGCGGATGGTGCGCGCCTGATCGGCGATTGCGCGAGTAATCGCCTGGCGAATCCACCATGTGGCGTAGGTGGAAAACTTATAACCTCGTCGATACTCGTACTTGTCGACTGCTCGCATCAGCCCGGTATTGCCTTCCTGGATCAGATCGAGGAAGGTCAGTCCGCGGTTCCGATACTTTTTGGCGATTGAGACCACCAGCCGCAGATTGCCGCCGGAAAGATCGCGCATCGCCTTGTCATATTCTGTGTACCGCTGAGTAATCGCGCGAACGGCGATGGCCAGAGAATCAGGAGTTTCGCGGGTGAGCAGCACCAGTTCATCCAGCTCCTTCTGCAGATGTCGTCGCTCATCGCCTGCCGAAGCGAGGCTTCTCAGGCTGTTGATCTGTTCCTGCAGTTCCAGCATTCTGACGGAGATTTGTTCCAGACGTTTCAGGCAGGGCTGGAGCCGCTGCGTGCGGAGGCTGAGTTCTTCAAGGAGGGTTACACAGCGGCGACGACGCTCGGACAGCTGCTGGCGAATCGCCCCACGCTCATCTTCGGATGCAGTTGCAGCCAGCCGGGCATAGTCCACGGAGTCGCGCCGCCGCATCTGGTCGATCGTCGCCAGATTGGGGGTCATGCGACCGAGGATTTGTTCCTTTTCGAGACTCTCCGTCATTGAGACTTTGATTGTGCGATCGAACGGAAGCTCGCCGCGGTGCACGCGTACGAGTGTGTCGTGGCAGTAATTGAGCGCGTACTCTGAAGACAACAACGCTCTGCGGAAACGCCTCCGCGTCACCTCAATCTGCTTGGCAAGGAAGATTTCCTCTTCGCGAGTCAGCAGCGGGATCTCTCCCATCTGACTCAAATACACGCGAATGGGATCTTCGCCGCCACGTCCCTGGTCCTCATCGTCAATTCGAATTTCCTGACGTCGTCGGCGACGGACGGTCAGCGGCAGCGCATCCACGGGGACCGGAGGATCCGGACGCAGCTGGATATTGAGCTCTTCGAGGCAGATGATGAGATTGTCCAGATGCAGCGGATCTTCAGCTTCGTCCGGCAGGTAGGCGTTAACCTGGGAGAATGTGAGATGACCCTGCTGGAGAGCGACCTGAATGAGTTGTCGCAGACCTTCATCAAGACACTGCATGGCGAATGCTCCGGGAAGCTCTCTGAACAACGCCGGGCAAATGAGCCGGCGGTGGAAGTTCGGTTTTTGGTTGGTTGCGGTGAAGGAAAGTGAAGTGAGTCAGGGAATAAAGGACAGGAAAATCCGGATGCAACCGGAAAATGATTATTTTGGGGTCGTTGGATGCCCCATCTGGTTTTGTCGGAACTGGTGAAGTCTTTTCAGCGCGTTGCGGGTGTCTTCGTCGAGTTCGTTTCGGGACTTGCCAGTTTGAGCCATGAGCTGACGGGATGTCTGTCGGAGATGCTGTTCGCGATGTTCAAGGAGTGGTGCGAGGACATTTTCGAGGTAGACGGGCGAGGAATCCGGGACTGCGGAGGGATCGCGGCCTTCTGCCATCAGTCGAAAGATGCCTTTATCTTCTGCAGAATCGAGTACGGCGTTGATCAGGCTGAGCAGAGCGGTGTCGGAGTCGGCGGCACTGATGAGGCGAGCGGTTTCCGGGAGTTCACCTTCTTCCTTCCAGAGATCAATGCACAGTTCGAGGAGTTGTCGGTGGCGCGTGTCAGAAAAGTCATCAGGGCCAATGTGGTGGCGGATTAAATCGATGGTTTCGGGACAGGTGAGGATGATTTCGAGCAGATCACGTTCGGCTTTGCGAATTGCAGCAGGTGTGGAAGTGGGAGTGGTTGCAGGGGCAGAACGGACCTGTGTTGTTTTTTCGGGTGGTTCAGAGGGTGTTCGGAGCTGAAGTTTTTTGCGAGCTGCCTGCCGCAGTTCTGACAGCTGCTGGCGGGCAATTCTTTCGTCCACCTGAACCTTCCAGCAGACGGTGCGCAGAATCAGGTCTTCACGCACCGTCCCTGCCAGCCCGGGGGCGGAGTTCAGGAAGTCGAGCATTTGTGTGAGCACCTGCTGGCGGGCGGCGATGGAGTCGGTGCCGGACCGCTTCATCACTGCCTGCAGCTTGTAATCCCACGCTTCCAGAGCTGACTCAGTCAGCTTCAGGAATTCCTCACGAGTATGGTCCTCAAGGTAGTCCGCCGGATCCTTCCCGGACGGCACATTCAGAATTCGGAGATCAAGATCCTGGGCAAGGAATTGCGAAATTGACCGTTCTGCCGCGCGTTGCCCGGCGTCATCACTGTCGTAAACAAGCACCACACGTTCAGCAAATCGTCGCAAAAATCGCACATGATCTTCAGTCAACGCGGTTCCCAGAGTTGCGATGGCACTGGTCACACCCGCCTGGTGGCAGGCAATGCAGTCCATGTAGCCCTCGACGACAATCGCCACCTTCTGTCGGCGGATCGTTTCGCGAGCTTTGTCAAACGCGAACGTCGTCCTCCGTTTTTGAAAGATGGATGATTCCCAGCTGTTCCAGTACTTTCCCCGGTTCTGATCGTTGCGACCCGGCAGCACTCGTCCACCAAATGCAACAACCCGTCCCTTCTCGTCAAAAACAGGAAAGACCAGACGATCCGCCAGATCCATCGGAGAGTGTCCCTGACCGCCGTCCCGCGGGCGAATGATGCCCGCTGCGACCAGTTGAGCAGTTGAAAAGCGGCCACGCGCTTTTTCCTGCAGCCAGTAACGATCGTCCGGATGGTAACCCAGGCGGAAGTTTCGCACTGTTTCGTCAGTCAGCCGTCGCTTCGCCACGTACTCTCTGGCTGCCTGAGCAACCGGAGAAGTCCGCAGCGCCTGATGCATCAGATTTGCTGCCCACTCCGCAACCTCCAGGGCCTCGCCACGGCCAGGACCTGAAGGAACATCAGACTGCGCGGTGCGGCGGGGAATTTCCAGACGCGCCCTCTTTGCAAGGCTCTCCAGAGCCTCCGGGAAGGACACTTTCTCGATCTTCATCACCCAGCTGAAACAGTCCCCTCCTTCGTCACAAACCCAACACCTGTAAGACTGCCGATCAGGATACACATTGAACGACGGATTGTGATCCTCGTGAAAGGGACACAATCCCACGTAACTGCGGCCACCGTGCAGCGGCTTCAGGGTGACTGTGTCGGATACCAGATCCACCAGATTGGTGCTGGAACGGACGAGCTGCTTGAAATCGTCACCAGCAGCCTGCACGAAGGTGTCCCCTCAATTTTCCGGTTCAATATCTTTTAATGCTTCTGCCCGGTCTGCAGACGCAGTTACCCAGCAAACCACAACACCACACCGAACGGAATCGCCACACAGGGCCAACAGCCCCCCTTGTGCCGCCAGGGGCTTGTTCTGCCAGATCAGGAAACACAACCAGGCGCTCAACGAGAACTTATGGAAACAGCAGGAGCCCATCGTGTGGCTGCCACCGCTGATATGCACCGCACGGCAATCGGAACCCATTCAGGAGCGATCTTTTGCCGCAACGCCGGACAATTCGATCCTGAATCGCCCATTCCGCGTCGGGCAATTTTAGCTGAGCCCGGGTGGGGGTCAAGCACTTCGGATAAACTCGGACCCGGAAACCGAGGGTGGCAATGCACCAACCGCGAAAACGGGCCAGGTTTGCGAAAGCCCGTCTTCCTGCCGGAAACGCACGCCTTGCCCCACCGGCTTTCCGTGCAACCCCGGTGCAGCTCGCCGCAACACCTGCCGACTGCGTCCGAAGCCGCCGCCGCCACCCTCGTCGCGACCGCAGTCCGCCAGCGAATTGGGCATGTCAATCCACCGCACTTCGCCAGTGGCCAAAGCCACTACACCCAAAACCACCGGAACTGATTAAAATCTCCCGTGGGGGTATGGTCAGAGTTCCGATGCTGCAGCCCGGAGCTCCTCGGATGCTCACCAACCCCCGCAGGACCGAACCTCCCCGCTGCCCGCTGTGTCATGTCTCACCTGGGCCTCGTCGAAGGGCCCTGCTTCACCCTGCGGAAACACGAACATGAACGCTCGTCAATTGGAAAAGATCGGGATCCCGCGTTTCGCCGCCAATACGGCCATTCAGGCCGTACAGCAACTGGCAAAGCTCCCGGATTTCGACCGCAAATCCATCTCCGGACGGCTGCAGAAGGTTGCTGAAGCCCCGCGGTTGTTTCTTGGTGACCCCATTCTCGACAGCCTCGCAAAGGAACTGCTCGCCGACTCCGCAGACCCTCGGCCGCCCGCCGAACCTCTCAAATACCGCACGTGGGGGTCACTCATTGACGCTCAGGCCTTCCAGCAGATGGACAATGCCTGTCAGATTCCCAGTGCCGTGGGAGCTGCACTCATGCCGGACGCCCATGTTGGCTACGGACTGCCGATCGGCGGGGTGCTTGCCACTGAAGGCGCCATCGTGCCTTACGCGGTGGGTGTTGACATCGCCTGCCGCATGAAGCTTTCTGTGCTGGACCTGCCGGTGGAGTCGCTGGATCGGACGTTCGAGCGTTACCGGGCAGCTCTCGAAAATGGCACACGGTTCGGTGTGGGATCAGAACACTCGAAACCCCAGCACCACGAAGTGCTCGACCGCGACTGGACAATCACCCGGATCACCCGGGAACACTTCGATCGCGCTCGGCGGCAGCTGGGGACATCCGGTTCCGGCAATCATTTCGTCGAATTTGGAGTGCTCACGGTGAACGAGGCTGACCCGAACTTCTCGGTAGCCCCGGGAAGCTACGTGGCACTGCTCAGCCACAGCGGCAGCCGGGGTGTGGGTGCGGCCGTATGTTCGACATATTCGGCCATCGCGCGGCAGCAGCTGCCCCGGCGATACCAGCACCTCGACCGGCTGGCATGGCTCGATATGGATACCGAAGCCGGCCAGGAGTACTTTGCGGCGATGAATTTGATGGGCGATTACGCTGCGGCGAATCACGCTGTGATCCACCGACTGGTTTCGCATCTCCTTGGAGCTCGGGTCATCGAGACGGTTGAAAATCATCACAACTTTGCGTGGCTGGAGCAGCATGGTGGTAAGGACGTGTACGTACATCGCAAGGGGGCAACTCCGGCCGGCAGGGGTGTTCTGGGGGTAATTCCTGGTTCGATGGGTTCACCGGCCTATGTGGTGAGGGGGCTGGGGAATCCGGAGAGCCTGAATTCTGCTTCGCACGGGGCGGGGCGAGTCATGTCCCGCACGCAGGCTCAGCAAACCTTTAATTTTCGTTCCGTCCAGAAATCGCTGGAGGCCCGCGGGATCCGTGTTCTTTCAGCTGGGGCGGATGAAGTCCCCGGCGTTTATAAGGACATTCAACAGGTGATGGCGGAGCAGGCAGATCTGGTGGAACCGATTGCCCGTTTTGATCCGCGAATCGTGAAAATGTGCGGAGATGGCAGCAAAGCAGAGGATTAACCGGCAGAAACAGCCGGTCTGGCCATCTTTCGACCTCCCTGTTAAACTCCCGGGCGGAATTGCAGCCCCCGGCGGTTCGACAGGGAGGTCGACGTGTTTCTGGTTCGCAGCATTCGCAGGCGTCTCGTAACCCTTTTCTCACTGGCGCTCCTGTCCACGCTGATCGTGGCCGGAGCGGGCGTAATCAGTCTGTACTGGCATCAGGCGGCCGTCCGCGATCTGGACTTTGTGCTGAACCAAAGTCCCAATCCGGAACAGCTCAGCCGTTTCATCAGCCGGATCCCCGAAGCACTCAGTGGACCCCTGGATATTCGTCATGCGGCCGCCGCAACTGAGATGCAGACGCTCTATCTCAAATCCGTGGCCCTCGCAGAAAAAGAACTGGGGGAATTGCGTCGACGCACCGAAAAACTCCCACTCTCCGGCGAAAAGGCACTCGCAGAACGGCGGCAGGCTGTCAGCCGGCTGGATCGCATCTATCACGAGCTGCAGTCGCTCAAACAGCTGGGTGGCGGAATCAGACCTGCAGACTCGCCCCAGTCGCGCACGGAATTCCTTGAACTCCAGTATCGCGCCTCGTTGACCGCGACACGCATGCAGAAGTCCCTTGATCAACTCCTTGCCTGGAGGACCCGTAACTGGCTGCTGGACACTTATCAGCGGGAAAAACAGCATTCCGCGTCACTCATTCAGTATATCTTCTGGGCCGCCGTGGTTGGGATGTGCTGCGTGTCAATGGCACTGCTGGCGGCCATGCAGTGGATCTCCCGGCCGATTCGCGAAATCGCCAGCGGCTGCACCCGGATTGCTGATGGAGATACTGCCTGGCGCCTGCCGATGGCTTCACGCTGGCAGGACGAATTTTCAGACCTCGTCGCCGGCGTCAACTGCATGGCAGCTCGATTTCAGCAGAGTGAGGAGGATCTGCAGGAAAAAGTCCGGGAACGCAGCGAGCAACTGATGCGCTCACAACGGCTCGCTAATGTCGGTTTCCTCGCCGCTGGAGTTGCTCATGAAATCAACAACCCCCTGATGGCCATCAGTCTTGCTGCGGACTCGCTCGAAATGCGACTGAGCGACCAGGTGGATCTGCAGACGTCTGAGGGGCAGGAACTGCTGGAGCGAGTCGCCATGATTCGCCGCGAATCCCGTCGCTGCGGTGATATCACCGCCCGACTGCTGGACTTCTCACGCGGCGAACGCGGGCTGCACATCATCACAAACATCGCTGAACTCGTTCAGGAAGTGCTCTCCATGGTACGGCACCTGGGGCGTTTCAGTGACCGCTGCATCGAGTTTGATTGTGCTGGCACTGTGACCGCGGAAGTGATTCCGTCACAGATCAAACAGGTGATCCTGAACCTCGTGGCCAATGCTCTCCAGGCCACGGATACCGGAGGACTTGTCACCATCCGCCTGGTGGAGCAGGTGGATAATGTCGTTCTGAGTGTGTCTGACGATGGATGCGGAATGGATCAGGAAACACTGCAGCATGTGTTCGACCCGTTTTTCACCAGCCGCGAGCAGGGACAGGGCACGGGGCTGGGCCTGAGCATTACGCATCGAATTGTGGAAGATCATGGTGGCACAGTCACCCCTGTGAGTGCCGGTGCCGGGCAGGGAAGCACCTTTCAGGTTCGCCTCCCGCGACGCTGCCGTACGGTGCGCGCCGCTTAGGATCCCTTCGGGATCAACAAACCTGCTCATCTTCGCGCGTCCCTGTCCCCTCGCGGGCCAGGTTGGTCGCGCCATTGTCTGCTGGCTGTTTGCCGGGGAGTTGCAGAAACACAGGCCGTACCCGGCCCGGCTGGCGGTGAGTCTGACAAAGCAACTTCGTTCGCCCGGCCGGCGGCTTCCCGTTTTTCCCCAGTCCTGTCAAAATGCCGCTTCCAGCCCTCCCCCACTGTTGACCCTGGATGCTCCCCGAAATGCTCACCATCCTGCACACGGCAGACTGGCATCTTGGCCAGGCCTTCTTTGGCTTCAGTCGTGAGTTCGAACACTCCGCCTTCATCGACTGGCTGCTGATTCAGCTGCAGCGCCATCAGCCGCAGGCTTTGTTGCTGGCGGGTGATGTTTTCGACACGATTCACCCATCCGCCGCCGCACAGAAACTGTTCTACTCCTTCCTTGCTCGCGCACGCGCCGTGCAGCCGGATCTTCAACTGATCATCACGGCCGGCAATCATGACGCGGGGGGACGTCTGGAAGCTCCCGCCGGGCTGCTGGAATCGTTCCGCATTCATGTCGTCGGCACACCGCTTAAACCCGACGCGCCCGGGCTGGATCTGGAGCGATTGTTAATTCCGGTGCGGGGACGTTCCGGTGATGTGGAAGCCTTCGTGGTGGCCATGCCGTTTCTGCGACCGGCCGATGTTCCGCCTGTACCCCATGCTGCCGATCCGTGGCTGGATGGTATTCGCGCGGCCTATCGTCAGGCTGTTGATTATGCCGTTCAGCAGCGTGACAAGATTGCTCCGGAAGCCGCCATCATCGCCATGGGACACTGCCACGTCGCCGGAGGACTCGAAACCACCGATTCCGAACGGCGGCTGGTGATCGGACATTCCGAAGCTGTGGCCCCGGATATTTTCCCCGCCGAACTTGCCTACACCGCACTCGGACACCTGCACCGTGCTCAGTCCTTCAGGGACGGTCGTGTGCGTTACTGCGGCAGCCCGATTCCGCTGTCATTCACGGAAAGTGATTATCAGCATCAGGTCCTGCGGCTGGAATTCTCAGGCCGACAACTGGTGACTGTCGAACCACTGCCCGTGCCTCGAAGTGTGCCGCTGATGACGATTCCCGAACGAGGGGCTGAAGAACTGGACCGGCTGTTGCTGCGTTTACCGGAACTCAGGTCACTGCCCCCCGCGCCTCCCGAACAGCAGCCATTTCTTCGCGTGCAGGTGCTGGAAACCGGTCCGGACCCCGGCCGCCGTCAGAAAATCGAACAGGCCCTCGAAGGTTGTCCGGTCAGACTCGTCCAGACCCCCACACAAAAAGCTGTCCAGTTTGATGCCGCCACCGCAAATTCGGCGGATCAGCCCACGGCTGATCTCAGTAGTCTGCAGCCGGAGGATGTACTGATGAAGGAGTTCCGGAATCGCTACGGGCGCGAACCGGATCTTCCCCTGCTACTGGCCTTCCGTGAAGTGCTGCTGAGTGAAGGAGTTGTTTCATGAGGATTCTGCGAATCACGGTTGAGAACCTCGCTTCATTGAATGGCCGACAGACAGTGGACTTCACCACTGAACCCCTGCGTTCTGCGGGTTTGTTTGCAATCATCGGTCCCACGGGTTCCGGCAAGAGCACTCTGCTGGATGCCATGTGCCTTGCGCTCTATGACAAAACGCCGCGGTTGAAACAGGCGCCCGCCAGCGGTGAACAGGTGGATGGTGTCTCCCAGCAGGACTCCCGCAGCCTGCTGCGACGAGGTGCCGTTGAGGGATCCGCTGAAGTCGCCTTCCTCAGCACCGACGGCCAGACGCTGACAGCCCGCTGGAGCGTCCGCAGGGCAAGGAGGAAAATTACCGGCCAGCTGCAGCCCGTGGAGATGGCCCTGTTCAGGGGAGACGTTCGCGACGGTCAGGAGGGCGAACAGGTCTGTGGGGGAAAAAAGACAGCGGTGCTCGAGGCCATCGAACAGCGGATCGGGTTGAAGTTCGAACAGTTCACCCGAGCCGTGCTGCTCGCGCAGAACGAATTCGCCACGTTCCTGCGGTCAAAGGACGAGGAACGCATGGAGATCCTCGAAGCCCTCACCGGTACACATCAGTTCCGCGCAATTTCACAGGCTGTGTTCAAACGCGCCTCGGCGGAAAAGGCAAGTGTCGCGGAATTGCAGAATCAGCGCAGGGGGCAGGTGCCACTGGCGGAGCCGGAACGCGCTGCGGCGGAGGAACGACAGCAAAAAGCGGAAGCGAACTACATGCAGGTCAGTCGCGACCTCGAACAACTGCAGGAACTGAAACGCTGGCATGAGGAATATGCCAGGCGGCATGCGGCTCTGACAGCGGCCGAAAAGCGGCATCAGGAGGCCCGGAGAGCCAGTGATGCCGCAGAACCTCGCCGCAGGCAACTGTCTCGCATCGAACTGGCACAACGCGAGGCTCGGGCCCTGCATTCGGCATTAGTGGACTCTCAGGAACGACGAGCAGAGACCGAAAAAAAAGCATCATCGGCCGCTGAACGGCGGGAAGCTGCAGACAAACACCTGACTGAATCACAGCAGGCGGAAGGTCGCGCCCGGACTGCTCTCGAGGAACTTCTGGAAACGCAGAAAGCCGATTGGCGGAAGCTGGAAGCCGCAAGCTCCGTGCTGCTGCGGATTCAGCCGGCTGAACGCGCTCTCAGTGGTGCACTGGGACGCCTTGAAAACGCCCGCGAACGATTCGACCAGCTGAAGGCCAGGAAAGTGGCGTGTGAGCAGGCAATCGAGGATGAATCAAAACGCAGGGACGACACAGCACAGAAACTGCAGACGCTGCAATGTCTGGACGAGTTCGCGACCGAAGCAGGCCTCTGGATCAGCTGCCTGCAAACGCTTGAAACGGCCATCAGTCAGGAACGCAACGCCAGGGAAAGCGTAGAGAAATCGGCGACCGCAGTGGACCAGGAGCAGAAAAAACTTGATGCGTTCCTCGCTGCCAGCCGCGTGCTGGAAACCGACCTTGAGCAGCGCAGGCAACAGTTGAAAGAGCTCGAGTCACAACGCCATGAGCTCGACGGGGAGCAACTGCGCAGAACAGAGGCGGAGCTGTTGGCAAACCAACGCTGTCTGAGCAGGCTGCTGAGTCAGCTGGAAAGCTGGGATCAGCTCAACCGCGGCCTCGAAGAGCTGAAGCAGAGACAAGGTACGGAAACTCTCGCACAGCAGCACGATGAACAGCGGATCAGCGACCTGATACCCCTCGAGTCCGCAGCTGCGTTGCAACGCAATGGTTCCGCCCTCGCCGTGACTCATCTGAGCAATGCTTTCGATGATCATGCAAAACGACTGCGGACCACGCTGGAGCAGGGACAGAAATGCCCGGTTTGCGGGGCCACGGAACATCCTTTTGCAAATGATCCATCAGACCTCGAAGTCGATGTCCTGCAATCTGCCAGAGCCATTGCCAGGGCGAATCAGGCAGATCATGAAAAGCTCCGCGGAGAGCTCGATACATTACGGGTCACGGTGCAGCTGAGACTCACACAGCTGCAATCACTGCAGCAGCAAATTTCAGCGAAAGCAGCCGAAGCCGAACGATTTCTGTTTGAAAACCAGGACAAGCCGATCGTTGCAGAAATCCTTGCACTGCCTGCGGAATCACGCCTGCAGCGCACGCAGGAAGCAGCTGACGGAATCAGTAACGAACTGCGGAGACTCGCGGAAAGCCTCGGTCATGTCGCCGTGCTGGGACGCCAGATTGTTGAACTGCAGGGGGAATGCAGTCGGCTGCAGGAATCCCTGCAACAGCGGGCCCAGGAGCACGTCGGACTCTCTGCCGCCGCTGCCTCAGTCCAGCAGCAGGCGGACACCTGGAAATCCCTGCTTCATGAGCGAATCGAGGGACGAACAGTGGCTGAGAATGTTCTTGAATCGCTCTGGTCCGCGTTGCCGGATGCACGCGCGGAGTTCATGGCGGATTCGGCAGAGTTTCGCCGTCAGCTGCAGGAAAAGTTTGCGCAGCTCCGGAACCTCAGGGAACAGCTGGCTGATGCAACACAAAGCCTCCGCCAGCCCGAATCGCAAATCCCGGAGCTGCTCAAGGATCTTCAGCTGGCAGAGAAAGCGTGGCTGCAGCATCAGCAGGAATACGGGGATGCCCAGCAGGATCTCAATCATCTGCAGCAACAGCTCCAGCAGTTGCTGGGAGCACAATCCGCCGAACAGTTTCGGCAGACAATCGAAAACCGCGAGCAATCCGCGCGGAAAAAACTTGACGACGCAGCGATTGTTCGCAGCGAAGCTGATAAGGCTCGGACTGCCGCCGCAACTCAGTATCAGACGCTGCAGCATCAGCTTGAATCCGAAACCCAGGCGGAAACGACTGCCCGCAGTACCCTGAATACCTGGCTTGGGAAATTCTCGCCGGACTCCGGGCTGGATCAGGCGCTTACGGAACTTCGACAACTCCTGACTCACGACAGCGACTGGATTGAAGACGAGCGCCGCGCTCTCGACAAGTTCAGCAGCGAAGTCAACGCAGCAGCCGGTGAAAGCAATTCCTGCAGGCAGCGTCTTGATGAATACCTGCGGCAACGCACGGACGACAGAGATGAAGCCGCGGTGCTTGAAGCAATCGAGGTTCAGAGGCAGCGCGTGGAAAACGCCGAAGCCGAACGACAGGATGCCCGTCTGATACTCCAGAAGGACGATGACACCAGAGGCAAAAACCTCGAGCTCGACGGAAGGATCACCGCTGCTGAACTGGCAGCCAAACCATGGCTGGAACTTAATCAGCTGATTGGCTCCGCCGACGGTAAAACCTTCACGCTCATGGCTCAGAGATACACACTCGATCTGCTCCTGCAGCACGCCAATGTCCAGCTGCGGGAACTTGCCCGTCGCTATCGCCTTGAACGTCTTGGTGATTCCCTGAATCTGGCTGTCATCGACCAGGATCTGGGCGACGAACTGCGGTCCGTGCACTCGCTTTCCGGCGGCGAAACCTTTCTCGTTTCACTGGCCCTTGCACTCGGGCTCGCGTCGCTGACCTCCAGCCGACTTCGCATCGAATCGCTGTTCATTGACGAAGGCTTCGGCAGTCTTGACGAGGATACGCTGGAAGTGGCGATGAACGCCCTTAATCACCTGCAGAGTCAGGGGCGTAAGGTCGGAATTATCACCCACGTGGAACGCATGCAGGACGCGATCACCACTCGGATTCAGATCCGGCGAGGTCCGGGTTCAACATCTCGAATTGTGCTGCCCCGGGCGGCGTCTGCAGAGAGCCACGACTGAGTTGTGGTTTCTTTGATTCATCGGAGCAGGCCTTCACCGCCGGGTTACTACACGGTGTTTTGCCTTGCAGCCGCGGATGCAGTATTCTTTATCGCAGGTATCCAACAGCGTTCGCATCCACTTTTCAGCTCGGCTCCCATGAATCCTCGACTCACCCCTGAACAGCTCCGCAGTTACCGTTATCTGGGCCCGGACGACCTGCGGTCGTTTGGGCATCGTTCGCGGCAGAAGCAGGCAGGTTTTGCCACGGAAGAGTTCGCAGGCAAGCCGGTGGTGGGGATCCTGAATACGTGGAATGACCTGATTTCCTGCCATGCCCATTTCCGGCAGCGTGCGGAAGATATTAAGCGGGGAGTTTGGCAGGCGGGTGGCTTCCCGGTGGAGATTCCGGTGATGGGGGTCAGTGAGACCTTCATGAAGCCAACCTCGATGTACTATCGCAATTTTCTGGCGATGGAAACGGAAGAAGTGCTGCGTACGTATCCGCTTGACGCTGCAGTGCTCATGGCAGGTTGCGACAAGACCACTCCGGCCATGCTCATGGGGGCTCTCAGTGCCGACGTGCCCTGCATCGTGATGCCGGGCGGCCCGATGAATCGCACATCGTGGCACGGTGAACAGCTGGCGAGCGGAACGGATGTCTGGCGTTTCTGGGCCGAACGTGGAGCGGGGAGGTTGTCCTGCGAAGCATGGTGTCAGCTGGAAGATCACATCGCGGCTTCCCCCGGTCACTGCATGACGATGGGTACAGCGTCGACGATGACGGCGATTGCAGAGGCGATGGGCATGACGCTGTCCGGCGCCAGTTCGCTCCCGGCTACCCATTCCGGGCACGCACGCATGGCCAGCGCGACCGGCAGAGCGGCAGTGGAACTGGCGTGGCATGATTTGCGGCCTTCGCAGATTCTGACCCGTGCGGCGTTCGAAAATGCCATCACTGTGCTGATGGCAATTGGCGGATCCACCAACGCCATTGTGCACCTCATGGCACTCGCCGGTCGTTGCAGTGTTCAGCTGGCGCTGGAGGATTTCGATCGAATCTCCCAACGCACGCCGGTACTTGCCAATCTTCGCCCAACCGGTCGCTGGGTGATGGCCGACTTCTTTGATGCCGGCGGCCTGAACGCACTTCTCGCACAAATCCCCGATCTGCTCCACTTAGACGCTCAGACGGTCGAATTCCGACCCCTGCAGGCAGCCTTTCAGGATGCACAGATCTGGAACGAGGACGTGATTCGGCGGCGGGACAATCCCGTTTGCGCCACCGGCAGTCTCGCTGTACTTCGCGGAAATCTCGCCCCGGACGGCTGCGTGATAAAGCCAGCCGCCGCGGAGGCTGATTTGCTTCAGCACACTGGGCCGGCTGCCGTGTTTCACAATTACCCCGACCTCAAAGCTCGCATCGATGACCCTGCACTGGGACTCACACGCAATCACGTGATCGTCCTGCAGAACGCTGGACCGGTGGGAGCGCCGGGGATTCCGGAATGGGGTATGCTGCCAATTCCCAAATACCTGCTCCAGCAGGGCGTGCGAGATATGCTGCGAATCAGCGATGCTCGGATGAGTGGAACCAGTTACGGAGCGTGCGTGCTGCACGTGTCTCCGGAATCCTTTATCGGAGGACCGCTGGCCCTTGTGCAGAACGGAGATCTGATCACGCTTGATACTGCTGGTCGGCGACTGCAACTGAATGTGCCCGAAGCCGAGCTGGCTCGACGTCGCAGTCTCTGGCAACAGCCCGCTCCGGTGTTCACCCGCGGCTACGGGAAACTCTTTCAGGAACAGACCACGCAGGCGCACGAAGGCTGTGATTTTCGTTTCCTGCATTACGACGGCAGTCAGCCACCTCCGCCGTCGATCTACTGACAGTCAGCCGTCTCTAAGCACGCCGCGGATGACTTCTCCGTGAATGTCCGTCAGGCGATACTGGCGGCCCTGGTAGCGGAATGTGAGTCGCGTATGGTCGATGCCGCACAGATGCAGAATGGTCGCCTGCATGTCATGCACGTGGACCGGGTCCTTCGTAATATTCCATGCGAAATCGTCCGTTTCCCCGTAAACCGTTCCTGGTTTCACACCGCCGCCGGCCAGCCACCAGCTGAAGGCACGGCCAAAGTGGTCGCGGCCCCTCGGGTTGACCGGATCCCCCTGACCAAATGGCGTGCGCCCGAATTCGCAGGCCCAGATCACAAGCGTGTCTTCAAGCATGCCGCGTTCTTTCAGATCCTGAATAAGAGCGGCTGCGGGACCTTCGGTGTCGCGGCACTGCTCCGCCAGCTGCGTATGCAGGTTGCCATGCTGATCCCATCCAGCATGCATCAGCTGCACAAAGCGGACGCCGCGTTCGAGAAGTCTGCGGGCGACAAGACAGTTGTTGGCGAAAGTGCCCTTGGCCAGCGCATCCGGGCCGTAACGGTCGACAACAGCCTGTGTCTCCCCGGAGAAATCCATGAGCTCCGGCACACTGCTCTGCATCCGAAATGCCATTTCGTACTGAGCGATGCGAGTTTCCGTTTCGGGGTCCCCATAGTCTTCAAGATGACCGCGGTTTATGGCGGCGATGTCGTCGAGCATCAGGCGACGGGATTCGCGAGACATACCGGCCGGGTTGCTCAGGTAGGGGACAGGATCCCCGGTGTTGCGGAATCGCACGCCCTGAAAACGACTGGGCAGAAAACCAGCACCCCAGTAGTAGTCGAAGAATAACTGGCCGCAGGTTTTGCCTTTGTCGCTGGATGTCATCACCACGAAAGCCGGCAGGTTTTCGGTTTCGCAGCCCAGCCCGTAAGACATCCACGCCCCCATACTGGGACGGCCCGGTATCTGGGAGCCTGTCAGGAAAAATGTCACCCCCGGAGCGTGATTGACGGCCTCGGTTTTCATGCTCCGAACGAGGCAGAGCTCGTCCGCAAGTGCTCCGATTGACGGCAGCATTTCACTCAGACGCATCCCGCATTCACCCCATGTGCGGAAGGGCCGAATGGCCGGAAGGCAGGGCCAGCGAGCATAGCCGGACGACATGGTGGAAAGTCGAGTCGTGCCGCGAATGGAATCGGGGATGTCCTTTCCTGCAAGCTCCCGCATCGCTGGCTTTTCGTCGAACAGATCCACGTGGGAAGGACCGCCGCCCTGCCAAAGCATCACAACGCGACGAGCCCTCGGGACGAAGGTCGGGAAACCAGACAGACCACGGTCCGCAGCGGCGGCCGATGCCGCCGCCCCCCCGGCCGCCGTGGAATCACGCAGCAGCAGCGAAGCCAGTGCCGCTCGACCCACGCCGCCAGCGGCTGACCCCAAAATCGCCCGGCGGGTGACATGCGCAATGTTGTCGAGGAATGGGTTGGGCATCGGAGTGATTCCGGATGGGGATGGGGGCTAGATCAATTCGCGAATCGGCTCCCGCTGATCCAGCAGGTACTGCGGGCGACCAGCCTGGTCCGGGATCGTAGCTGTGGATGGGTCGATACCCAGACGCTGGTACAGAGTAGCAAAGACCTCCTGATAATGCACCGGTCGGTCCTGCGGGACTTCGCCAAGTCGATTTGTGGAACCAATAACCTGACCGGTCCGCATGCCGCCTCCGGCAAGCAGGCAGCAGGAAACCTGGGGCCAGTGATCGCGGCCAGCGTCCTTGTTAATCCGCGGAGTACGGCCGAATTCGCCCCACGCCACCACGCTCACGTCGTCCTGCAGGTCGCGTCGGTGCAGGTCTTCAATGAGTGCTGTGATGCCCTGATCGAACCTCGCCAGCTGGATCGGGAGCCGATCAAAATTCGCCCCATGCCGATCCCAGCTGCCAAAGGACAGCGTCACACAACGCACGCCGGCTTCCACCAGCCGACGAGCCGTCAGAAACTGATCCATCCAGTGCGGGCCGGCGTCTTCGCCAAAGGCGGGCTCGGCACTGCCGCGACCGTAGCGGTCTCGGACAGCCGCGTCCTCGCGATCGAGATCCAGAGCTTCCACGAGACGGCTGGAGGTGAGTACATCAAAAGCCTTCTGCGTGAGCGCGTCCACGCCGCGGAACTGCGCGACAGCGTCGGCGGTGCGGCGAAAACGGTCAAAGCTCTGCAGCAGATCGCGGCGATTGCGAAGCTCGTCCAGCGAAATGCCCGTCAGCCGCATGTCAGCCATGCCCTGCCCCTCCGGCTGAAAAGCCGCATGCGCCGTCCCCAGAAAACCTGGCAGACCTGGGTTGCTGTAAGGAGCGTGCCGAGTCCTGATGGTCAGCCCGACGAAGGGAGGTACGGCAGGATCAGCAGGGCCAAGCAGACGCGAGACAGCAGATCCCAGCGAAGGATGATTGTCCTGCCGACCCCGAGCCCCGATCGGATAGCCGCTGAGGCACAGGTCCGAAGCGTGCTGATCCGGACAACCGTGCAGCGAACGAATAATCACGGCCTTGTCCATCACCGTCGCCAGCCGCGGCATGTGCTCACAAATGTCGATCCCCGGAACATTCGTGGCGATCGGCTTGAAAGATCCGCGAATCTCCGGAGGAGCGTCCATCTTCAGGTCGTACATGTCCTGATGAGACGGCCCGCCGGAAAGATAAATCATAATCACCGATTTATGCGCCAGCACCCGACCACGGGCCGCCGGAACACCCGACTGCGCTGCAATAAGCTGCGGCAAAGATATGCCGCCAAGCGCCAGGCCGCCAAGTCGAAGAAATTGCCGACGACTGCGACCGTCACAGTAGGAAGCAGTTTTTGAACCAGTGATATCGAGCATAGGTGGCTTTCTGCAGGCGACGGTCAGCTGTTGGCTAAACAGCTTCGATTTTGGTAGTTCACCGTGGCGATCGCTCCACCGACGACAATTCCACGGCTCTCCATTGCGGACACCGGCGTCAGAGAAGAAAAACGTTTGAATGGGCTACAAACGTTGATTACAGCCGCAATGGCTCGTTTCAGTTCCGATATCGACACTGTCGTGTTCAGCAGGACAGCCGAAGACACCCGATGACTTTCACCAGCCACAAGCTGCGGCGGGGCCAACAGGTATTTGATGACCAGCCACGGTAAGTGCAGGATGCCAGCGCGAGCAGCATGACGGCGACGGAGTGTTCGCGCGAATTTTGCGCGCTGGCGAAGCATGGCAGGATTCTCCGGAGAAGGCGGGGTCAGGAAGGCGGGAATAGGAAGGCGGGCATAGGGAGGAGGGCCGAACCGAAAATGTACCGCGTTCCGCGGTCGAATTGCAAATGGAAACCAGAGACCGCGGAACGCAGCTTATCGCCCGGTGATTTTCTTCGCGCCCCTGCAATCCGGCCCCATCACCACAACCCCCACCAATGCCGCCACCACTGCAATTACGGTAACCGTTGTAATCTCTGCAATCGATAAATTCCCCCACCGCTTTACCCAGGCCGGTCAGGGACAGTCCCAGCAATTTTGGCCCCAGCTGTGGGTTCTGGCTGGGTTTGGCGATCGGTAGAACCGCTGGAATCGTTCATTTCTGTGTCACCGTTACAAACCGTGCAATCGTTAAGCAGATCCAGCACCTGCCCTCTCAGGTTCAGGGACAGTCCCAGCAATTTTGGCCCCAGCTGTGGGTTCTGGCTGGGTTTGGCGATCGGTAGAACCGTTGGAATCGTTCAGTTCGGTGTCGCCATTACAAACCGTGCAATCGTTAAGCAGATCCAGCACCTGCCCTCTCAGGTTCGGGGACAGTCCCTGCAAGTGAGATCCCTCCAGCGGGTTCTGGACGTGTGGCTCGGCCGGTAGAACTGTTTGGGCCGTTCTCATCAACGTAGCCTTTGCGATCACTAAGACCGGCGAATTGGTCTACCGCCTGCCCCCTGTTTTTCGGGGATCGTTTCCGCAAACGAGGCCCTCTGGCTGACGCTGGGGCCTGGTTTGGCCGGCGTCACCGGTGCAGCTCTTTTTTTGCGTCACCGCGTCACCGCATCCCCCGCCACAGACACTGAGAAGTGCGCGGCCACAGGCATTGATCGAGGCGTTCGTCCCTGGTCCAGCGGCTTCGGCTGTGCTGACGATGCGGACGATGCGGATGCGTTCGAGAACCTTGCGGCGGCGAAAAAAAACTCCTTGTGATCTGAAAGGTTGCGGATTCTGGCTCGTGGTTGGCACTTCAGGTTAGTTGCCGGCGGCCAACAAATGTCTGCGGGTCACTTCTTCTTTGTATCGAACGGCTTCAGTCCATCCGCTTCCGATTTGACTTTGGTGCTGAGGATTAGTTTTTTGTTTTCTTCGTCGACGATGAGGACGAGGGGGTCGCGCTCCTTAGCATACTTTTCGAGGATGCCATCGATGGCTTCGAGAGCGGTAACTTCTCCGAGGTCGAGGGTCTGGGGCATGTTTTGGGTGAACCCGGCGCCCTTTAGTGCGTCGCCGTCGATGGCGACTTCGGTCTTGATGGATTCGCCGATGTATCCGAAGGCTTCCTGCAGCGGTGTGCGGCGGAAGTCGACGAGGACTTTCATCTTCAGGCGGTCGACCAGTTTGTCCGGCACGGCCGACGAACCAGAACTCGTAACCTTTGTTTCTTCCTCAAAATTAGTCAGCAGTGACTGGTTCCATGTCAGCAGAGTCCCCACGGCGAGGTTGGCGGCGGCGTGACGTGGCAGGAGTGTGACGAGTCGGGCGTAGCCTGGTCCGGCGTGAGCCGTGGTGCCCACATTGAAGGCCTGGAGCATCGCCGGAAATCGCCCGATGATTTGCCGCGAGCTGACCGTTGTCGGCTCCATTTGCTGCACCATTCCCAGTACATCTTCGGCCAGCCGATCCAGTCGTACCTGCATGAATCGTTGCAGCTTCACCGGGGTGCTGCTGGTTGTCTGCCGCAGCAGCGTTTCCATGAAACAGTGCTCGTCGAGGTGCATGCTGAAGGAGACGGTTTCGATTTGGTCACCGAACCAGAACAGGACCTTGTCTGCGGCCGTCTGCAGTTCAGGAATGAAGGCATCTTCGCGGTGGGAATCGAGAATTGGCAGGTCGAAGAGTACGGTGAGGTGTCTTGTGCGATCGGATTCCTGGAGCAGGGGCTCCATGTCCGGGGAGGGGGTGGCTTCGCTGCTTTTGGCTTCATGCAGTTCTTCGGCCATGAGCAGGGGAGCAACGACGAAAGTTTGTGAGTCGACGACGAGGTATGAGTAGTCGGAGGCTTCATAGACTTCGACATTGGGGTCCGGCCGCATCCGGCCGAACTGCTTCACCATGTCCTGATGTGTGGGCTTTTCGCGAAGCCGGACAACCATGGCCACGTCGGGTGGTGTGAGTCGAGCGCCGAAATTGAGGGCGATGGTGAGTTCGGCGATGTCTTTGGGGAGATGTCGAGTGCGTTCTTCGATTTGGGCTGCGAGCCAGCTGCCGAGGTCACCAAGCATGGCGAGAAATTCGGCTTTGACGGGATCTCTGGCCCAGAGTTCTTCGGGGCGGAGGTGCACAATGATGTGCGGTGTGAACGGGAGGTAGTCGAGTGGAATGGGTTTGCCGCTGGTCGGGCTGAGGTCATCGGCCGATTCATTCGAGGCTGCCTGGGCGGCTTTTTCCTGCTGATAGGCGATGTTCTCTTTGACCGGTTGTTTTTTCGCAGTGGCTGCGGGCGGGCTGCGGAACGCCTGGATACCGATGACGATGAACGTCACGATCAGCAGTGCAGCGGCGGCTGCTGTCATGTAACGAGTCTTGGGTGACATGCTCCGTTTGCGGCCGCGGGTTCGCTGGAGCACGCTGCTGGCGGTGGCTGTATCGGTACTGGATATGCCAGGGGAATTTGGAGTCCCAGCGGCATTAGTAAGGTTGGGGAAGTTGAACGTCCCGGGCGAGGTTTCCGGGGTTGGCGCGACTGAGGGGGCCGCGCCAAGCGAGAACGCTGGTGACTGGTGCTGAGGCACACCTGGACTCTGTGGAAGCTGATCCGGGACCCAGCGGGCGCCGCGGCCGGATTGCGGGGCGAGCGGGAGCACGGGGATGTCATCGACTGGTGCAACTTCCAGAGCGGTCGGCAGTGAGATCACAAAGCGGTTGTCGCATTTGGGACAACGGGCTTTTTTGCCAACGAGGCTGGTGTTGGGAAGTTTCAGCTGCGTTTTGCAGACCGGACAGGGCACATTGAACGCGGTCATGGGGGGCTCCTGGAGCGGGACACGTCCATGGTAGCGGGCGGGGCGTGGGGTGGGAAACGCTTT